>NZ_CP058334.1:321168-642336 GCF_013391085.1 Natronomonas halophila | reverse complement strand
ACGCCAAAAGAACCCCCATCGCCACCTGCGTGACGCCGACCACTGAGACTAGGTACGGCGCCATAATCGCCATGATACCGAGGACGGCGACGTTCCGGAGCGCGACGGCGACGTAGAGCCACACCAGTCCGTTCCGTTTGAGGTGACTGCGTTCGTCGGGCGCCGGAAAGAGCCGTCGACGCGTTTCGGCGACCAGTTCGCTCGCGGTCGGTTGGCGTTCGGGCGTCGGCGTCGGGTCAGAGACGAGCAGCACTGCGACCGTCGAAACGAACGTAATCGCCGCGATAGCCCAGTAGATATCGACGGCTGTGACGTACTCCAACAGGGCACCGGAGATTACGTAGCCGACCGCGAAGCCGCCGGACCGCGCGCTGTTGAAGATGCCGATAGAGCGGCCTCGCCCCGTCGTGCCACCGTGATGGCTGACGATGGCCAGCGCGACGGGCGCGAACCCGGCGAGGAAGGCAGCGTAGATGGCTCGCGAACCGATGGCGACCGGCACCGTATCGACGACGATGAGGGGGAGTATCGCGAGGACGCCGCCGATACCCGTCACGACGAGGATGAGGCGGCGCCGGCCGGAGATGTCCGCCAGCGCGCCCCAGAACGGCGAGAAGAACATCAGGCCCGCGTAGTAAGCGGTGCCGACGACGCCCGCGGCGAAGGCGGAGGCGCGTTCCTCGACGATGACAGCCAGCACCGTCCCCATGAGAATGGCCCCGGCAAAGCGTGCGAACGTGGCGACGCTCAACGCCGCCCACTGCCGACGACTCGTCATTACCGAACGCTCGAACTGGTCGTTGGTAAGGCCCGCGTTTCGCGCCGACCCGAACTTTCGAGGGGCGGCCGCCCGAGGTGTCGGTATGCAGTATCTCGTCGCCACCGATTCGGTGCATACGACGGCCGCAGCCTGCGATTATCTCGAAGACCGCCTCGAAAGGGATGACCGGGTCGACGTGGTCACGGTTCCGGCCGCTGAGGAGCGGGACGCCGAGGACGCGATTAACGTCGCGAACGCCCGATTGCTCGGACAGGCCGAGATTTCGACCGAACGACTGGAAGGCGACGGCAACCCAGCGAACGCCATCCTCGCGGCGGCTAACGACCGAACCGCAGATACAATCATTATCGGCCCACACGCCGGAACGCCTGACGCAGGTCCGGAGATGGGCAGCACTGCGCGCCGAATTATCGAAGGCGCGGACGTCCCCGTGGTCGTCGTTCCGCTCTCGCTGTGAGCCGCGGAGGTTGATATGACCGGCCGTCGAACGGCCGGTATGGACCTGCTCGTCCTTCGGGAAGGCGTCCATCGCCATGACGCCGAAGAGTATGCGACCGAACTCCGGACGCGGCTTGACGAACATACGGTGCGGCACGCCGAAACGCCGGCCGAGGAGCGGCGCGCCATCGCCAACGCCGACGTGGTAACGGGCCCGCGAATCGATACCGACCTGCTCGAGCGGGCCGATTCCCTCGAGTTGTTCGCGTGTGCCTACGCCGGGTACGGACACCTCCCGCTCGATGCTCTCGCCGATGCCGGCGTCGAACTCACGAACGCAGCGGGTGTCCACGCGCCGAACGCCGCCGAACACGCGGTCGGTGCGATGCTCGCGTTTTCCCGGAATTTCCACGACGCCAGCCGTGCGGAGACGTGGCAGACGCTGTCGCCCGGTGAACTCGCGGGGTCGACGGCTACCATCGTCGGACTCGGTGCCATCGGCACCGCCATCGCGGAGCGACTCGACGCTTTCGACGTTCGCACGCTCGGCGTCCGTCGCCGGCCGGAGCGGGGCGGTCCAACCGACGAAGTGTTCGGCCAGGAGCAACTCCACGAGGCGCTCAGCCGAACCGACTACCTCGTACTCTGCTGTCCGCTGACGTCGGAGACCCGCGGACTCATCGGGGACACTGAGTTCGGAACGCTGTCGTCGGACGCTGTCCTCGTCAACATCGCCCGGGGCGCGGTGGTCGATACCGACGCGCTGGTGACCACCCTCCGACGCGGTCGGCTCGGCGGTGCCGCACTCGACGTCACCGACCCCGAACCGTTGCCTGACGACCACCCGCTGTGGGGCTTCGACGACGTGCTTATCACCCCACATACGGCAGGCGCGACGCCGAACTACTACGGCCGACTCGCGGATATCGTCGCGGAGAACGTTCGGCGACTCGCCGACGGCCGGTCGTTACGGAACCGGGTCAAAATCGGGGAAAGCGCTTAACTCCCCGTCGCCTAACCTCCGATAGTGACCCAGTACCTCGTCGCAACGGCGTCAGAGAAGACGACTGCGGCGGCCTGCGAGTACCTTCGGGACAAACTGGAAGACGGCGACCGGGTTAACGTACTCACCGTCGACGTCCCCGACGAGTCCGACGACCGGGAGGCGGCGCTGGACCTCGCACAGGTTCGGCTCGCCGATGTGACCGAGATTCGGACGTTCCGACGCGACGGCGAACCGGCACGAGAAATCGTCACCTTCGTCCGCGAGAACGACGTCGACGAGATAATCATGGGTCCCGCGCGGCAGGGCGGTATCTCGACGATTGGGTCGACGACGCGAGCCGTACTCTCGCGGGTCGACAAACCTGTTTTCGTCGTACCGGCCGATCCGGCTTAATCTTCGAGCGGTTCGATGAGTTCGATGACGTGGCCGTCCGGGTCCTTGACGAAGGCCGTTCGGGCGCCCGCGGCGGGCTGGTCGGCGGGTTCTTTGACGACGCCGTGGTTGTCGATATCTTCGAAGGCCGCGTCGACGTCATCGACCTTGACGGCGAGGTGGTCCCAGAGGTCCCCCTCGTCAGCGGGCGTCTGGCCCTCGGTGTCCGAAAGCTGGAGTTCGACGCCGTCCTCGTCGGCGACGTAGCGGTTGACCGTCTCGCCGTCGGGCGTCTCGAAGCCCCACGATTCCTCGAAACCGAGGTTCTCGGTGTACCACTCGACGGCGCGGTCGGCGTCAGCCACGTTGAGGCAGGTGTGCAGAATTGCCATATCGATCGGCCGGCGGCCGGACGCATAATCCCGACGGTATTCGCCGTTCGTGTCGTGGTTCAGAGGAACAGCGACAGCATCAGGAGCGTCGTCCCGACCAATAGCGCGAGTGCGACGAGTTGCAGGAGCGCGAACCGCGACGGCGGGTCCGGCAGGTCGGCATTCCGGCTGTCGTGGCGATGCTTCTCGACGGCGACGACGAAGCCGATGGTGCCAAGCAGTATGGCGCTGCCGGCCGCGCCGACGAGCGTGACGGCCGCCTCGCGCAGTGCTCCATCGGCCAAGGGTGGTCCCACGCGAGCGGCCGCGGGAACGAAGCCACCGGCCCAACTGGCGAGGATACCGCCGTTCAGATAGCCGGCGACGAACGACAGGGCAAGACCGCCGAGCAGGCCGATCGCCGCGTAGCCGAAGAGTGCGACACCACCGAGGTCCCCGAGAAACTGCACTCGCGCAGCCTCCAGCCCCGCGACGAGGAAGGCCAAGCCGAGCGCGATGCCGCAGAAGTAGGCCGTCAGGCGCCGCGACCGACCGACGATGTGTTCGCGCATACCGGCGACTGTTCGCCGAGCATTATGGCGTTTCGGATAGCGAACAGGCGGCACCCAACACCACGACCCGTGTGCCGCACAACCGCCTCGGCGGGCCGTGGGCGTTTCTCAGCGCACAGGGCCGGTGCTGCCGTTCTGGTATTTAAATAAACGGGAAGGTGACGTGAAGCATCCGCCGAGGGGCCGTCCGAAGGTCGGCCCCCGAGGCGGTTCCCCGGACAAGGGCACCGAAGGTGCCCGCAGTCCGGTAGCGACGAGCGACTACCGCGCGCCGGAGGCGCGCGACAGGAGCGAGTCGCGCATATTTTCCCCAAGTTTTTGCCCGACTGAGCGCGCCTTCGGCGCGCGAAGGAGGTGCAAAAAGTGGGTGTTCTAGAGGAAGTCCTCGATGTGGTCGACGACTTCGTTCGGGGTGTCGCCGACGGGGACGCCCGCGTCGTTGAGGGCGTTGATCTTGGATTCGGCGGTGCCGGTGCCGGAGCCGGAGACGATGGCGCCGGCGTGGCCCATACGCTTGCCCGGCGGGGCGGTACGGCCGGCGATAAATCCGGCGACGGGCGTGTCCATGTTGGCGCCGATGAACTCGGCGGCCTCTTCCTCGTCCTCGCCACCGATTTCGCCACACATGACGACGGCGTCGGTGTCGGGGTCCTGCTCGAACATGTCGAGGGCGTCGACGAAGTCCGTCCCGATGATGGGGTCGCCACCGATACCGACGGCGGTGGTCTGGCCGATGCCGCGGTTGGTGAGGCTGTCGACGACCTGGTACGTCAGCGTCCCGGAGCGGGAGACGAGACCGACGTTGCCGTCGGAGAAGATGTTACCCGGCAGGATGCCGAGTTTGGCTTCGCCGGGGGTGATGACGCCGGGGCAGTTCGGCCCGACGAGGTGGGTGTCGGTTTCCTTGAGTTTGCGGTAGACCTTCGACATGTCCTGCTGGGGGATACCCTCGGTGATGGCGACGACGAGGTCGACGGGGGAGTCGAGCGCCTCGAAGAGGGCGTCAGCGGCGAAGGCCGGGGGGACGAAGACGACGGATGCGTCGGCGTCCTCCTTGCGGGCGGCCTCGTGGACGGTGTCGTAGACGGGGACGCCGGCGACTTCCTGGCCGCCGCGGCCGGGGACGGCGCCGGCGACGACGTTGGTTCCGTACTCCATCATCTGGCTGGTGTGGAACTCGCCCTCACCGCCGGTGATGCCCTGTACCACGACGCGCGTGTCGTTGTCGACTAGAATGGACATGTTAGTTCGCCTCCTCTGCGTATTCGACCGCACGCTGGACGGCGTCTTCCAGCGTCTTTTCGACGGTCACGAGGTCGGTGTTCAGGATTTCCATACCTTCCTCGGCGTTGGTGCCGGCGAGGCGGACGACGACCTTCTTCGGAATCTCATCGAAGCTTTCGAGGGCTTCGTTGATACCGCGGGCGACCTCGTCGCCACGGGTGATGCCGCCGAAGATGTTGAAGACGACCGCGTCGACGTTCTCGTCGGAGAAGACCATATCGAGTGCGTTGGCGACGCGTTCGGCCTTGGCGCCACCACCGATGTCGAGGAAGTTGGCGGGTTCGCCGCCGTAGTAGTCGACGAGGTCCAGCGTCGTCATGACGAGGCCGGCGCCGTTGCCGATGATACCCGTGTTGCCGGAGAGGCGGACGTAGTCGAAGCCGTACTCGTTGGCCTTGGCTTCGAGTTCGTCGCCTGCGGCTTCGTCTTCCATGGCTTCGAGGTCCGAATGCCGGAAGAGGGCGTCCTCGTCGATGTTCATCACGGCGTCGGCCGCGATGACTTCATTGTCGGCCGTGACCATCAGCGGGTTGACCTCGATTTCGGTCGCGTCCTTGGCCTCCCAGAGGTCGTAGAGCTGCGAGAGGATGGAGGCGACGTCGTTGGCGACCTCGCGGTCGACGCCCGCCTCGTAGACGGCCTTCCGGGCCTGGAAGGGATGCATCCCGAAGGCGGGGTCGATGTGTTCCCGAACGATTGCGTCGGGGTCTTCCTCGGCGACTTCCTCGATGTTGACGCCGCCGCGGGTCGAGACCATGGCGACGGGCTTGCCGACGGTCCGGTCCATCGTCACGCCGACGTAGAGTTCGTTCGTGAAGTCGACGGCAGCCTCGACGAGGACCTTGTCGACGTGCAGTCCCTTGAGATCCATCCCGATGATTTCGTCGGCGGCCTCGCGGGCCTCGTCGGCGTCGTCGACGAGTTTGATACCGCCCGCTTTACCGCGGCCGCCCACCTGTACCTGCGCCTTGATCGCGACGGGGTAGCCGATCTCCTCGGCCGCCTCGACCGCCTCGTCGACGGTCGATGCGAGCGTGGAATCCGGAACCGGAATCCCGGCATCGGCAAAGACTCCCTTCGCTTGATATTCGTGTAGCTTCATCCACCTGTGTTGGTGACCGGCAGGCGCTTAAATCGTGCCATATACTGCCGTATTCGTGGTAACACGGGACACGCATGGCGGTTGATTTCACGAACAGTTGTTCACGAATTTGACGCAAAATCGACGGGATGGCGCCGATCGAAGGACTCTGATTGACGGGTTGTTCGTATGACAGAACCGGCTAGAGGTTGTCCTCCGGCCTGATGTCCCAGTGGTCGGCGATGACGCCGTCGACGCCGAGTTCGGCGAGGTCCGCGGCTTCCTCGCGGGTGCGGACCGTCCAGGCGTTGACGCTCAGGCCCTGCCGGTGTGCGGCGCCGATCAGTCGCTCGGTACAGGCGTCGATGGCGGGGTGGACGTACTCGCAGTCGAGTTCGCGGGCGGTCCGGACCGCATCCTCGTCGTCGTCGGTAATGAGTGCCCGCGGCACGGAGGGTGCAGCGGTCCGACAGTCCGCCAGCGCGTCCGGTAGAAACGAGGAAACGAGCGTCTGGGGGTGGAGCGAACTCATTCGCGTCAGCGCGTCGATGGCGAGGTCGGGTTCCTTGAGTTCGACGTTGACACCGATGTGGTTCGGGACAGCGCGCAGGACTTCCGAGAGGGTTGGCACGCCCTCGCCGGTGCCGAGGACGTCGAGGTCGCGGAGTTCGTCGATGGTGTGGTCGGCCACGGCGCCGGCCCCGTCGGTCACGCGGTCGACGGTCGCGTCGTGAATCACGACGAGTTCGCCGCTTTCGCACCGCCGTACGTCGATTTCGATTTCGTCCGCGTAGGCGGTGGCCTCGTCGACTGCCTGACGGGTGTTCTCCGGGAACGCCCCCGCGAAGCCACGGTGGGCGATGAGTCGCATATCTCTCCCTGACGGATTGGTGAATAAGTGCCTGTCGTATGGCATCGAATCGGTATATAAAAACGCTCGCCACGGGGTGGAAGTATAGCGGCGGCATCTTCCGGAAGTCAAAATCCGTCCCATAGCGCCGTCGAATAGTGTCAATTATCCCTATCCACCGGTTGCTCTCCGATAGGCATGGCAGACAGAGAAACATGGGCGACGCGACTCGGTTTCATACTCGCTTCGGTCGGCTCGGCCGTCGGTCTCGGGAACATCTGGCGGTTCCCCTATCAGACAGCCGAGTTCGGCGGGGCGGCGTTCCTCGTCGTCTACCTGATTGCTGTACTGATTATCGGTCTCCCGGCGATACTCGCGGAGTTCGTCATCGGTCGCCGGGCGGGCCTGAGTGCTATCGACGCCTTCGACGAACTCGGCTTCCCCGGCTGGCGGGCCGTGGGCGCTCTGGGCGTCTTCGCCGGCTTCTGGACGCTGTCGTATTACAGCGTCGTCGGCGGCTGGGTCTTCCGGTACATCATCGGGAGCCTGACGGGCGCGTACCTCTCGGCGCCCGGCGAGTACTTCGGCGCCGTCTCCGCCGGCCCCGAGGCCATCGCCTTCCATGCGGTCTTCATGGCCGTGACGGTCGGCATCGTGGCCTTCGGGATTCGGGGTGGTATCGAACGCGCGACGCGCGTGATGGTCCCCAGTATCGTCGTGCTGCTGGTCGGACTCGCAGTCTACGCGTTCACGCTTCCCGGCTCCGGTGCCGGCTACGAGTATTTCCTCCAGCCCGATTTCTCGGTCATCGCGGCGAACTATCAGGCGGTCATCCCGGCCGCGGTCGGACAGGCGCTGTTCTCGCTGTCGGTCGGTTTCTCGGTGATGATTACTTACGCCTCCTACATCGGTGACGACGAGGACATGTTCGTCGACAGCGGCGCCATCGCGGTGACGAACACCTTTGTCGGCATCGCTGCCGGCCTCGTCGTCTTCCCGCTGCTCGCGGTTCAGGGCGGGAATTACGGTTCGGCAGGCCCGGGCGCCATCTTCGTTTCGGTGCCGACCGCGCTCTCGGAGGTGCCGTTCGGTGCCGCCGTCGGCTTCGTCTTCTTCCTCATCGTGGCCGTCGCGGCGCTTTCCTCCGCGATATCGCTCCTCGAAGTCGTCGTCTCTCACTTGGTCGATACGTACGGTTTCGAGCGCAAGCGGACGACGCTCCTGCTCGGCAGCGCCATCTTCCTGCTCGGCGTGCCCTCGGCGAGAGACACCGCGTGGCTGACGTGGTTCGACAACATCGGCGTGAACCTGCTCGTTCCGGCGACGGTCCTGCTCGTCGTCTTCTTCGTGGGCTGGGTGCTCGCCGGTGATGCCGTCGAGGAGATTCAGGCGGGCACGGAGACCTTCGAGTCCCTCGGACCGGTCTGGCTGTGGTCGGTGCGGACGCTCGTGCTGCTGGCCGTTCTCGGCACGCTGGCGCTGAGCGTCTTCGAGTTGACCGGCGCCCCGCTGTAGGCGGATTCGGGGCCGCCCCTTCGTTATCCGATAGCGGAACGCCTTTTTCGTTGCTGGCCGTTCCCCGAGCAAGGCGGTCACTATGACGATGGATGACAAGATAGAGGAGTTACGGGAGAAGAAGCGGGAGGCCGAGCAAGGCGGCGGCGAGGAGCGCATTCAGGCCCAACACGAGAAGGGCAAGATGACCGCCAGAGAGCGCATCGAGTATTTCCTCGATGACGGTACCTTCCAGGAGTTCGACCAACTGAAAACCCACCGGTCGACGAACTTCGACATGGACGAAGACCAGCCCTACGGCGACGGCGTCGTCACGGGCTACGGCGAGGTCGACGGCCGACAGGTCTTCGTCTTCGCGCACGATTTCACCGTCTTCGGCGGCTCGCTCGGCGAAGCCTTCGCCGAAAAGGTCTGCAAAGTCATGGACCGGGCTATCGAGACGGGCGCACCGATTATCGGCCTGAACGACTCCGCGGGCGCCCGGATTCAGGAGGGCATCGACTCGCTGGCCGGCTACGCCGATATTTTCCACCGAAACCAGAAGGCCTCCGGCGTCGTCCCGCAGATTTCGGCCATCATGGGTCCGTGTGCGGGTGGGGCAGTCTACTCGCCCGCGATTACGGACTTCATCTTCATGGTTCAGGACACCAGCCACATGTTCATCACCGGGCCGGACGTCATCGAGACGGTCACCGGCGAGGAAGTCGGCTTCGAGGAACTCGGTGGCGCTTCGACCCATACCAGCGAATCCGGCGTCGCCCACTTCGGCGAAATCGACGAGGAGTCGGCGCTGGACGACATTCGACGCCTGCTGTCGTATCTGCCGTCGAACAACGTCGAGGACCCGCCGCGAGTCGAACCGTGGGACGACCCCGAGCGCCGCGACGAGGAACTGGAGAACATCGTGCCCGCCGAACCGCAGAAGCCCTACGACATCGTCGACGTCATCGACCGGGTGGTCGACGAGGAGTCCTTCTTCGAGGTCGCGGAGGGGTACGCGCGCAATCTCGTGACCGGGTTCGGTCGACTCGACGGCCGGTCGGTCGGCGTGGTCGCCAACCAGCCCCGCGTCAACGCGGGGACGCTGGACATCGACTCCTCGTTGAAGGGGTCGCGGTTCGTCCGCTTCTGTGACGCCTTCAATATCCCCATCGTCACCTTCGTCGACGTGCCCGGCTTCATGCCCGGGACCGACCAGGAACACAACGGCATCATCAAACACGGCGCGAAACTGCTCTACGCCTATTCGGAGGCAACGGTGCCGCTCCTGACGGTCATCACGCGGAAGGCCTACGGCGGGGCCTACGACGTGATGGCGTCGAAGCATCTGGAGGCGGACGTGAATTACGCGTGGCCGACCGCCGAAATCGCGGTGATGGGCCCGCGTGGCGCGGTCAACATCCTGTATGACGACGAACTGGAAGCCGCCGACAACGTCGAAGAACGGCGCCAGCAACTCATCGACGAGTACCGGGATGCGTTCGCGAACCCCTACACGGCCGCCGAGCGCGGCTTCGTCGACGACGTGCTGGAACCCCAGGAGACGCGGCCGCGACTCATCAACGACCTGGAGATGCTGGAATCGAAGCGCAAGGACCAGCCGGACCGCAAGCACGGGAACATCCCGCTGTAACGATGCGACTCGACATCCCCGACGACGCCGACGAGGACGAGGCGGCGGCCATCGCCGCCGTTATCCGCTCGCATATGCGGGCACAGGAAGAGACAGAAGAGGAAGACGTCGAACCGGAATGGTCCGGTAACCGCTGGCGGTTCACCGGCCGTGTGAACTCGCTGCAGAACCGCATGGTTCGCGTGCCGACCGACGCGCCGCGGGACGCCTGGAGTGCGGCCGGCCGAACCGACCGATACTGAGCCGGCCCCCGTTTCGTCAACCGTCCTCTTCCGGATAGTATACGTCCTTTCCTGCGAAAACTCTCCCGGAGTTGGTAATTGTTAAAATCGATAGAATGACGTATGCCCCGTGATTTTCTACCCACAGGATGTTCGATAAGGTACTCGTTGCCAACCGAGGTGAAATCGCGGTGCGCGTGATGCGCGCCTGCGACGACCTCGGCGTGGACACCGTCGCTGTCTACAGCGATGCGGACAAACACGGCGGCCACGTGCGATACGCCGACGAGGCGTACAACATCGGGCCTGCCCGTGCAGCCGACTCGTATCTCGACCACGACGCGGTCATCGAGGCCGCCGAAAAGGCCGACGCCGACGCCATTCACCCCGGCTACGGCTTCCTCGCGGAGAACGCCGAGTTCGCCGGGAAGGTCGAAGCCCACGACGAGATTACGTGGGTCGGCCCCTCCTCTGAGTCGATGGAACAGGCCGGCGAGAAGACCAAGGCCCGGAAAATCATGGACAAGGCGGACGTGCCCATCGTCCCCGGGACTACCGACCCCGTCACCGACGTCGAGGAGGTCCACGAGTTCGGCGAGGAATACGGTTACCCCATCGCCATCAAGGCCGAAGGCGGCGGTGGCGGCCGCGGGATGAAAATCGTTCAGGAACCCGACGAAGCCGAAGACCAACTCGACGCCGCAAAGCGCGAGGGCGAGGCGTACTTCGACAACGACTCGGTCTATCTCGAACGCTATCTGGAGAACCCCCGGCACATCGAGGTACAGATTCTCGCCGACGAACACGGCAACGTCCGGCATCTCGGCGAGCGTGACTGCTCGCTGCAGCGCCGCCACCAGAAGGTCATCGAGGAAGGCCCCTCGCCGGCCCTCTCCGAGGAACTCCGGGAGGAAATCGGTGAGGCGGCCCGCCGCGGTGCTGACGCCGCCGACTACTACAACGCGGGCACCTTCGAGTTCCTCGTCGAAGAGGAGGACCGCGAGGACGGCGAACTGCTCGGCCCCGATGCGAACTTCTACTTCCTCGAAGTCAACACCCGCATTCAGGTCGAACACACCGTCACCGAGGAACTGACGGGCATCGACATCGTCAAATGGCAACTCCGCGTCGCCGACGGCGAGGAACTGACCTTCTCGCAGGACGACGTCGAACTCGACGGCCACGCCGTCGAATACCGTATCAACGCCGAAACCGCCGCCGAGGACTTCGCGCCCGCGAAGGGTGGCAAACTCGAAACCTACGACCCACCGGGCGGCATCGGCGTCCGCCTCGATGACGCGCTCCGGCAGGGCGACGACCTCGTGACTGACTACGATTCGATGATCGCGAAACTCATCGTCCACGGATCGGACCGCGAGGAGTGTCTCGCCCGCTCGGACCGCGCGCTCGCCGAATACGACATCGAGGGCATCCCGACCATCATCCCCTTCCACCGGCTGATGCTCCGGGACGACGAGTTCACCTCGGGGACGCACACCACGAAATACCTCGACCACGAACTCGAACAGGAACGGCTCGAAGAGGCTCAGGAGAAGTGGGGTACCGGCGACGTCGAATCCTCCAGCGAGGAGGACGTCGTCGAACGGGAGTTCACCGTCGAGGTCAACGGCAAGCGCTTCGAGGTCGAACTCGAAGAGCGCGCCGAGTTCGCCGCCGAACGCCCCTCCGCGCCCGGCCCCTCGGGTGGCGGTGGCGGCGGCGGAGGCGGTGGTGGCGGAAGCGACGGCGGGTCCGCACCGGCCGTCACCGCCGACGGCGAGGTCATCAACGCCGAGATGCAGGGAACCATCCTCGAAGTCAACGTTGCCGAGGGTGACACCGTCGAAGCCGGTGACGTTATCTGCGTCCTCGAAGCGATGAAGATGGAAAACGACGTCGTCGCCGAAATCGGCGGCACCGTCGCCGAAATCGCCGTCGCCGAAGGCGATTCGGTCGATCAGGGCGACCCGCTGGTCGTTCTCGATTAAGAGTCCCACCTCTTTTTATAAGAGTCTGACCACCTCACGCCGTCATGCCGAATAACCGAACTCCTCGGCGATGACGCGCGCCTTCAGCACGAAGAACCCGCCGGCAATGAGCGTAAAGCCGAGCGCCATCGTGGCCGTCAGTTCCTCGTCCAGCAGGAAGATGCCGCCGATGGTGGCGAAGACGGGGACGACGTAGGAGACGAGGTTGATTTCCAGCGGGCCGAATCGGTCCAGAAGGGTGAAGTAGATGACGTAGGCGACGGCGCTGGCGAGGACGCCGAGATAGACGATGGCGACGATGCTGGTTGGTGAGAGCCGGACGCTGGCGACTGGTTCGCCGGCCGCGAGACTGCCGGCGTGGAGGAAGAGGCCACCGAGAAGCATCGCCCACGCGGTCATCGGTGCCGTATCCAGCGTCGGGGTGCGCGTCCGGAGGAGGACGCTGCCGAGGGCGACGCTGCCGGCGGCGGCGATGACGAACGCGATGCCGACCAGTTCGGCCGCGAGCAGGTTCGATGGGTTGGGTCGAGCTATGACGCCGACGCCCGCTAGACCGATGAGGACGCCGACCATGCGCCGGCCGGTCAACGGTTCGGACGGAAGAAAGACCGCCGCGAAGCCGGTGGTCAGGATGGGGACGAGCGCATAGAGGATGGAGGCGATACCGCTCGGGATGGTCTGTTGGCCGACGAAAAGCAGGCTGTTGCCGGCGATGAGGAATGCGCCTGCGATGAGGATGGCGAGACCGTCTTCCCGGGTTTTCGGTCGCCAGTCGGTACTGCGGACGACGAGGAACGTGAGCAGCAGTGTGCCGCCGACGTCGTACCGGAACGCGGCGAAAAGCAGCGGTGGCAGCGTTTCGAGCCCCGCCGAGATAGCTGGGAAGGACAGTCCCCACAGCGCCGAGAGAGCGACGAAAAGCCCCAGATTGCGTCCGATGTTCATCTGTCGGTTCTGGAAAAGAGGAGATAGAGGAGTAATGCGCCGAACGGAACCGCGATGAGGCCGAGGCTGCCGAGCGCCAGAAGCATCGTAATGTGGCCGCCGCCGATATCGGTCTGGAGGCCGAGTTGTTGGGGGAGTATCGGCGCCGCAAGCGTTACGCCGAGAGCGACACCGATGGCCACGGCCACGCCGGTTCCGACCGGGTCACGGATGTGGCTTTTCACACTCCCGATACACCTCGGGGTGATAAGTAACTATCCGAGGAGGATGGTTGACAACAGGAGGACCGTCGCCGACCAGAGCACCGCAATCGACCCGACGAGTGCCGAGAGGATGCCGGCCTCGTGGCGGTGTCTGCCGGCCCAACCGCAGGCGCTGACGAAGAGCATGCCGACCAGCAGATGGGCGGGAACCAGCGCCCAGATGTACGGGTCGTGGCCGACGCGCTCGGCCACCCAGATGAGACCCGTGGTTACGACGGCGGTGTCGGTTCCGCCGAGTTGTTCGACGACGATAGCCGAGGCCACGCCGTCGAAGGTGATGACGCCGACCGTATAGAGACCGGCCAGTTGCAGTTCGGTGAGCGCGTCGGTGTAGACTAGACCGAGGACGAAATACGTCACCACGGCGAGCAGTCCGGCCCCGATGGGGGCGATGGCGAGCCAGACGAGTCGCAGCGGCGTGAAATCGGCGTGTGAGAGCAGCGACCCGCCGAGGATGAGGCCGGCCACAGTCCCCGTTGTAGCCAGATAGCGGTCCCGGTAGGCGAGGTCACGGAGGGTGGCCAGTTCGATACAGCCGACCCAGCTCGCGGCCGCGAGTGCCGCGATGCCAGCGGTGACCGCAAGCGGAGAGGCGTCGACTGCGAGGAGGTCGTAGGCACCGATATGCGCCGCGATGACGGCGATGGCGGCGGTGACGGTCCAGGGGGCAGCGGCGAGCACGGTCCGCCAGGTCGGTACGACGACCTGTGCGGCGAGGCCACCCATGGCGACGGCCGCGAGTACCGCGGCCGCCTCGACGGACGTGAGCATGTGGTAGAGGTGACGCGGGCGCCGAGAAAGCGCTTGTGGCTTCGGCGCCCGACGGGAGTCGGGGAGATATGACTGTCGTGGCGATGCGAGAGGTTATACCGGACGCGGACACACACTCCCCCGATGGGACGATTCGCTGACGCCTTGCCGGTCGGGCCGCTGTTAGTGCTCGGTGGTATCGCCGCCATCGCCGTCGCGGGCCAACGGGCCTACGCCGCGGAGACGCTCGACCCGATTCTGATACTGGCGCTGACGCCGGTGTTCCTCTCGGGCGGGTTCCTGCTGTCGCTCGGGGTCCGGGTACGAACGCTATCGGCGGATTCGGGCCGCGTCCTCCTGTGGACGGTGGCCGGCGCGGCCGCCGTCGGCTTTTCGGCCGACGCCGTCCTCCTGCGGACGCGCGTTTTCGGTGCCGAGTTGGACCCCCTGCTCATGATATCGACCGTCGCCTCGGTCGGGGCCGCGGGCGGTGCCATCGCCGCCTTCGTCGATACGCGCCGCCGCAACACGGTCGGTGACCTCGAAGCGCGGGCCGAACGGGCCGAACGGACGCTGGATGCGGCCCGCGGGTTCGTCGTCGCGCGTCTCGACCCCGAGGGCTACATCGAGGACTGGAGCGAGGGCGCGGCCGACCTCACCGGCTTCGCTCCCGGGGACGTCGTGGGCGCGCGCCTCGACGCCCTCTATCCGGAACACAGCGACCGGGAGCCGAAACAGGACCTCCAGCGTGCGCTCCGGACCGATGCTGTCGAGTTCGAAGACGAGTTCCGACAGGCCAACGGCGAGACGTTCTACGGCCGGGGGACCCTCACCGCGGTTCAGGACGACGATACCCTGCTCGGCTACGTCCTGCTGCTCGCCGACCGGAGCGACGAACGCGCGAAACGCGAGCAACTGGAGCGCCGCAACGCCCAACTCGAAGCCTTCGCCAGCGTCGTCAGCCACGACCTCCGGAACCCGCTCAACGTCGCTATCGGCAACATCGGCATGGCCAAGGGCAAGGAGGACAACGAGCAGCAACTCCAGACCGCCGAGGAATCCCTCGAACGGATGGAGAAACTTATCGAGGAGGTTCTCACCCTCGCCCGTCAGGGCAAGGACGTCGACGAGTTCGAACGCGTCGACCTCGAAGAGACGGTCAGTCTCGCCTGGAGCAGCGTCGACGAGATGTGGGCCGAACTCGACTACGGCGACCTGCAGGACATCACCGCCGACGGCGAGCGGGTCAGACGCCTCTTCGAGAACCTCTTTCGGAACGCCATCGAACACGGCGGCGAGGACGCCCGGATTCGTGTCGGAATGATCGACGACGAGGGCTTCTTCGTCGAGGACAACGGCCCCGGCATCCCCAAGCACAAACGCGACGAAATCTTCGATGCCGGCTTTACGACCGGCGACGAGGGCACCGGCCTCGGGTTGGCTATCGTCCAAAGCATCGCGGAAGCCCACGGCTGGGATATCGAGGCCGCGGAGAGTTCCTCGGGCGGGGCCCGCTTCGAAATCACCGGCGTCCAGACACTGGCCGACCGCTGACCTCTCCCCTTACAGCGTCGTGCCGAGATACGAGATCGCCAGCAACACCACCCCGACTATCAGCGCGGTCAACAGAAACAACCCACCCTTCTGTAACAGGTACATACGGTACTATTGTCAACAGCGTAACTAAATACCACGAGAGCAGTTTCGGTATCTGATAACGCCGTTATCGCGGGAAGAACGCGCTCGGAAAGGCAGTGATGCAGGCTGCCAGCCCGAAGACGGAGCCTATCGGCGGGTCGCCTCTAGGCGGCCGATGCTTCGGCGGCCCGATATAAATACGCCGGACCGAAAACGGCGTTCGAAACCCGTTGTCGGCAGTCTCCCGTCAGTCATCGGCCTTGGCGCGTTTGAACGGCCCCGGGGGCAGACGGAGTTCCTCTAACTCCGGCAGGTGCTTGACGTTGTAGACGATACGGAGCGTCTCCGTGAGCGGTTCGCCGACACAGGACAGCCGGATGTCCCGCTCGACGAGTTCTGGAGGTAGGATGTGGTCGACCGGCTGTGAGAGTTCGCCCTCGACTACCTTGACCGCGCAGTTCGCACACGCCCCGCCCCGGCAGGCGAAGGGCCATGTGAAGCCGCGTTCCTCGGCGGCTTCCAGCAGCAACTCGTTTGGTTCGACGAGAAAGCGACCGTAATCCCGCGTATCGAGGTCCGCCGCCGATGCCTTCTCGAAGAGGTCGTCGTCGGTGACCGACCAGCCGAAATCCGCCAGCACCTCGTAGTTGAGATACTCCACGCGCGAGGGCCGTTCCTCGGGCGGCTTCTCGGCGGTCGGTTCGGAATCCGACGTCGTTCCGTTCGTCGCCGTGGCATCTTCCGCGGCGTCGCCATCGCCGTCGACATCGACGTCGCCGTTCAGAATCGACTCGTAGGCGCCGCGGACCCGCCGGAAGGCTTCCCGTGAGCCGCCGTGGTCCGGGTGGGCGTCCTTGATGCGCTCGCGATAGGCCCGTTCGACCGTCTCCTCGTCTGCTCCGGGCTCGATCTCCAGCACCTCGAACGGGGACGGCATTACGGAGCCCTAGTCGGATGGGACGGATAAACCCCTGTCCCGTAGCAATTCGTGCTGGTGGTCGCGGCGGACGGCAATAAAAGAGGAATCGAACCGCTAGCCGAGGAAGTACCGGGTCCACGGATACCGCTCGACGAGCGGTTGGCCGCCGACGTCGTATTGCTCGATGTAGGCGTCGAGGCCGAGGATACGGCCGGCGCCGAACGCGGCCACCGAGAGGAACACCAGCATATACGCGAAGTCGCCGTTGATGTAGCCGTGGCTGATGTCCCAGTTGCCCAGATAGAACATGAGCATCATGAACGCACCCCAGAAGGCGGCCAGTCTGGTGAGACAGCCGACGAGCAAGCCGAGGCCGATGAGGACCTCGCCCCACGGGACGGCGATGTTCACGAAGTCGACGAATAACGGGGTGTTCCCCATACTCACGAACAGGTCCGCGACCGGACTGCCGTTTGCCGGCGGGGCGTTCTGAAGGTAGCCCGCGGCGCTGAAACTACCGGACAGTACCTTATCGACCCCGCTTTGCAGGAACGCCAGCCCCATCATGAGCCGCAACGCGAGGATGAACCAGACGCTCAGCGTATGGAGTTGGCCGCTCGCCGTGTAGCTACCGATGGTGCTTTCCAGCCGTACTTCTTGGGATGCCATACCACATCATATTTCATGGATGTGGTATTTAAATATTCATGCGAGGTTGACGGGTGTGGCTCGCGTCGTTCCACGACTCGTCATCCCCGGCGACGCGTCAGCGGCCAATCGTTCCCTGTCGGGTAATCGGTGCTTCGGGGTTGATACAGAAGGCGACGATAGTCGACTCCTCGGTGGCGGTCACGGCGACGTCCTCGCCGTCGGTCACGAGCGCGCTTTCGGTGAATCCGACGTGGGCGTCCTCGCCGACGGTCACCGCGCCGTCGAACACGTAGAGGTAGGTATCCCACCCGGCGCGTGTGGGAAGTGCGACGGTCGCGTCCTCGTCGAGTCGGCAGTCGTAGAACGCCACGTCGTTGCGGACGTACAGCGGCGCGTCCCCGCCCTTCGGGCCGAAGAGGTGGCGCCACTCGTTTGCCGTCTGCTCGGGGATGGGTTCGTGCTGGATGTCCGGCTCCAAATCGAGGCTATGGGGGCGGACGAAAATCTGGAGCATCCGCAGCGGCGGGTCCCCGGCCTCGGTTTCTTCGGCGTGCCAGAAGCCGCTGCCGGCGTTCATCACCATCAGATGCTCGGGGTCGGTCACCAGTTCGTTCCCCTGCCGGTCGTCGTGGCGCATCACGCCCTCGGGCACCCACGAGATGATCTCTTCGTTGCGGTGCTGGTGCATCCGAATCAGCGTGCCGGGGTCCATGAACGACTCGACGACGGTCGCCAGCGGACCGTAGCCGTGGTCGTCGTGGTCAGGAAGCGTGCGCCCGGGGAAGTTGAAATTGGTTCGAAACTTGCCCTGATTCTGCGAGACATCTGTTTGTGGGGCCGTATATATCTGCGCCTGTGTTTTCGCCGATGGGGTGTTTTCCATTAGGTCTCGCTATGCTTTCTGGCGATAAATGGGTTCGGAGGTATTCAGGATTCCTGCTGTTTGGCCGCGGCGCGCCGGACACGCTCGTAGTCCTGCATACAGCCCCTGAGTCATCGTAGCCCGGTGGGTTGTACGTGCGGACGAGGGCTTTCTTGGCGGCCGCAGCGTCGGTCGGGTCGGCAAGCACGGTGCTATCGAGGTGGTGCGCAAATAAAAAAGCGGTCGGTTAGCTCAGTTAGGCTTCCCACTCGGTGAGGGTTGCGGTTCGGCCGCCGCCCTCAGACGTCCAGATGACGCGCGCACTGTTGTCCGAAATATCCGATTGGAACGTGACAGTAGCTTGGTCACCGGCTGCCACCTCGCTATCACCGCTGACAGTGCCTGCATAATCTATCCATGTCTCATTCGTGTTTGGGTTCAGGTGATTGTTCCCGGAGATAGTGAGTCGGTCTGCAGGGATGGTACTCCCACCGTCATGCGTGATGGTAAGTGCCGGGTCGCCCGACGTATCGTAGTCGGTGCTGAACTGTGCGTTCGGTGCGGTTTCCTGAACCTGGTCGCCGAGACCGAGAACGAATGTCCCGATCACGGCCGCGAGAATCACGGTGATTGCGACCATCAGAATGACACCGATGACCGGCGACACCGCGTCGTCGTCGTTGAGTAGTTGTTTGAATTCCATGGTTGGTGGTTGCGGCGCAGCGGTTTCACGACGAGAAGTTGGGCCGCGGGGTTTAAGCGTCCCCTCACCAACAATCAGATGTCGGCGAGGGGAACTTGGGTAGCTCCCTCGAACCCGTCTTTCTCGCGTGCTGTCTGCGCTCACATACTGGTGGCCGCGCCTAGGGGTTTAAACATTCGGGCGTATCGACAGCTGAGCCACCCACAACCCGAGACAATAAAGCAACACCTATACCTATCAGTTTCTTGGGTATTTTAATAGGAAATCGGTGGGTAGAGTGCTTGAAACGCGAATATAGGCATAGGTTTTTCTAGGAGGAGGCAGTTATATCGAGTAACGCGCGGCGTGCGTGTGGCCCCATCCGGGATACAACGCTGCCCCTGAAAACCCAACCCAGTTGGACTGGCGGAGGCGCAGCGCGAACACCGCACGCCGAGTACACCAGTCCCAACTGTCACCTTCACCCATCATGTCCACACGCCAATCCACCGAGAGCGACAGCACCAGCCTTAGCAGTCGCGAACCGCTCGGGAACCGCGACAACTGGTGGGGCGACGACACCACGCCCGACCGCCAACGCGGCCACGTCGAGGTCGCCGGCACTGACGCCGCCGAGCACAAAGCCCGCCAACTCGCCCTCCGCTTTTGCCAGCCGCTGTGTCGCACCCAACTCGAAGAACCAGCGTGGAACGGCGGCCGGCCCGCCGAACTCCTCGCGTGGCTCGTTGACGACGACTGTATCGACGGCCGCGGCGACGTCCTGCATCGCGAACAGAAACCCGTCGAACTCACCGCCCCGAAGCTCCCGCTCCCGAAGGAGCGCGAACTCGGAGGGCAAACTATAGAGTACGGCGCCCACCGCGTCCGGCGTCGCTATAACCCGGAAACTGGATACATCAATTTCGGCGAGACGACGGGTACGACCATCCCGGAGTTCGGCTACGAGATCTACAAGCTCTGCGTGCATACGTATCTCGGGGAGCGCGAGTTCCGGATCTCCGAGGGCGACGCATACCTCGAACCTCGATGATTCAACCAGCCTCCGAAAGAAAATCGCTGGATGACCCGGAGTTACGCCGCCGGTCCGCGGGCCCGTGGCCCCGGGCCGCCGTTTTTAATCGGCCGCCGATTGTAACGGATTCCTCGATTGTAACCATTACAACCACGACTTAGACATGCCCCACGAGACGGGGACTGTCACCGAGGTTGGCGCCGGCAACATCCAGTTCTACATTCCAGCCGACGTGAGTCGCAGCGACGCCTGTCCCTTCGACCCACACGACGAGTTCAGCGTCCGCACCATCGCCGGCGTCGGGCTGTTGCTGACGCCGGTGGAGGTGACGCCGACCATCGCCGACCTCCTTGACGGTCTCGACATCCAAACACCGCCAGACGCACCGCTCGCCGACCACCGATTACAGGAGACTGATTAATCCATGAACCCACAGACACAGCACCAGCAGCCGTCTCGCTTCGGCAGCATCACTTGGCTCCAGGAGGAGCTCGCTGCCGAAGTCCGATTCGTCGACGATCCCGACCTCACCAAGCGCATCTACCAGTGGCTCCGAGACGCCCACGACCTGCCCGGCGGCGATATGGTGAGCATCGTCGACCACCACCTCACGCAACTCCGCCGCATCGATAGCGACGACGAAGACGCCGGGATGGCCGAATATCCGATGCGCCGCGTCGATGGCGACGGCACGGGCGACTTCCCCGACTCGTGCAAGGGGTGTGAGCACTACCGAACTCGCTGTCCGGTGTTCATCGATCCAGTCGAGCGCCGGCGACGCGAAGCGCTCGAATCGGAGTACGCCGACGCCGATATGAGCCAGACGAAGCGCGCCTATCGGCGGTATGCCGAATCCATCGGCTGCCACCAAATTACGCAGGCGTTGGCCGACCGCGCCGAAGAGTACAACGCCCTCTGGGAACGCGGGATGGATCTCTACGAGGAGAGCGACGTCGAGATCGGCCACACTGACGAGAGTGATGAAGCCGCCCGTATCGAGGCGCAAGTCGCTCAGGGGGACCGCTGATGGTGAACTACGTCGCCATCGGCGTTATCGCCGTCGTCATCGTTCTGCTCGTCATCTGGGCGCTGGACCGCTGGAACGTCTTCGGTGACGACCGCGAAAACCCCGACAGCGGGACCGACCGCGTGAAACAGGAAGCCCGCCGCAGCGGCGACTACAGCGTCTCGTGGCTGAAGAAACACAAGACCCTGACGCTACCCGCGAAGGTGGTGGTACTTGCTATCGGCGGCATCATCATCTCAACTGGCGTCTACGTCTACTTCACGTTCAAAGCCGGCGCGCCGGCGGAAGTCCCGTACGCGAACGCGATTCAGGCCGGCGTTATCGCCATCGTCGGTATCTTCGGCGGCGTCGCCTACCGGGCAAAGAAGGACCGCGGCCGCGGCCGCCTCGACATCGTCTACGAAGACGAAGGCGGCGACGAGGAAAGCACCGAAACCGTCTGGTACGGCAAAGCCGAGACGACGACGAACACCGACGGCAACAAGATCGTCTACGAGCACTTCCCCACCCGGATTCTCGGGCTCTTCGGCCGGCGGAAGCTTGTCGCCCACGACCGCGAACTCCGGTCGAAACGCACGGTGTTGAGCGACCGCGTCGCCCACGAAATCCCGGGTCACGCCGTCCAGATCGACGAGGACCACTACCAGATTCGCACGCAAGCCCAGGAAACCACCGAGGGCGTCTCGAACGCTGCCGACTACCAGTATCGATCCCCCATCGAGATGCCCTACGAGAGCTACCTCCAGCAAAAAGAGCAAATCGAGAAATACAAGATGCGACTCGACACCAAGGACGCGAAACTCGGCGAGGCACAGGCGCTGCTGTCCGACCTTCAGCGGCGGATGCAGTCCAACGAGCGATTCAATCGCGAAGCCGCTCGCGAGGAAATCATGGAGACGTTGGAGCGGCTACCGACGCCGCAGCGGTCGGTCGAAGTCCGTCAGGACCGCCGTGCCGAGCGACTCCCGAAAGACCAGCGTGAGGCCAACGGCGCCGGCATGGAGGCCGATACATGAAGCGTCTCGTCCTCGCCGCGCTACTGATCCTCTCGCTGGTTGCCGTCCCGATGGGCGCCGTCGCCCAGGACGGTACGAACACGACGACCGCGACGCCGACAGAGACAGCCTCGACGCCGACACCGGCAGCCGGTGACTCGGAGCCCGAGGGCCCGACCGCGGCCTCACAGGTGCGCGTCACGCCCGTGCAGTTCGACGAGGACTTCCTTGGCGTTGCCGTCAACCAGTCGGATTCGGTGTTCGAAACCACCGGGCCGTTCGCGGTGTTCTCCCTCTCTCAATCCGTCGAGGCCGCCCGTGTCCAACAGCAACCCGCGAACGCCGAGGTGTTGGCCGGCGGCCGGCAGGTCCGCGTCGACTACGATGACGATGCCGCGCCGCTCGGCGAGAAATCGCTGTACACGCTGGAGTTGTTCTTCGAAGACGGCAGCACGAAAGAGATCACGCTGTATGCGCGGAAGACCGGCGTCTCCGTCGGCGCCAGTGAACTGCAGGAATACGCGCCCGTCATTGAGGAACTGAAGGAGGTCTCGGAAGCCCACGGCTACGGGACCTCCCCCGACGAACTCCAGGTCTACCTTGGCTACATCAATGACCGCGCCGACCTCGTTGAAGGCTTCCTCACCGAGAAAGCCGCCCAACTGATGGGGCTGGCTATCGCCGCCGCGACGAACTGGTTGTTCTGGGTCCTGCTGCTCGCCGGTATCGCGCTGCTGGCGAAGTGGATTCAGCGTCGCTACGGCGGCCTCCTGGAGGCCCTGCAGAACGACGTCGGACGCGCCGAACGCGAGCGTCGCGAACTGGAACTCGCGTATCGCGAGCAGCGCCAGACCGCCGACGAAGTGCCGCTCGAAGACATCCCAGCCGTCGGGTCGAACGCGATCTACTGGCAGGACGGCTTGAAGACGCGGTCCGCGGGCCAACTCGCCCGGCTGGCAGCGCTGGGCGCCCACCGGAAGACCGACGACGGACTGGAGCAGGTCCACGACGGCGTGGCCGATCTCGAACCCGGCAACATCGAGAACTCGTGGCTGGAGCCCGTCCTTCGCGGGAACCGCATCCCGACCGCGAAGCAGGCCCTCGGCGAGGTGAAGGCGACACTCGAGTACATGGAGACCGAGTACAACCTCGGCCACCTGTATCGAGACGCTCGCGACGACGTCGCCCAGCTCATCGAGGAACTCGATAACGAGGACAAGATGGCGTTCGGGCCGTCGAACCACGGCACCGGGAGTGATGACTGATGGGGGCGCTTGACCGCCTTCGGGCGGCCGTCGCGACGGTTATCGGCTTCATCTGGCGGGTTCTCACCCTACCCGTTCGGCTCGTGGTTCGTGCTGCCCGCCGCATCAAAACGCTGCTCGGACCTGTTTTCGAGGCAGGGTCGCGAGGGCTGAGGCTCCTGTGGCGAGTCCTCACGTTCCCGTTCCGTATCCCGATTCGCGTCTGGCGAAGCATTCGAGGTCTGCTCGTCGCCTCGCCCGCAACGAAAGCGCTTACTCTTGGCGCGATCCTGTTGGCGTCAATCGCTGGCGCCGGGTTCTTCTACGCCGCGACTTCCGGCACCGAAGTGTCGGCCTCCAGTGCGCCCGTCATCTCGGCGCTCTTCGAGTGGATGACGAACGGCTGGGGCTACGTCATCGCGGCCGTCGTGTTCGGCCGCGGTACCATCTGGGGAATTCGGTCCGCGCGGATTCGCCGCGCCGCCCAAGAGACCGGCTACTCGCCGGAGACGATTACGCAGGCAGCCGACGAGATTCGGACGACGCAGGGCACGAATCGCGCCATCATCTTCGGTGACGACACGGTTGAGAAAGCGAAAGCCCACATCCGCAGCGCCTTCGAGGGCGAAGCCGACACGCTCTCACTGGAGGAAGGCGTCACCGATCCCTTCGACGAAGCCCTGACGCCTGCGGTCCGCCCGATTGACGACCAGCCAGAGGCCGAGACCGTTATTCAGGTCCCGGACCGCCCCGACGAGAGCGACGATGCCGGCGACGACGGCCCGGCGGCGTCGGCCTCGGAGCGCTTCAAGCTCTGGCGCATGGATCTGGCAACTTCGCTGCAGACATCGGCACTCATCTGGCGCCTCCTGGTGCCGGCGGCGATTGTGTTCGTCCTTGAGCTCATCGTCGTCCAGTTCTGGGTACAGGTGTGGCTGTATCCGTCGATGCTGGCCGCAGCGCTGTTGGTCGGCCTCGGCGTGTACAAGACCGACCAGTGGCGGCGAAAACGTCGCCTCCGACGCCTTCGCGGCGACCGCACCGGCGAGACGTGGGAGGAAATCAGCGTCCTCGTCAAGACCGTCGAAACGCCGGAAGTCACCCTCCACATCGGCTTTCTCGCCGGGCGGCGATACGCCTCGAAGGACCGCGAGGATCTCGTGGAGACGCTCGCGACGCGGGCCCTCGAACGCTCGAACGGCTATCACCCGTCGCCAGCCATCGAGGAGCGGTACGCGTGGTGTGTCGACCGCTATATCCTCAACTTCGCGGGCTGGCGGGAGAACTTCGAGAAGCCCGGTATCTACGACGAACTCGTGAGCGAGGTGCTGGATTCCGAGGAAGGCATCGTCCCACGAGACGTCCTCGCCGGCCGCGTCACCGAGCACGACCGCCGCTACATCTGGCAAGGTCTCCGCTTTGTCGGGATGGGCTACGGCCCCGATCTCGTCGCCGAGTGCTACGAAGAACTCGTGCCCGCGGCGCTCGTCGAGCGTGAGATGACGCTGGAGGCACCCGACGGCGGCCGGGACATCGTGGGCGTCCGCGCCCGCGTCGAGGCGCTGCCTCCGGACGTCGCAAAGCTGCGAGCGAACTTCTCCCAGCGATTCCCGATGCAGTCGCTGGAGACGCGATACGACTTGCCGGACGCAACGCCTGAAGAAACGACCCAACGGTACACGATTCCATCATGAATAGCCAATTCGACGCGATTCAGGAACGCGACCGGACCGACACGGCCACCGCGGCCGAAAACCGGCTTCGCGACCGGATTCGTGAGCAACTCTATCAGGAGAATCGTGAGGTCGAAGCCGAGGTTCGGACGCTTATCAGCGACGCCGAAGACGCGCTGGTCGGCGATAGCGACGCTGATGCCGAGGAACTGCTCGCGCAAGCCCACTGGTACCTGTGGCTGGACCCCGACCGCGACGACGTCCTTCGCGGCAGCGACGTCGCACCGTGGGCCCGCAGCGCCTTTCTCCGGATGCACCGGCTTCGGACGCGTGGTCGCCGCCCCGACGCTGTCGACGAACACGCCGTCCTGCATGAAATTGCGAAAGCGCAGGGCTACATCGCCGGCGCCAGCGACCGGACGAACTACGCCCCGATCACGCTCGAACATCTCGATAAGAAGGGGATGCGCTCGCTGGTCAAAGAAGAGGACCTTCTCCCCATCGGCCGGAAGCGGATGGCTGGCGATTCGACAGCCTCCGTCGAGTACATGAGCGCCGCCGTCCCGCACATGTCGTGTGACCACATCCTGACCACGGCGAGTCCACGCCAGGGCAAGGACTCGACGAACGCCCGCATCTGTGGGAACCTGAAGGACCAACACGGCTACAAGTGGGTCTCCATCCTCGACGACGGCCGAAACGAACTCCCGATGATCGCCATCCCGAACGACGAAGACCCGATTCGGCAGAGTCTCAAACGCCTCGGGCAGGAACCGAAAGCATACGAGACACGCGTCTACGTGCCCGCGATGCCGGGCCTCCCGGACCGACTCCCCGGGAACTTCGAGTTGTTCACCGTCGGCGTCGATACACTGACGCCCGAGATCATCCTCCGACTGGCTGGCAAGTCCTCGGCCAGCGGCTCAACCGAACGCCGGATCAAGCAGGCGCTGAAAACGACGCGCCGCGGCACTGGAACGGTCGACCAACTCGTCGACGAACTGCAGGACCTCGCCGGCGAGAAGGAAGCCACCGTCACCGTCAACGAACTGGGTGACGAAGAGGCGATGCGCGACATCTCCTATCAGATGGAGGAAGACGAAACCCTCCAGCAGGCGGCCAACACACTCGCCCAGTACGCCGCCGACGGCCTCATCGAGGACGCCGATGCCGAGACGAACCTCGATATGGAGGCCGTGCTGAAAGACCAGGAGCGCGTCGCCGCGCTGAACTGTAACTTCCTCGATGACGGCCACGGCGCCCTCCAGTTCGTCATCATGGACCTGTGGATGCAGCTTATCTGGACGGCGATCGACGAGAACAAGAACGTGCCTCGGATTGCGCTGGAGATTCGGGAGTTGAAGAACGTCGCGCCCTCACAGCCGCGAAATCACAAGTATAGCGCCGAGCGGAAGGCGACGACCCAAACGATTTTCGAACTCGCCTCACAGGGCGGCTCTCGCGGTATCATGCTCGTTGGGTCGACCCAGAAACTCAACGACGTCGAGCGCTCCATCCGCGTGAACATGCGAAACAAGATCGTCCTGTCGAACGAGGACGAAGGGATTAGCACGCTGAAAGAGGGCCTGGACCTCGATGGCCTCGAAGAGCAGATTAAGAGTTTCAAAAAGGGCCAGGGCCTCATCGCAACGCCGAAATGGAAACGCTGGCCCGTTGAGTTCGCCGGCGCGCGGTGCGGGCTCTCCGATAAAGACCGAGTCTGGTTGGATCGATACGGCATCGCGTGGGGCGCCCGCGTTCGCGAAGAGGAACGCGACAAGTGGCACTACACATTCGACGACGTGGAGTGGTGGGTCGAAGTCAACGATATCGAAGTCCACGACGGCGACGAGAAACCCGCGATTCGGGATTACTACTCGGACTGGTATCTCATCGACGATGATTTCCCCGATGACATCAGTCCGGCCGACATCGACGCCGAGGTCGTGGCAGAGGCGCTTGAACGGCGGCGAGAGTATCCCGTTCCGAGCGACCTCTCGCTGTACCCGACCGAGCAACCGCGGGCCGAGCGGACGACGACGATTCGGGACGCCGAGAAAGCCCAGGAAGAACGCGTCAAGAACAACCTCGATGACCACGATATCCCGACTGTCATCGAGCCATGGGCATACGTCAGCGATGACAAGCGCTCGAACATGCTGGACGTCCTGCGTGCAGTCCGCGATAATCGTGTCGGGACCTATGGCCAGATTGCCGACCATTGTACTGTGAAAGAGACGACCATCGCGAATTACGCCAGTACGAACGAGGACCTCGGTGCCTGTATCGTAAAGGATGAAGAGCTCGGCGGGTACGTACTGACGCCCGTCGGCGAGAAAGCGCTCAATGCGCCGTGGTCTGACATCGTTCCCTGAATCAAATCATCATCACATACGCCCGCGCGCCACGTTCCACGACCTATACTGCGCGCGTAATGGACAGGGGGTGAGTTTACCGAACTCGGCTGACTCCCAGAAAAACCTTCAGAGGCCCAGCTATACCTCGATATTCCATGCTCGAACCCTTTCTTATCGGCGTCGGAACCGGCTTCCTCGCCGGCTACGCCATCAGAGGAGGATTACAATCAGATGAGATCGACACGATCGACGAAGTTCTCGAGGAGGAGCTGCAGGCTACGAAAGACCTCTACGCTTCGACAGAGATCGACGACGAGGAGAATCTCGCCTTCGAGGTGATGATTCTCCAGCGGCTCGGCACCGAACGGATCATGCGGGCCGCCGTCGACGTCGTCGGCCCGCAGACGGCGCTGGCCATCGCGAAACATTTCGAGGGTAATCATCAGGAGTACCCAGCGCCGACGCCGAGACACTCAAGCGTGTGAAGGCGTCGGCGAGAACCGAACGACATCGATCAGTCGATGACACGCTCACGATGCCATCGGCTGTAGACGCTTGAAACGTTAGCGCGAATCGATAACAAAATCAATTCATTAACTTACCCGCTCAGTCCGACACAATATAGATCGGGACCTCATTGGGATCAATCAAACCTGGAATGCCCTCAACCAACTCGTCAGTATTGAGGAGTTGATTAAAATGCTCTTAAATTCTGCGTCAGAGACGATATCACAGGTTCGATAATTTGAAGATATATCGGCCTACCTTTTTGACAAGAATGAATATGGAATCTATTCGAGATCGGGTCTATTCTCATCCCGTTATCACAATACTAGCTCTTGGTGTCATTTTTCGAATCGTCTTTTTTAATCTGGTTGTTGTCAACTATGATGCAGGTTTATATTTATATGACACTAAACTCCTCTTAGAAGGACAAGTTCCGCTTATAGATTATTTTAGCCGATCACCTCTTTTCCATGCGTTCCTATCGCCCGCTATACTCCTCGATTTGAGTCCAATCGTTATTGCGCGAGTACAGATGGCTTTAGTAAGCCTCACTCTCGGAGTGGCGATATACCTTGTCACAACCCAACTCCATTCCCGCGAGGCCGGGATTATGGCCATGGCTGTATTCGTTTTGGCCCCTTTCGAACTAGTTTATGGGCTTTGGCTGAAGACGGAACAGGTAGCACAACTAGTAGTTCTAACTGGACTATTACCGCTGCTTGGTCATCTTGACGACGATTACCTTCCACTACGTGATCCGATTTTACTCGGTGGGGCGGTTGGAACCGCGTTTTTTGTTCGTCGGGTGGTCGTCGTTCACTTTGGTGTCATTCTAGTATTTTTGTTGTACTACCGATATGGCATCAAAGGGAAGTCGTTCATTGACTCGGTTTCACGGGGTGCTTTATTTGTCCTTTCCACAGGCCTAACCGTAATGGTTGGATACATGATATGGTCCGGAGGTTCTACGGAACACTTTATCCAACTCTTGAACACACATCTATTTGGACTAATTTCAGAACCGGTCTCACCGGGTAATGGTGCTGAGGGCCAGACAGGAATTCTTGAAAATTTATTTTCGTTCGTCTATGTCGTAGTAGCAAGAAATATTGGCTATCGTATCACATACATGCGGGCAGCTATTGTCTTACTCCCTGTTCTGCTGTTATTATTAATATATCCTGTCACATATCTTAGAAGGAGGCTTGGGAATACGAGAACTTTAGCTATGTTTGTAGTACTTGGATTAGGTGCTGTTTTATCAACGTTTTCTGTCCACTTCGCGCCGTTTACCGAATCAAGTTGGCTCATGGAATCGACCGTAGTGTCGGTAATTGTTGGGTTTGGGCTTCCTGTGGTTCTACTGACGCCCCAAATTGATGGAGACTCAGATACACCTTTATGGAACCCGAAGTTGCTTCTCCCAGCTGGCTTGGTACTAGCTATTGTCGCAAGTTATGCTATACGGGACCGAGGTATTTTTGTCACGTACTTCCAGGATGCATTCCCCTATTTGTCTATAATCACCGGGATTACAGCCCTGGTAATTTTGCGGGAAATTAAATTTGAAACAGTACAGAAAATCGCATGGAGTTGCTTACTCGTAAGCGCCATCATAATCTCCCTCACTATGGCTAATCCTTTAGTTGTGGGACCGGCAGGTGGAGATAATCAAATCACCGTTACGGATACAGTCGCCATCGGCAACGATCTCCATAAGGAGTTCGGGGACGATGCTCAAGGTTTCAGCGCGCAGCCATTATATATATTAGAAGCCGGTCATAGAGTTACCAACGACTTTTCGAGAAAATATTGGACTGTGACATGGGACCCTGAATCCAGTAGAAGCAAAGATATAATTAGGGATACAAATAACGATTTAAAATCCGGAAACACTCAGTACGTCATAGTAGAGAGGCGGACAGAGACAATTTTCAGCGTATCGCCGGCGATTGAACAGTCAGTAAATACGAATTATTGTGCTTCAGAAAACATTACACAACATGGGGGTAGAAGTATGACAATATACACACACAAGAACCACACTCAAAGTTGTGGATGAAAATTTAGTCAGCTGTTCTGGTCCAAATATTCCGGTTCAGTAGGAACGTCACTCCGAATACGATTCCACTCCCAATTACCCACGCAAGTGGATACCAGATATTCAGTTTTAATAAAACAGAATAGATTACTATATTTGCAGATTTCCCCCCAATCATAATGATATAATAAAAAGATGCTCTTTTCGCAAGTACTTGTTTGGACTTAGCTTGATATTGACTGAATACCCAGCCCTGGTTCAGCGCAAATGTGAGTAAAAGGGCGATTCCAGCAGAAACTACTGCTGCGGGGATTTCGCCTACATCAGCTATCTCAACAAGAGCGGATAGCAATAATAAATTAAAAATTAGACCTCCGAGGCTGGAGATACCATATCGAAGGAGCTGTACTATCATTCATCGGGAATGCTAACTTTGGCTCGGATATTCCGAGACCAATGTTTGGAATTTACGAACTCATATTGGAAACCAACCCGGTCAAGATGGTCTCTCAATAACGCTTTGCTCCAGAGTGTTAGATGTGCTGTTCTGTCCGGATCGGTGTTACCCAGTCGTCGTGCTAACCAATGTCCCTCCTTATTCGGATCCTTATGAGCCCAAAATTGGTGGATATCTTGCGTTAGATAGAGCCGAACAGGAAGCCAGCCTGCATTCGGGACTTCGATAATTGCTGTCCCATTAGAGTGTAGAGCTCGATACATTTCACGCAGGATTTCAGAAGGATTCTCAACATGTTCCAGAACATGTTCAATAATTATATGGTCGACTGCGTCATCCTCAACAGGAATCCCTTCATTTAGATCTGCGGATATGTCGGCAGTATCATAGTTAACGTCTATCCCCACTCCACGACGATCGGTACCACATCCTAGATTGAGAACGACCGGGGAGCCGTCGATCTCAACCAATTCATCTCTGGTATAACGACTCATTCAATGACCTCGCTAATACGGTATGGTTCTTCGCTTTTATAATAGAGTTTTGTGATCATTTCTGCGAGAACGCCAAATATGAACAGTTGCACACCAAACAAGATTAATAGGGATATCAATATCAATCTCGGCGTTTTCGGCTCCAACGGAATATTGTGAACATATTTTATATATACAGAATGGACACCCAGCGTCACCCCTGCAAGTATGAAAAGGAGTGAAAGAGACCCCAGTAGGTGAATCGGTCGCGAAGAGAATCTTGTCCAAAATGCGTGGAACAACAAGTCTAGGGACCCTTTGACAAGTCTCTTATTGCCGTATTTTGTTTCCCCACTTCCACGCGAACGGTGATTCGTGGGGATTTCAGAAACCCGATAGCCTCGATGATGTAGCCTTGCAGGAATATACCGATGGCCCTCACCATGCAAATCAATGTCTTTGATTGCCTCAGACCGATACGCTTTGAGCGTACAGCCAAAGTCGTGTATCTTAGGGCCAGTTAGCCAAGCTAAGTACGTTTGAATCTTCGACGGGAGCGTTTTTGAAATTGAATCCTTGCGATCCTTTCGCCACCCGCTAACGCAGTCATACCCCTTCTCGAGTTCTTCGAGCAGCCGAGGGATATCCGCAGGATCATTCTGCATATCAGAATCCATCGTCACAATAACATTTCCGCTTGCAGAGTCTATTCCAGCTGCTAGTGCCGCGCTTTGGCCGAAATTGCGACTAAGAACTATCACCTTAACATTCGAATGTTTATCTGCGATATCTTGCAAGAGATCCCGCGACCCATCTGTACTCCGGTCATCAACAAAAATGATTTCGTATGGCTGGTAATCGCTCAGATTATCTGATTCGGCGGCTTGTCTAAGTTCCTCCAGTAATGGCTCAAGGTTTCCTGATTCATTATACACAGGCAGCACGATCGATAGAGCAGTTGATTGTCGTGCAGAAGAGTCATTTTCGATAATCGCTCCTGCCTTTTTACCCATACTGGTAGCGATACAGCACTACTTACTTACAATTGACGGGTCGGACGTTTCCCACTTGGTGTATGCCAATCGGAGGGAAATGTTTAGTTCTGGCCGTTTCCGGGAATGGCCCAATCACGGAACCGATTAGAGACTCGAAGATGCCAAAACGAGTTGTATAAAGGCGAAGATGATGAGCACAGCAGACGTGAATATAATCCCTTTTTGTAGTTGCTTTGGGCGTCTCACGGTCGCTTCGTAGTGAGATTCATCCCAGACGCTAAAGGAATAAGCTGGGTCACAGTTTCGCTCGTCGTTCGAATGGAGATTTCGTCGAGTAGTGTCTCTCCTTTGGCCTGCTTTACCGGTATAGATCTCGATGACACCGTGGCCCTCATAAGCAAGGACTCCGGGCTCTATGGTAGTCTTCGTAGATTCTCCGTTATCTAATGGTCCAAAAATCTCTCTTTCACTTCTGACCACATCGCCGTCAACTACCATATTCCAGCCGAAGTCGCTATGCTCCCACCACTCATATTTGGAGTTGTCATTGGTGATATGGACCTGGAAAGCAGGGGACTGCTCAGTAAAATATACTGGATCTGGATGAACATCTGGTTCTACATCGAATTTTAAGCAGTCATAGTGGTCGACAGTCTGACCAGCAGGCATAGGGCAACACCCCACGGCAGATGCCTTAGGTTTTGTCCGAGAAATAGAACTTAGATTGTCTCGAAGTGGTCGTATTTCCGCTCAGTAGTTAGGATAGATGAGTGTCGTAACCGATTCCGAACGTCATAGAGCGTATTCCTGTCTTCGTACCGAAGCATCCGCCAAGCGACAGAGTGTCGTAATGTATGGGCGGTCACGTCCTTCGCGGAACCACGCCCAGCGTAGGTGTAGGGTTCAACGCCGGCGCGCTCGGCGAGACGCTTCACGACGTCGTTGATGGCCTTACCCGTCATCCGGGGCGACTTCTGGCTTGGGAAGAGCGCATCATCACCATCGTGATCGGAGAGGTAAACACGGTGGGTCCGCACGGTTCGGAGGTCGCCACTCGGATCGAGGTCGAACGTCGCCGGCGAAGGTGTGTTGTCGTTCGGGTAGTCTTTCTGGATTCCGCTGGGGATGCGGAGTTGCTCTTCCTCGAGGTCGAGCATGTCCCGGTCGACCTGTGCGATCTCGCCGCGTCGAAGGCCGGTGCCGTAGAGGAGCGTGACGATCGCGTCGTCGCGGGGGCCGTGGCGGCCTTCGTGTGCGGCATCACGCATGGCTTCGACCTGGTCGGCCTTGAGCCACGAAATGTTTGAATCCGTAGAGCGGCCGGATTGGCTGGGAGTGGACATATAAAGAGGCGTGTGCCGGAACGGCAAAAGTGTGCGATTCTATTGAGAGAGTCGAACATTTCCTATCTCCCGGTAAAGTTAGTCAAATTCGTTTGGCGGAATATTGTATTCATTTTGGACCTCCTGAATGACCTCCGAGACTTCTTCTTTTAATTCCTCGCTCGCTGCGGTTAATTCCTTCATGCTCTCTTGATATCTTTCAGCAGTTTCCTCCCTCCCGTAATTCTCTCGTCTAAATAGGCCGCGGATGTTACCCCCGGAGGCTCCAACAAGAGTTTTTTCAGGATGAATCATCCCACCTTTTGGGTTCGACCACGATTTTTGATTAATTGCTTTTCTGATCAACCACTCAACCTCGTCCACCGCGCTCGGAATGTCATCTTCTTCTTCCTGTAAAAGGGGGTCGAATCGTCCGGTTTGAAACTCCTTCCTAATGGGCACCTCGATCTCTCTAGCAACGGTATCCATTGTATCTTCAAAGTCAACCTTCTTCTCTTGATATGCTTCTATGGAATCAATCAAGCTTGGATAATTGTCGCGAAGCCAGTCAATGAGGACTGGATCGACTTCATCGAGTTCAACAAGAGAGTCCAACTCTGTTGATTGCGCTCCTTGGGGGTTAGACTGTTTCCAGCCTATACCTTTGTTGGACGATGAATCCAACCGGGCAAGGTTAGACTCGATACCTTCCAAGGATGGCAGAAGCACTTGCTGCAGAACATCTTTGACTAAGGGTCGTTCTATTTCTTTTTGATAATTGATCAGACGGGTTTCTTGCAATTCGACTTGTCTTTGGAGATGACGGATTTGTTCCTCCGTATGCTGAAGAGTGGAATATGTGACAAATGCTAAAATGAGTGTAGCAAGCGCGACCAAACCAGAAGATACCACACCCCAATCGCCGTTATAACTGAGTTGTGGTAGACCTATAGCAATAGTATGCCCAGCTGTTATTAGAAAAGCGCCAATCGCCGAGACGGCGATGATAAGGGGAAGCGATCTACGCACCAGATTGCGACCGGGATCTGAACCAAGGTCTTCATCAGACATATTCAGGCAAATAGATGAGTGGAAGGAAAACTCTTGTTGGAGCCTACAAGATTCATTAAAGTACCGTGCGGTTGTTCTTTTGCGGTTGGTGGTGCGGTACCGGAGGGCCGAAGGCCCGGAGGTGTCCTTTTGGATGTGCCCTTAGGCACACCTCCTAAACGGGAATTAGGGGCCCCCCCACCGATTTTCGAAGCGCCGCCGCTGATCGAGGGGAGCGGTCAGCTGGTGGTAAGTAACTCGCAAATAACCTTCAGGAATAAAAGCAGGAAACTGTTGCCGCCTCTAAAACGCCGGGAGAGTGATGCCTCTATCCAGTCGGGTGGTCAGGAGACAGCGCTGCGGGAACCGTTCAGGATGTCGAGGAGAGTTACCCCCGTACCCCACGCCATCGGTGTGCCGTCTCGCAGCTGCATCTTCGGCTGGCCCCAGCGAACGAGCCGCGACGAGTCGGCGGCGTTCTCGCCGAGGGCGTCGCGAAGGGCCATCAGGCCGTCCTGAAGGATTTCGCGGGCTTCCTCCATGTCCTTCGGCCGGTAGCCGAACCGGAGGATGATGCGAGGGTCGTCGTCGAGGTCGTCGATACCTTCGAGGTAGCGTTCGGCCCATTGCTCGAAGGCGGAGTCCTGTCGGGAGAGGCCTTCGACGGCGTTCGCGAGCTGGTCGCCGAGGCGGTCGATCTCCTCGGTGACCCAGCCGAAGTCCTCCAGGAGCTTGCCGGCGCGCTCGGCGAGTTGCTGGGCGACGTGCTGGCTCTTCAACTTCACTTCGTCGTAGTTGTGTTCGACGACGTCGTCGAGTCGCTGGAGGCTCCGGAGAATGGTTTCGTAGGTCTTCCCGGTGCGTTTGGCGAGGCCTTTCGGTGTTTGCGGGCCGCCGTCGGCGAGCAGTTCGGTGACGACCTGGGCGTCGGTGTCGCTGCGCTCCAAGTCGGTCATCTTGTTGAGCGCGCGCGTAACCATGTGCTCCTGCTTGTTCTCGATCACCGGGAGCGGATCGGGGACGAGACGTCGTTCGCGACGGTTCAGGTCGGGCTTGAAGACGTTGTCCTCGACGAAGACCTGGGCATCCGGCCGAGTGGGGATGTCGGCCCAGCGGAGGACGTTCAGGAGGACTTCGTCGAGTTCGCGCTCCATATCGTTGAGGCCGACGGCGTCGTCAGCAGCGCGGGCGTCGTCCTCGAGGGCACCGGCATCCCAGTAGACGGTCGTATCCGAGATGCGGCGCTGGAGAGAGACACCGACCTTCGGCTGTCGGAGCGGGTCATCCTCGTCGAGTGAGTCGGGGTTCTTGACGTGGTAGTGCTTGATCTCCTTGCCCAGCTGGTGGCCGTCGAGAAGACGACGGCAGCGCATGGAGCCGAGCGTGGTCGTGTGGTAGTAGCCTTCGCGTTTGGTGTCGTCGGCGACGCGCTTACGGTAGCCGCTGCGCTCGTCGGCGAGCAGGTAGGTCATCCGCTCAAGCGGGCCCTTGATGCCGATGATGCGGCCGCTCCAGCGCTCGTTGATGCGGACGTAGAGTTCTCCGTCGACGACGACGCTCCAGGGGGCGACGTTCGGCGGTGAGAGGTACCGCTTCCGGCTGTAGTCGCTGCCGCCGTTGACGCCGAAGGCCTGCATGGCCTTGTCGAGGAGTTCGGGGTAGGCGCCGGGCTCGAGGTTCGACCCTTCGGCGTCGACGTCGACGCCGGTCATCTGCCGGGGGTTGTTGACGTCGGTGCCGTCTTGGAGTTGGATGCCGGGCCAGCGCGGGCGGATATGGAAGCTGGCCTTTCGGAGATCGCCGGGGCCGTCGACCTGGAGGTGGAACTCGCGCGGGCGCTGAATCTGGAAGTCGGGGTTCGACCAGGGCTCGTAGCGCTTCTCCTCGGCGTCGGTCTCGCGATAGGTGAATTCGACGGTGAACGTCGTGTCCATGTACTCGATTTCGCGCGTGGGCGCCCCGTCGTGCCAGTCGGTCCGACGCATCAGCGAGTGGAGCGCGTAGTAGGGGTCGAGGCCGTGGCGTTCGAACTTGAGGTAGGCGCGGAACTCGTGCCAGGCGGTATCGACGAGATAGGTGTGCTGTTCCTCCGGCGTTTCACCCATCTCTTCGGCGCCCGCTCGGTCTTCTGGCGTCGGGAGGTCGGGTTCGTCTTCGGGTTGGGAGTCGGCTTCACTTTCGAGCTCCTCCCAATGGAGAGCGGATTCGCGGCAGGCATCGTGATGCTCGTCGGGGTCGGCGTAGCGGCGTGTTTCCCGGCAGAACCGGCAGGCCCACTTGCCGGTCGGTGTCTCGTCGCGAGTAGCGCGTGACTCGTCGTTCTCTTCCTGATCGTCGCCGGCGCTGGTCGGGACGTCGTCGCGGTCGCCGGCGTCGGGCCCGAGGAGGCCTTCGAGGATTTCGTCTGCTTGCTCGGGGTCGTCGGTGTCGTTGACGTCCTCGAGGCCGGGGATGTCTTTGTCGTCGCCGGCGTGATGCCGGTCGGTCATTCGGCATCACGCTCCTCGCAGTAGGTGATGCGACGGGTCTCGCTCGACGGGTTCTGGTCGACTTCGATTCGGTCGGCGGCATCGACGGCGCCGACGAGCGGTGTCAGCCCGATGTGGCGATCGTCGCAGTAGGTGCCTTGGCGCGCCCAGATGGCGTGGAGGCCGCGGTCACAGCCGGCGATGATGACGGCGATACCACTGTCGCGCTCGGCGACGAGCACGCTCGAGGAGCGGACGTCGATGATTTTCGATGCCTGCCGGCTGTTGGCGGCAGAAGCGAGGACGTTATGGGCGGTTTCATGGTCGAGAGACGGGGCCTTTGCGGAGGCCATCACCCCTCACCCCGTTCAGAGAGGGAAACGTCGATACCTGGTGCGTTGGCGGTACCGATTATGTGGGGTCGATTAATCGGGTTGAGCCTGCAGGTGTCTTGGTGGTCTGCAAACTCGGGATGTGGAACGAATTCCGTTGTACAGTACCGGCATTCGACACGAACCGCCATCAGTCGCTCACCCCCACGTCGAGGCCGCTGTGAAGAACCTCAGGCCAGGGGAGTTGAGCCGATTCCTTCGAATGGTGTTGCTTCCCGCAGGTACTCCATCGGTCGGCGAGGATGCCGTCGACGGCACGGGCGTTGATCAGGACGACTCGGTGGACTTCGACTTCGTCGGAGTCGTAGACGCCGAGGGCGTAGTAGCCGCCCTCATCGAGCAGCGCGTCGTGATTGGATTTTGAAAACCACCAACGGCCTCGGCGCCGCGCGGAGCCGTCGGAGATCCACTCGGCGCAGCCCTTTACCTCGACGAGGGCGCCGGCTACGATGCCGGTGACGGGTGTATCGGTGGTGGCGGTGGCATCGTAGTGCCTCGGGTCGTCGCCGTTGTTGGCGTCGTGATCGAGGTGCCACCGATTGCAGGCTTCCTGCTCAACGAGGAGACCGACCTCTTCGTTCTCGAGTTCGGCTTCACTCATCGAGCATCGCCTCCCCACCGCAGTTAGCGTGAACGACAGTCGAATCGCCGGTCCAGAGTTCGTAATCGTCGGTGGTCCAGACGAGATTGCCGCACTCGCCGCAGTCCCCGAGTCGGAGGCTCAACGTTCGCCACCCTCGTTCCGCTGCGCGAGTTGGGCGAGAACCGCTTCGTAGGTTTCCTCGACGGTCTCCTCGTTGACGTCGTAATCAGCGAGTTCGTTCTTGACAAGGCCCCGAACATTCGGGGCGATGCTCCCGTTGTTGTTCTTTCGAACGAACCCGGCGTCGATGAGGTCCGACATCCAGTTGTAGTGCGTCGAGTTCGGGTTGCCGTCGAGCCCGAGAGCGGCCTGTGCCCACGCCTTCTGGCTGTCGAGCGTTTTGCCGCGTGCCTCGATGAATTTCAGGAGCTTCTTCTCCTGCTCGGAGAGTGAGGCGGTCTTCTCGACGAGGCGGTCGACCGCATCCTGAACGAAGTCAGCGAGGATGTCGTCTTGGACGCCTCCACTACCAGCAGTATGCTCCGTCGACGCGTCGACCGATGAATGTGTCTCGGGCGATGTCGTCGGTTGCTCGAAGTCGACTTCGACGTCGAAGGTTTCGACGAGACTCGCGACGTCTTCGGCCGCACCGTCGAAAGCGGCGCGGAGTTCCTGCAGTTCCGCTTCGACATCAGCCAACTGGTCTTCCAGTTCGTCGCGCTCTTCGCGAGCAGCTTCGGCTTCTGCTCTGGCGTCCTCGAGGTCGGCCTCGAGTGCGTCACGTTTCGCTTTTAGTTCGTCTACGCGCTCCTGCAAGTCGGCGACGCCTTCACCAACATCTTGGACAGCGCCGCCACCGTTCGACCCAAGGTTTTCCAGCGCAGACGCGAGGCGGTCGGTGTCCTCGAGTTCCTGTCGAAGCTCCTCGTTTTCTTCCTCAAGAGCTTCATTCTTCTCGCGTAACCGCTCCAGTTCGTCTTCCCGCTCAGAACGCCGCTCGGCTTCCTCTTCGACTTCCTCTTGGATGTCCTTGAGGACGTCCGCGATTTCGTCGGGGGTCTCCGGGATCTCGAAGGTCTCCTCGCGAGGGTCTGGCGACGTCCGCTTTCTTACCTCGGTCGGTCCGACGAGGTCGCCATCGGTGATGGACTGACCACGGGCGAGAATCTCACCTGTCTCCAGGGAATCGAGTTGTTCTTCGGAGCAGCGAAGCGCGTCGGCAGTCCGGCCGAGATCCTCGTCACCTGGCTTGTGTGAGATGAAGTCCTGACACAGCTGGATGACGCCGTTGTGCAGGAAAGCGCGGCGCTGGTATCCGACGATGGCTGAAATTCCCTTGTTGCCGCCCTCGGTGGCGGCTTTGATGATCTGCCCGCGGCAGCGCTTTACGTAGTCGTCGAGTTCCGGTTGGGGCGCCGAGTCCTTCGGCGCGAGCATGTGCGCCTCGTCGAGAACCAGCAGCGATTTGGTCCGACCGCTGGAGCGGTACTTCTCGTGTGCACGGTCGTTGAGGGATTGGAGAGCCTTCGCCGCGGCGAGGTGAATGCGGCTTTTTTCGGCTTCGTAGTCGGCGTAGGTTGAGATGTCGACGAGGATCTTCATCCCGCGGTCGAGGACCCATTCACCAATTTTGTCGAGATCCTCGATGGCGACTGCGAGGTCGATTCCCTCCTCGTCGCGAGCGCCGACGACGGTGATCCGTTCGTCGACGAGGCGGACTGGTGTGAGTGCACCCAGTCGTTCGACGATAAGCGTCGGGATGGGGACGTCGGCGAGGTCCTCGAGGATGACGGCGAGGGTGTTGGACTTTCCAGTTCCCGAGGTGCCTTCGACGCTGAGGCGGAAGTCCTGGATGTCAACAGGGTCGAATTCGACCTCACCCAGCGTAACGACACTGTCGTCGCTCACAGGCCGTCACCTCCTTCGTGCGCGGCGCGCGCGTCGGGGTCGAGGCGCATCCAGCCGCGTTTCCGGCGGACGTAGCGAATCCAGTCGCCGAGGTCGCGCTCGCCGGGGACGCGCTTGACGTCCTGGACTTCGAGGTCGGCGTCGACGAGGATGACGCGGGCGGTGTCCTCGCTGCTGACTTCGCGGTAGAGGTGGCCCTGGCCGTGGTGGTCGATGCCGAGCCGGCTCCATTCCTGGCCGGCGTGGCGAGTCCAGGGTGGGAGGTCTTCAAGCTCGAGGAGCGCGTCGTCAGCGGCGAGGGCTTCGATGTCGGGGTCGACGGCGTCGGCGCGTTCGTCGATCCAGATGGCGAGGTGGAACGGGCAGAGCGTGATGCCCGTGGCGCCGAGTTGGTTCGGATGCGGAACCCGGACGACGGGGTCGTGCGGGCAGGGCGAGGGATGCTCGCACTCGTGATCGCTCGGGGACTCGCCGATCTCGGTGAGCGGCCCCTTCGGCTTGGCGAGCGACATCAGCGCTCACCTCCTTCGGATCGGTCAGTATCCGAGTCGAAGTACCGAACTATCCCACGCAGTCCGTGAATCAAGCCGTACTTAGGCGACTCGTCTACCTTCGGGTCTGTGGCGTTGTTCGCTCTAATCAGGTCGAACTTTATTTGCTCAATGCCGTCCGCAGATTGACCGATCTCGCTGTCGGTCATGGGCCACGGAACACCTCCCCGTTACCGGCGTCAGTGAAAGCGGCAGCTGACGGGTCTCGTTCGAATCCCTGTAGTGCTGCAAGATCCTCTCGAAGTTCGGCGATGGCTTCTCGCTGCCAGTCGTCTTCGCTTTTCTCGAGTGCTGTCTCGAGCTGGTCCCCAGCGCTGTCGAGGTAGTGTTCGACTGGTTTTCCGCCGTCGGCTATCGTGCCATCGCCACGATCGACGCCGTCATCTTCGCCGAAGCATTCGGGGTTCCCGCAGAGACTCCAGCGCGCGAACGCGAGAAGCGTTTGCGGATGGCAGGTTTTGAAGCGGTCCCCTCGGTGGTGCTCGCGACAGGCAGGTCGTGGGTCCTCGGCGGCGTCGCGTCGGCGGTGGATCTTCTTGGAGTACTGTTTCCGGGAGCGAACGCCGACGTCGGGGAGGTCCTCGGGTGTGGCCTCGAGGTCCTGCTGGGCGCTGTCGGCGCTCACGGGAAACACCTCCCGTCGTCGAGGGCAGGACAGTCCTGCCCGTCGGTGACGATGTAACCGCCGCAGTAGTCACAGACCGGGTGGTCGCCGACGGCCGCGCGGCTGTCGGCGGTGTTGGTCTGGGGGCGGCTCATGCCGCACCTCCCGCTATAGAGGGTTGAGTTAAGTACCTCTGATAGGAGGTAGAAACGCAATAAGGGAGTGGGTTCGGGCAGATTTGAACTGCCGGCCTCCTCCATGTCAAGGAGGTGTCATAACCAGCCTAGACCACGAACCCACGCTGGTGCTTGCCTGCACTCATTCATACCCCGGTGAAGTAATTGAACCTTTCGGAATAGCCCGCCGTCCGTCATTCTTCAACGTGGCACTATCGCTGCGCGACTGCTTCCGTGGAAGCGTCGGACATCGGGCGCTCCATGGCGTGAAACCCGTCTTTTGACTGGCTTATAAAAACTCCCGTATATGCCGGGCACAAGTGTGATACAGGGAAACGAGCAAGAAGGAATCAGAAATGGAATCGAGTACCGTCAGAGCAGCAATATCCTGTCTTCTCGCCGTCGTGATGGTTGTCGGGTTCACGGCCGCTCCTGCCGCGGCCGTCGACGGCGACGATGGGATTTCACTCGGCGACGACGATGACGTCTCGATCGACATCGGGGATGACTCATCGATCGACGACAATCTCTCCGTCGACGACTCGGTCGGCGATGTCGTCGAATCCCCGACCGACGAGGAGGTCGACGTCAACGACTCCGTCAGCGACGTAGCAACCGACGATACGCAGGCGGATGCCCAGGATAGTCCGTTGGGCAACGCGACGGACGAACCGTTCCCGGAGGAGGTTTGTACGGATGTTGGAGAGCAGGTTCAGGAGAACGTACCGCTTGAGCAGGTGCCGTGGTTCGATGACCTGCCGCAGGAGGCCCAACCGCCGGGCGTGCCGACCGACGTCGTGACGCCGCAGTCGATTGCGGCCATCGTCTTCGGTGCGACGCCGAACCAGTGTGAGGTTTTCGACCCCAACGACCCGCCGTACAACCCGGTGACTGGTGACGACGAAGTCGACCCGGCCTACGACGAGGAAGTCCAGTACATCGGCGAAAACGACGGGGGCGTTCTCGGTGTCGTCCTCTACGAGGCGACGCTGAACGAGTCGGGCAACGGCCCTGGTGCCTCCGGATTCGTCGCTCTCGGTGCGAATCCCCAGTACGGGGACAACCACTTCCGGTTCGCGGTCAGCGATGGGGAAAAGGAATACGCGGTTGAGCCGCGGTTCCGATACTGGGAGGACGGTCGTATTTACACCTACACGGACGTTGAGTTGCTGAACAAGCGTCTCGGTGTTGAAGTCAGCTGTGACGGTGAGGAGTGCCAGCCCGGGACGCGTGGCCTCCCGACGTTCGTCGAGTATCCCTCCTTCCCCGCCCCTACCGGTGATGATGGTGGGGACGGCGAAGAGGACGGCCCGTTCCCGAGTGAGGTCTGCACGGACCTGGGCGACCGGGCTCAGGAGAACGTGCCGTTCGAGCAGGTGCCGTGGTTCGACGACTTGCCGCAGGAGGCCCAGCCGCCGGGCGTGCCGACGGATATCGTGACGCCGCAGTCGATTGCGGCCATCGTCTTCGGCGCGACGCCGAATCAGTGTGAGGTTTTCGACCCCAACGACCCGCCGTACAACCCGGTGACGGGCGATGACGAAGTCGACCCGGCCTACGACGAGGAAGTTCAGTACATCGGCGAAAACGACGGCGGTATCCTCGCCGTGGTGCTCTACGACGCGACGTTGAACGAGTCGGGCAACGGGCCCGGCGCCTCCGGCTTCGTCGCTGTCGGCTCGAACCCCCAGTACGGGGACAACCACTTCCGGTTCGCGGTCAGCGACGGGGAAAAGGAATACGCGGTTGAGCCGCGGTTCCGATACTGGGAGGATGGTCGCATTTACACCTACACGGACGTTGAGTTGCTGAACAAGCGTCTCGGTGTTGAAGTCACGTGTGATGGCGAGGAGTGCCAGCCCGGGACGCGTGGCCTCCCGACGTTCGTCGAGTATCCCTCCTTCCCCGCCCCTACCGGCGACGAATAACGGGGCTGTTTTCGCTTTTGTCTTTTCCTCCCATCAGCGCTAGCCGTAGCGACAGGCTTATACTGGTGTACTGATTTGTACATTACGACTCAGTATTGACCATTGGTGTTCAGCATGAAGGAGTTCATTCGACGAGTTACTGACGGTGAAGACCTCACGCAGGCGGAGGCGCGTGACGCAGCATCGCTGGTGTTCGAGGACGCGACGGAGGCACAGATCGGTGCGCTTCTGACCGCCCTCCGAGCCAAGGGCGAGACCGAAACGGAAATCGCGGGCTTCGCCCAGGGGATGCGGGATGCGGCTCGGACTATCGCTCCCGACCGCGAACCGCTCGTCGACACCTGTGGGACCGGCGGCGACGGCCACGATACGATCAACGTCTCGACGACGAGTTCCTTCGTCGTCGCCGGTGCCGGCGTCCCCGTCGCCAAACACGGCAACTACTCGGTATCCTCCTCGTCGGGAAGCGCCGACGTGCTCGAGGAACTCGACGTCACCATCGACGCCGAACCGCCGGCCGTCGAGCAGTGTATCGAGGACATCGGCATGGGCTTCATGCTCGCGCCGGTGTTCCACCCGGCGATGAAGGCGGTCATCGGCCCGCGAAAGGAACTCGGGATGCGGACCATCTTCAACGTCCTTGGCCCGCTGACCAATCCCGCGGGCGCGGACGCACAGGTCGTCGGCGTCTACGACCCGGACCTCGTGCCCGTCCTCGCGAACGCGCTCTCCCAGATGGCCGTCGACCGCGCACTGGTGGTTCACGGCGCCGGTCTGGACGAAATCGGCGTCCACGGCGAGTCGAAAGTCGCCGAAGTCGATGGCGATACCGTCGAGGAGTACACGGTTCGGCCCACGGACCTCGGCGTCGGCCGGTATCAACTCGAAGACGTCGCCGGCGGCACGCCCGAGGAGAACGCCGCGGACCTCAAAGGTATCCTCGAAGGCGAGGTCGGCGGCGCAAAGCGGGATATCATCCTCGCGAACGCGGGCGCGGCGATTTACATCTCCGGGGAAGCCGACAGTCTACAGGCGGGCGTCGACGCCGCCCGCGAGTCCATCGAGTCCGGGGGCGCAGCGGAGCAACTGCGGGCGCTCCGCGACTTCGAGCCATGACGCGCGTGAAGGTCTGTGGCATCACGACTCGCGAGGACCTCGACGTGGCCGTCGCGGCGGGCGCCGATGCGGTCGGCTTCATCGCCGACGTGCCAACCGATACCCCCCGAGAGATTCCGGCCACCCGTGCGGTCGAACTCGCGCGTGCCGCGCCGCCGTTCGTGACGACGGTACTGGTGACGATGGCCGAACGCCCCGAGGCGACCGTCGACCTGGCCTCACGCGTCCAGCCGGACGTCGTCCAGGTTCACGGCGACCTCTCGCCCGGCGACCTCGCCTTTCTCTCGGCGAAGATTCACGGTGACGTCATCAAGGCGGTCTCGCCGGAGGACGCGCCGAAGTATGACACCGTCGCGGACGCGTTGCTCATCGACTCGCTGGACGAATCGGGCGCCGGCGGTACGGGCGAGACACACGATTGGGACCGGGCGGCTGAACTGGTCGAATCCCTCGATTCGCCCGTCGTGCTCGCTGGCGGATTGACACCGGAGAACGTCGGCGAGGCCGTTCGTCGCGTCGAACCGTTCGCCGTCGACGTCGCAAGCGGCGTCGAAGCCGACCCCGGACGCAAGGACCCCGAGGCGGTTTCGGCGTTCGTCGAGGCGGGAGGGAAACGGCCGTGATTTCCCGCGAAGCGTTTGTGGAACTGGCGGGCGAGGGGCCGGCCGTCGTTCGGGCCGTCGCGGAGCTGGACGCGTCGACGGAACCGCTGGCGGCCTACGCGGCGGTCACCGGGCGAACGACCGGCGTCGAGGCCGGCGACCACGCCTTCCTGCTGGAAAGCGCCGAGAAGGTAGCTTCCAGCGACCCGGACGGCGCCTTCACGGCCGGCCACGGCGCCGATAAACACGCCCGGTACTCGTTCGTCGGCTACGACCCCGCGGCCGTGGTGACCGTCAACGCCGAGGATGGGACGTCCATCGACGTCGTCGACGAACGCTACGAGGGCCTGCTGTCGCCGAACGGCGGCGACACCGTCGACCAACTGCGAGCGTCCCTGCCGGACCTGCCGTTGCGGAACTTCCCGGAGACGGACCGCCAGCAGTTACAGGGTGGACTAGTCGGGTTCCTCTCCTACGATGCCGTCTACGACCTGTGGCTCGACGAAGTGGGGCTGGAGCATCCCGACTCGCGGTTCCCGGACGCGCAGTTCATCCTCAACACGAAGACGCTGGTCTTCGACGATGCCGCGGACACCGTCTCGCTGGTGTTCACGCCTGTCGTCCGTGAGGCGGACGACCCCGGTGCGATTTACGACGACCTCCAGGAGGAGGTCGAGCGTGTCGAGGGCCTGCTGGCTGACGCCGAGAACGTCGAGACGGGAGGCTTCCGACAGGTCGCAGAGCGGGCCGGCCCGCAGGACGACTACGAGGAAGCGGTTCGAACCGCGAAAGAGCACGTCCTCGATGGCGACATCTATCAGGGCGTCATCTCCCGGACGCGCGAACTCGACGGCGATATCGACCCGCTGGGGCTCTACGAGGCGCTTCGTGAGGTCAATCCCTCGCCGTACATGTACGTTCTCGATTACGACGACCTCTCGGTGGTCGGCGCCTCCCCCGAGACGCTCGTGTCGGTGCGGGGCCGCGAGGTGATGAGCAATCCCATCGCGGGCACCTGCCCGCGCGGCAACAGCCCCGTCGAGGACCGACGACTCGCGGGCGAGATGCTCGCGGACGGTAAGGAACGGGCCGAACACACGATGCTCGTCGACCTCGCGCGCAACGACGTCCGCCGGGTCTGTGAAGCCGGCAGCGTCCGCGTCGAGGAGTTCATGAACGTCCTCAAATATAGCCACGTCCAGCACATCGAGTCGACGGTGACCGGCCAGTTGCGCGCGGACCGCGATGCCTTCGACGCGACGCGGGCCTCCTTCCCCGCCGGGACGCTCTCGGGGGCGCCGAAGATCCGCGCCATGGAAATCATCGACGACCTCGAAGAACGGCCCCGCGGCCTCTACGGCGGCGGCGTCGGCTACTATTCGTGGACCGGCGACGCCGATTTCGCCATCGTCATCCGAACCGCGACGGTCGAAGACGGTGCCGGCGTCGACGATACCGACCGCGTGACCGTACAGGCAGGCGCGGGCATCGTCGCCGATTCCGACCCCGAAAGCGAGTTCGAGGAAACGGAAAAGAAGATGGACGGTGTACTGGCCGCGATAGACCGGATTCGGGGGTCCGACCCTGAGGAAATCGAGGAGGTCTCGCAATGACGCGCGTCCTCTTCATCGACAACTTCGACTCCTTTACGTACAACCTCGTGGAGTACGTGAGCCAACACGAGGGCACGGAAACCGAAGTCCTTCGGAACACGGCCTCCCTCGAGGACGTCCGGGCCGTCGACCCGGATGCCATCATCATCTCCCCCGGCCCCGGCCACCCGAAGAACGACCGGGACGTCGGCGTGACGATGGACGTACTGCGAGAGGTCAGCCCCGAGGTGCCGACCCTCGGAGTGTGTCTCGGCCTCGAAGCCGCCGTCTACGAGTACGGCGGCTCGGTCGGCCGCGCGCCCGAGCCGATTCACGGCAAGGCCTTCCCGGTCGACCACGACGGCGAGGGGGTCTTCGCGGGCCTGGACGATGGCTTTCAGGGCGGCCGCTATCACTCCCTCGTCGCACTGGAGGTTCCCGACGTCTTCGAGGTGACGGCAACCACGGACCACGAAGGCGAGGAGTTAGTGATGGGGGTTCGGCATCGTAAGCACCCCATCGAGGCCGTCCAGTTCCACCCCGAGTCGGTGCTGACGGCGGTTGGCCACGACGTCATTGCCAACTTCCTGGCAGGCGTCGAATAGCTCCGGCCCGCAGGTAGGTCCGTATCCCGGCCGGATTTCACACGTCGGCGACAGGGCGTGCACTACGACATTCTAGTACTGGAAACTGGTCGAAAAGAAGGCGAACGAGTTTTATAAGGAATATTATACTTGCTGGAGGTCACGGCCACGAGCGCGTTTTGTGTCGTGACCATACGACGGTGTGAAGATTGGTCACGGGATTCCCACGTGAATCGATACACCTGTGCAACAGCTGATTGCAACCCCCGCTTATTTCCAATGGAAACAGCGCTTCTATCCCTCGGTTTCGGGGGTTGAACTTTCACTTTCACTTCGGTCTACCCATTCTTATAAGCATCCCAACGAACAACACATGTCGTACGCGCAAGGGCACGCGCACACTCATCTCCGCTGGAAACCACTAGTGCCCACAACCGGTATCGAATTTCCGACAAGAACCCTTCCGAGATGCCAAGGGTTATTGGGCATCCCACAGTACGCAAACTCCGTCATAGATGACCCGCGCCATCACTTTCGTTAGCCGAGGAATCGTAGGGGAACAAGCCGCACGTCGCCGGAGGGCCGAGTAATGTCCGGGGCCGACCTTTCCGCGGACGAGATTACGCTGCCCGTCAAGCGGACCGAGGGCGACACCCTCGAGGACCGACTCACGGGCAACGCCTATCACAACATCCTGCCGGCCCGCTATCTGCGCAAGGACGCCAACGGCGACCCCATCGAGGAACAGGAGGACCTCTTCGACCGCGTCGCCAAGAACATCGCGCTGGCCGAGGCCGTCTTCGAGGCCGAAAAGCAGGGCCTCGACGTTACGGTCACCCCCGACCTGCTCAAGCCCGACCACCCGCGCCGCGACGAACTCGCCGCGGAAGTCTTCGGCACGGGCGTCACCGCCGACGACGACGCCGAGACGACCCTCTCCATTTACAACGTCAACAAGTTCGCCTACGAGACGCTCGTCCCCGAACTCCCCGACGACATCCGCGAACACGTCGAGGAGACCGCCGACGAGTTCCAAGAGCTGATGGAACGGCTCTCCTTCATGCCGAACTCGCCGACGCTGATGAACGCCGGCGACGAACTCCAGCAGCTGTCGGCCTGTTTCGTCGACTCCCCGAAGGACGACATCGACGACATCCACCAGACCGCCAAGGAGGCCGCACAGGTCTTCCAGTCCGGCGGTGGCATGGGATATGCGTTCTGGCGGCTTCGCCCCTACGGCGACGCGGTCGGTTCGACCGGCGGCATCGCCTCCGGGCCCATCACGTTCATGCGGACCTACGACCAGATGTGCGAGACCATCGCCCAGGGCGGCGCCCGGCGCGGGGCCCAGATGGGCGTCATGCGGGTCTCCCACCCTGACGTCATCCAGTTCCTCCACGCCAAGAACAAGGACGTCTCGCTGGCGGAGACGCTGCGACTGAACGACCCCGACGACTTCACGCACAACTCCTTCGCGGACGCTCTCGAGGAGGCCCGCGAACTCATCGACGACGAGGGACGCGTCCCCAAGCACCTGCGGAACGCCGTCGAAGGCCACCTCTCGAACTTCAATATCTCCGTCGGCATCACCGACGACTTCATGGACGCCGTCAAGAACGGCGAGGAGTTCACCTTCACCAACCCCCGAACCGGCGAAGCCCACATCGCGACGCCCGAAACGAAGGAACTCTACGACATGTTCGACATGGGAGAGCACGTCGAAGTCGGCGAGGAACTCTCCGTGCCCGCCGAGGAACTGTGGGAACACATCGTCGAGGGCGCCCACGAGAACGGTGAACCCGGCGTCGTCTACCTCGAACGTATCAACAAACAGCACTCCTTCGACGTCGAGGAACACCCCGACCACCGCATCCTCGCGACGAACCCCTGCGGCGAACAGCCGCTCGAAGAGTACGAGGCCTGTAACCTCGGCCACATCAACCTCTCGACGCTGGCCGCCGAGGACTCCCCGGACTGGCGCGTCTGGAACGAGCGCCACGGCGACGAGTACGCCTCCACCGAGGACGCCGTCGCGGCGTTCCTCGAGGAGTCTATCGACTGGGACGAGTTCGACCGACGCATCGAGATGGGCACGCGTTTCCTCGAGAACGTCGTCACGATGTCGGACTTCCCGGTCCCACAGATCGAGGAGAAGGTCCGCGAGATGCGGAAAATCGGCCTCGGCGTCATGGGGCTGGCCCAACTGTACATCCAACTCGGCATCAAGTACGGCAGCGACGAGGGCAACGAGGTCGCCCGACAGGTGATGCGGCACATCAACCACGGCTCGAAGTCGGCTTCTCACGAACTCGCCAAGGAGCGCGGTAGCTTCGACGAGTGGGACAAATCCAAGTACGCCAACCCCACCGAATACCGCGAGTGGTTCGAGAAGCAGACCGGCCTCGACGCGGACAACTGGGAGGACGGCTTCCCGATTCGGAACCACAACACGACGACCATCGCGCCGACCGGCACCACCTCGATGGTGGGCAACACGACGGGTGGCTGTGAGCCGATTTACAACGTCGCCTACTACAAGAACGTCTCCGACGACGTGCAGGGCGACGAGATGCTCGTCGAGTTCGACGACTACTTCCTCCGCGTGCTGGAGGAGAACGGCCTCGACGTCGAGGCCGTCAAGAAGGAAGCACAGGAGCAGATGGCCAACAACGAGTTCGACGGCATCGACGGCCTCGAAACCGTCCCGGACGCCATCGGCGAACTCTTCGTCGTCACCGGCGACCTCTCCGCGAAGCAGCACGCCGGCGTGCAGGTCGCCTGTCAGGAGGGTGTCGACTCCGCCATCTCGAAGACGGTCAACGCGCCCAACGACTCCACCGTCGAGGACGCCAAGGAAGTCTTCGAGTACATCTACGAACACGGCGGCAAGGGCGTCACCTACTACCGTGACGGCACCCGCTCGAAGCAGGTGCTGACCACCCGCGCGAAGAACGCCGAGTTCTCCGACATGGACGAGGCCGAGGCGGCCGAAGCCATCGTCGAGAACATTCAGGAAATCTTCGGTGACATCGAGGGCTTCCTCGACAGCGAGGAGGTCGCCGCGGCTCTCGAAACCGACGTCGAGAGCCTGCTTGACGTCGAGGTCGACCTCGGCAAGAAGCGCCCGCGGCCCGACGTCCTCCACGGCGTCACCCAGCGCATCGATACCGGCTACGGGAAACTCTACGTCAACATCAATGAGGACCCCGAGACAGGTCGGCCGTTCGAACTCTTCGCCAACATCGGCAACTCCGGCGGCTTCACCGCCTCCTTCACCGAGGCGCTCGCGAAGACCATCTCGACGGCGCTTCGCTCGGGCGTCGACCCCGAGGAAATCGCCGACGAACTGCAGGGTATCCGGTCGCCGAAGGTTGCCTGGGACAAGGGCGAGCAGATTAACTCCATCCCTGACGCCATCGGCACCGCGATGCGCCGCTACCTCGACGGCGAGGTCGACAAGGCCTACCCCGACCAGGCCACCCTCGACCAGACGGCCCAGCAGGTCGAGGAACGCGAGGAAGCAGAGCGTGACGCTGCGGCGCCCGAGACGGACGGCGGTGAGGCGAGCGCCGTGAGCCGATCCTCGTCGGACGCGGGCGCGTCCGACGGTGGCGCAGTCTCCGCTTCCGGTTCGGCTTCCCAGTCCGCGGAATCGCCGAACGACGACACCGGCGACACCCAGTCGCTCATCGACTCCGGCGAATCCCCCGAATGCCCCGAATGCAGCAGCATGACGCTGTACTACTCGGAAGGCTGCAAGACCTGCGAGTCCTGCGGCTGGTCCGAGTGCTAAGGCGGCCCCGCTAACGAGCGACGCGGCTTGTCATCGCTTTTCCCGTTGAGTTCGGCCGTGGGTTTTATTCGGATGCGACGGATTCCAACGTATGAATTCGTGTTGGGTGTTGGCAATGGACGGTAGGGAACGGTCCGGATGTGTGGGCATCCGCCCGTCGACGGGTCGGTGAGCGACCCATGGCAGCCCAATCGACGATAGCCGCGCTGTATGGTATTTCCGCGCTATCGACGGTCGGTCTCGGTTACATCGTCCATCGGCACGGCCGGAAACCCGGGGCGATACCGCTGTTGGGCAGTATCGTCGGTGCCGGCTGGTGGTGTACCGCGCTGTTTCTCGCCAGCCTCACGGCCGATTACACCGCCTCGATGTGGCTCCAGCGGAGCGTCTACGTCGGTGTCGTGGTCGTCGTCGCCTCCATCTTCCTGTTCGGCCTCGAATACACGGGGCGGGAGTACCTGATAACCCGACACACGCTCGCTGTGCTGTCGATTCACCCGCTCGCGGTGCTGGTCATGATTACGGCCAATCCGCGAGCGCTCTTCTTCGAGTCAATCGCGTCGGACCCGGCGTCGGTGACCGGCGTCGCTATCGCGTTCGGTCCCGCGTTCTGGGTGCATACGACCTACTCGTATCTACTCGTCAGCATCGCAGCCCTGCTGGTCGTCGGCCTGCTCTATCGGGCGCCGGCCCTGGATGCGGCCCAGTACGTCACCGTCTTCGGCGCCATCGCTGCGCCGACCCTCGCGAACTTCGCGTACATCGCCGGGCAAATCGGGTTCGACGCCGCGCCGCTCGGCTTCGTCGCCTCGGCGGCGCTGTTTACGGTCGCCATCACGCGCTATCAGTTCATCGACCTCGTGCCCATCGCGCGGGACCGGGTCCTCGACGACATCAACGACGCGGTGTTCATCGTCGATGCGGACGGCCACCTCGTCGACGTCAACGCGGCGGGTCGGGAACTCGCCGACGAACTCCTCGACGGGGCGGCCGAGACAACTCTCGTTGGCCGGGAACTCGATACCGTCCTCGAATCGGTGCCGGAAGCCCAGCGCCTCTATCGGCGACTCCGAAACGCCGAGACCGAACAGGAGGTCGACCTCACCATCGAGGACTCGCATTTCCAGATCACGGCGACCCCGATGTCCGGCGGGCGGGGCCGCCCCGTCGGGTGGCTGTTCCTCGTTCGGGACGTCACCGAACGGGAGCGCCGCGAGCGCCAACTCCGGGAACGGAACGAACAACTCGACCAGTTCGCCAGCGTCGTCAGCCACGACCTGCGCAATCCGCTGACGGTCGCCCGTGGCTACACCGACCTCACTCGGGAGACGGGCGACCTCTCACATCTCGATGAGACCGATGCCGCCCACAAGCGGATGGAGACGATTATCGACGACGTGCTGGCGTTGGCCCGTGGCGGCGACGACGTGACCGACCTCTCGCCGACGGACCTCCGGGAGACCGCGGAAACCGCATGGCAGAACGTCGACTCGGGCGACTGTAGCCTCCGAGTCGTCGACGACGCGACGCTTCTGGCCGACCGGGCACGACTCGTTCGCCTCTTCGAGAACTTCTTTCGGAACGCCGTGGAACATGGTTCCACGAGCCCTCGCTCGTCCACTCGCGAGGACGCTGTCGAGCATGGCGCTACAAATACGGCGACGAAGACATCGGAACCCGGCACCTCGACGGCCAACATCAGTCGGGACGGGGGTGCCACACTCACGGTGACCGTCGGCCCAACCCCGGACGGCTTCTACGTCGCCGACGACGGCCGGGGCATCCCGGCGGACGAACGCGAGCGAATCTTCGAGGAGGGCCATTCGACCAGTAGCGCCGGAACGGGCACCGGGCTGACCATCATCCAGCGTATCGCGAAGGCTCACGGCTGGTCCGTCTCCTGTACGGGGGCCGAAAGCGGCGGTGCCCGCTTCGAAGTCTCGGGTGTCGAACGAAGCGAGGACTGAACCGGAGTGGGGCAGGCTTATTCTCCCGCGGTGTGAGGAGCGGACAATGACCGACGGCGAGACGGGCGGCCGGCCGTGTCCCATGTGCGAGCGGCCGATGTACGAGCGCCATTGCAAGTACGTCTGCCCGCAACACGGCGTCGTCTACGACTGCGCTGATACCTTCTATTAGGCCCCGGCGTTGCCCACGATACGGCGATAGGCCGGCCCTGACAGCGCGAGCAGGACCGCAAGCGCGAGGGCGGTTCCGAGCAAAAGCGGGTCGGCCGAGGCGCCTGCGGTGGTCAACTCGCCCATCGATGCCCCGAGGAGAACGGCGGTCACGACCCACGGCGACTCGCCGATAACGGTGCCGAGGACGTAGGGGCGGAGCGGGACGCCGGCGAGGCCGGCGGCATAGGAGACGGGGTCGGTCGGAAGCGGGGCGAGGCGGACCGCGACGATACCGCGGAGGTCGCCGGTCGTCTTCCGGACGAGGCTGCCGGCGTCGCCGACCCGGGCGAGCATCCCGGCGTCGTGGCCGAGATAGCGGGCGAGCGTGTAGGCCGGCAGGGCCGTCAGGACGGCGCCGCCGAGTGCAATGGGGATGGCGATGGGACCGAACAGGTAGCCGAGGAGAATCGAGAGCGCGCTAATCGGCCAGGCCAGCGCGGGACGGACGAGATACAGGCCGCCGAGCGCGAGCGCAAGGAGGACCGGTCGGGCCGCCAGCGCCTCCGCGTGAGCGAAGAGCGCCGACGGCGATGTCGACAGGGCGGCAGCGCCGGCGATGGCAACGACGACGCCGATGCCGACCAACTGACGTGCGGTCGCGCGGTTCACGTCGGAGGAAGCAACCCGCAGGACAAACCTCTTGTGGTGGGGTGACCCGGCGATTTTTATTCGACCCAACCGAGCAACCGCTGTGGACGAGTCGGAGAACCCGGTCGAACTCGGCGTGCAACTGCTGGCCCGCCTCGAAGACGCCGAACTTGCGCTGCCGGACGTCATCGACCGCATCGAGACGATTACGACCCATCCCGAGACGACCCGTGCCATCCTCGAAGAGGCCGAAAAGCGGGGCCACATCACCCGCGAGGGCGATACCGTCAAGCCGGCCGGCGGCCAGTTCCTCAGTTTCGAAAGCGAGGTCGTCTCCCGAGAGGGTGACTTCGAGTGCCGTCGCTGCGGTGCGTCGATATCGACCGGCTACTTCATGAAACTGGAAGCCGGCGAACACGGCCCCTTCGGGTCGTCGTGTATCCGGAAAGTGACCGGGCGAGAATAGGCGGCTACCGGCCGCGGCGGAGTTCGTCGACTAATTTTTCGAGCGTCTCCTGTTGTGCCTCGATGAGTTCGCTCTGCCGTTCGACGGTTTCGGTCAGTTCATCGACTTGTTCGGCGAGCGCGTCGACGTCGGCCGCGGTCGCACCCGCAGCATCGTCGGTGTTGCGTTCGGCGTCACTCCCCGTGATTGACTCGTCCGTACCGCCGCTGCTGGCTTTGTTCTCCGAGAGACTGGTCACGTCCTGGTCAGCGGGCGGCGACCAGTCGGAATCGACCACTGCGGAGGACTCGGAATCGGTATCGTCCTCGTCGGCTTCCGACTCCTCTTCGTCTTCCTCCTCGCGGACCTCCGCGCGGAGGCCGCCCAGCGAGGAGACGTCGTGGTACTCGAAGACGGCGCTTTGAACCTCCTGTCGGACACGGCCGGCGTGTTCGTTCGGCACTTTCACGCGCTGGCGGCGGCCGTCGACCTCCACGATGACCTGTGTGGCGACGCTGCCCTCCTCGAAATCGAGGTCGGTCAGCGCCTCGTAGGCGAAGGCCTCGTAGTCGTCGTTCCAGACGGCGCTGCCGACGTGTTTCAGGAGTTGGTCTTCGGTCACCACGAGGGTGAGTTCGCTGAACCGGAACAACGCCTGAATCGTCTCGCCATCGTCGACGACGTCGGCCGTTCGGAGGACGCCTTTCAGGATGGCTTCGATGACCTCGTCGGCGACGTTACCGGGGACTGTGAGGCTCCGTTCGCCGTCGATGGTCTCGAAGTGAATCGTCGTCTTCCGGCGGCCGGCTTCGGTCGTCAGCCGGTCGATGTCGTGCGGGTAGCGGTCGACGGTCTCGTCGGACAACAGCCCCTCGGAGCGGTAGCAGTACGTCTCCGCGGGGGTGATAGCGACGATGTCGCCACCGCCGATGTCGATGAGTTCGATGGCCGTCGCATCACCGACGGCCTCGACGAGGCGTTCCGGGAGTTCGTCCATGCCTGCGGTGTGTTCGTTGCGGGCTATAAAACGATGGGTCAGGTCGTGGGGTGTGGTGGCGGGGCGAATCACCCGACGGAGATAGGAAGGTTGAAGGGTGCCAACCGGCAATCGAAAAATGAGCCCGGGTGGCTTAGCTGGACATAGCGCCGCACTCATAGGGTTAACGAGGCGGCAACCGCGATGTCCCGAGGCGTTGCCTGCGCCTCGTTCCTGGGACATGCGGAGATCGAGGGTTCGGAGCCCTCCCCGGGCACTTACATTTCTAAGCGAGGAGCGTAACGTAGTGAGCGGCAGTCCCGTCACCGGCGGAACGACCAAGACCACAGCGCCCGATTACCGTCCCGTGTCGCTGTACGACGCCGTTTCCGACCTGCCGCTCGTTGTCGATGAGTGTCGGCTCTCGCTTCGCGAACGCGAGACGTCGAGCGATTTCACCCGGACGACGACCGTCGTCGAACTCCGCGGCGACGGCGTGACGGGCTACGGCGAGGACGTCACCTACGAAAGCGAGGACCATTACCGCTTCCACGAGGAAGCCGAAACGCCGTCGCTGGCCGGGGAATACGCCTTCGACGAGTTCTCCGAGATGGTCGGCGACCGCGACCTGTTTCCGGCGGGCGCCCCCGAGCAATCGTCGTTCCGGAACTACCGCCGGTGGGCCTTCGAGAGCGCCGCCCTCGACCTCGCGTTGAAGCAGGCCGAAACGACCCTCGGCGAGGCCGTGGGCCGCGAGTACGACCCCGTCAGGTTCGTGGTGAGCACGCGCCTCGGGGACCCGCCGACGTTCGACCGTATCGAGACGCTGCTGGATATCGAGTCGACGCTGGCATTCAAACTCGACCCGACCGACGAGTGGACCGCCGGTCTCGTCGAGCGCCTCGCCGAGACCGACGCCGTCCGGATCCTCGACCTCAAGGGCCAGTACGAGGGCACCGACGTCGACCAACCGGGGGACCCGGACCTCTACGGGATGGTCGTCGACGCCTTTCCCGAGGCCGTCATCGAGGACCCACACCTCACCGATGAGACGCGGCCGATAATCGAGGATGCTGCCGACCGGATTTCGTGGGACTACCCGATTACGGGCATCGACAGTGTCGAGGCGCTGCCATGGGAGCCGAACTGGCTCAACATCAAACCCTCCCGGTTCGGGTCGGTACGGTCGCTTCTGGAAACAATCGATTACTGCGAGGAGCAGGAAATTCGGTGCTACGGCGGCGGCCAGTTCGAACTCGACGTCGGGCGCGCGCACATTCAGGCGCTTGCGTCGCTGTTCTATCCCGACGCGCCCAACGACGTGGCGCCGGGCGGGTACAACGACCCGGAGCCACGGACGGACCTGCCGTCGAGTCCCCTGTCGCCGCCCGAAAATCGGCGGGGAATAGCGTGGCCGCCCTGAGTCGTGGGATTGGCCCGAAGCGAAACGCCCTTCGCGGAGAGGGACGCGCCTCGGATATGGACCAGGAGTTCCGATTCGACGTCGAGATGACGGTTCGGTATCGTGACATGGATGCCCTCGCGCACGTCAACAACGCCGTCTACGGTTCCTATCTCGAACAGGCCCGAATCGAGTACGTTGAAGAGGTAATCGACATGACGTTCGACGAGTTTGAGATGGTCCTCGCAAACATCAACCTCGATTTCCGCCGGCCTGTCGTCCACGCCGACGAGTACGTCCGCGTCGAGGTTGGCGTCACCGAGGTCGGGGAGTCGAGTTTCACCCTCGGCTACCGCGTCTATGCGGGCGACGACGACAAGCCCGCCGCGACCGGAACGACGGTGCAGGTCGTCTTGGACGAGAACGGGGAAAGCACACAGCCGGTCCCCGAGGAGTGGCGCGAGCGGTTCCGGGAGTTCGAGCCGGCGCTTTAATCGAGGGTTTAGCGCCGCGGTACGCCTGTGTCGCACTGACGTTGTCCCGTCGGCCGCGCCGTCGGCGTTAACCTCAAGCGGGTGGCCGCCTCGGTATCGGACGTGACCTCGGAGGACCCGTCGACCGTCCGGACTATCGCCGTCACGGCCGACGACGTCGTGGCCGCGCTTGAAGCCAACGAGCGGCGCGACGCGGGTGCCGTCCTGCGCGTGACGCCACCCTTCAGCGGTCGTATGCGGGCCCGACTCCATCGGGCAGGGACCGAGAGCGACTACGGAACGCCGGAACCGCTCCATATCCCGCCGGCGAAACTCGTCGCGTCGGTGCCGTCGTTTCCGAGCGCCGACGACACGGAGGACGACCTCCGTTCGGACCCCGAGGTCGAATACAGTCGGTCCGAACACCGGAAGCGACACGAGGCGGCCGTCGAGGCGTGGCGCGAGGCGGTTCGGGAGCGGATTCGCGACCGGGTCACCGTCGAAACCCCCGATGGGCCACACGAGATACAGGTCACGGTGCTCGGCTGAAACGCGTCCTGCGGTACGGCTGAAACCTCTCGGCGGCACAGAACTGGTTATAAAATGTCGTATATACGGCGACTAATATCGTGAAACGTCTCGAAACGTGTCGAAGGCTCTCGCAGTTATTAGTGGGTTCCGCCGGATGAATCGACCGTGATGAGTCCCTCCACCTCCACCAACGACCCATCCGTCACGGCTGGTGACCGGTCCCGGTTGCAGCAACGGCTCCGGGCCGGCGCCTTCTGGGCGGCGGTGTTGCTGCCCTTCTGTACGCTCGCGGTGCTCGCTAACGGTCTGGATGGGAACGGCGATTATCTGGTCCTCGCCGGCCTCCTTGCCGGCAACGTGTTCGCCCTGTTTCTCGGTCACGACTACCGGGCGTAGTTACCGCTGCCGCGCCAGTTCTTCGCGGATAGCCCGGCGTTTGATGAGGACGAACCCGACGAGGATGACGAGGAAGCCGAGGACAGTCGGCGCGTCGATGACCTCTCCGAGGAAGAGAAACCCCGTCAGCGCCGCGAACACAGGCGCGACGTAGGAGACGAGGTTGATTTCGATGGGGCCGAGTCGGTCCAGCAGGTCGAAGTAGATGAGGAAGCCGGCGGCGCTGGCGACGATGGCGAGATAGACGAGCGCGACGGTTTCCCGAAGCGGTGGCAGACCGCTGACCGATTCCTGAAGACCGAGGCTGATGCCGTGCATCAGAAGGGCGCCACCGACCATCGACCACGCTTCCATCGTCTCGATGGGAAGGTCCGTCTCGAACCGTCGGGTGAGGACGCTGCCCAGAGCGAAACAGAGCGCGGCGCCGAAGACAAGCGCCTCGAAGCGTGACCCGACGAGGTTGCCGGGGTCGGGTCGGGCGAGGATGACGACGCCGACGAGGCCGAGCGCCATTCCGACGAGGCCGACCGCGGTGAGTCGTTCCTCCGGGAGGAACGCGCGGGCGAAGGCCGTCGTCAGGACGGGCGACAGCGAGACGATGACCGCGGCGGCGGCGCTGGTCGTCCCTAACTGGCCGATGAACAGCAGGGCGTGATAGCCAGCGATGAGGAAGACGGCGCCGATGCCGACGACGAGCCACTCGGGGCCGCTCCGGGGCCGCCAGCGGTCGGTGACCCACGCGGCGTAGCCGAGCATGAGGACGCCGGCGACATCGTAGCGAACCGCGGCGAACAACACGGGAGCATCGTAGAAGTACGCGGGCGCGGCGGCACTTCCGAGTCCGGCCTTGATGGCCATGAAGGCCGATCCCCACACCGCCGCAAGCGTACAGAACAACAGGAGGTTACGATAGCGCACGGCGGAACTCCGAACGGGGGTTGCCTCAAGGTTTCGTCTCAGGAAACCCACGAGGGCGAGTGGTTGGTTACTCCGTTGCGGTCCCGGCGTCGCGTTCTTCCTTGAGCGCCCGCAGCACGTCCTGTCGGGCGATGATTCCCATCAGGGCGCCGGCCTCGTCGACGACAGGCAGGCGGTTGATGTCCCGGTCCTTGTCAGCGACCACCGCGAGTATCTCGTCGATATCGGTCTTCGGGCCGACGGTGACGACCTCCTCGGTCATGACCTCGCTGATGGGGCGGCCGGCGTTTTTCGCCATATCGAGGCCGACGTCGAGTTCGTCCCACGAGAGGTCGACGGCGTAGGTGAGCGATTCGAGGAAGGGCGGAAAACCGATGGGAATCCACAGCGTCCGGTCGGAGGGCTGAAAGAGGTCCACGAGGTCGCCCTGCGTGACGATGCCGACGACGATGCCGTCCTCGGTGACGGGAAAGCCGTTGAAATCGGCCCTGGCGAGTCGCGTGAGGACTTCGCTCACGTCGTCGTCCGGCGAGACGGTCTCGACCTCGCGGGTCATGATATCGCGTGCGGTGACCATACGCGACCGTTTGCGGGCCTCCAAGGTAGGCGTTCGGGTACTGATTTAGATACGTCTAATCTTTTGCTTAGATACGAATCATTATATGGTTAGGTCCCTCATCCTCACGTAATGACGAACTCTACGAGGGACAGCCGGGTTTCGCGGCGGTCAGTCCTCGCCGGCGCCGGGAGTCTCGGCGCCGTCGGACTGGCTGGCTGTCTCGGCGGGGCGGCCGACGAGCCGTCCGACGACGGCCCCACGGCCGTCGCATCGTTCTTCACGTTCTACGATTTCGCCCGACAGGTCGCCGAGGGGACGCCGCTTTCGGTCCGAAACCTCGTCCCGACGGGCCTGCACGGCCACGGCTGGGAGCCGGACCCCTCCATCACCCGCGACATCATCGACGCCGAGGCGTTCCTCCACGTCGGCCCGGACTTCCAACCGTGGGCCGACCGCGCCATCCAGACCGTCAAGGACGACGAGGCCGAGACCGACCTCGTCAACGTCCGCGAGGGCATCGACCTCCTCCCGCTCGGTGCGGGCCTCGACGAGGACGAGGAGGTCGCCGATGGCCGGGACCCCCACTTCTGGCTGGACCCACAGCGAGCCAAACAGTCCGTCGACAACATCGTCGCGGGTCTCGCCGACGTCGTGCCGGACCACGCCGAGACGCTCGCCGAAAACGGCGAGGCGCTCCGGGCGGACCTCGATACCATCGACGACGAGTGGGAAGCGATCTTCGAGGCGGCCGAACGTGAGGTGGCCTTCCTCGCGGCCCACAACGCGTTCCAGTACGTTAGCGACCGCTACGGGGCGACCGTCGAACCGCTCGTGACGAACCTCGCGGCCAGCGACGACGTCCGGCCGGCCGACATGCAGCGGGCCCGCAAAACCATCGAGGAATACGATATCCAGTATATCGGCGCCGCAGTGTTCGAACCCCGGCGGCCGGCCCGCCAACTCGTCGAGGATACGCGCGTCGAGGCCTACTATCCCGTTACGCCCTACGCCGGGACGACCGAAGCGTGGGTCGACCGTGGCTGGGGCTACGCCGAAATCGCCCGTAACATCAACATGGAGACGTTCCGCATCGCTCTCGGAGCCACATCCCCCGACGAAACGGGTCTCGGCGCTGAATGGCGGAACTTCGAATGACCGACGATACCCTCGTCGCCGTCGATGATGTGACGTTCGGCTACACCGCCCAACCCGTCGTCGAGGACGTCTCCTTCGACGTCGAGGCCGGCGAGTACGTCGGCATCGTCGGCCCGAACGGCTCCGGCAAGAGCACGCTTTTGAAACTCGTTCTCGGCCTGCTGGAACCCGACGCGGGCAGCGTCGAACTGCTCGGTGCGCCCGCCCGGGCCTTCGAGAACCGCGAACGCGTCGGCTACGTCGCACAGGACGTCACACAGGACACGAAGGGTATGCCGATTACCGTCGCCGAAGTCGTCCTGATGGGTCGGTATCCTCACGCCGGTTTCGGACGCATCACGGGAGCGGACCGCGAACGCGCCCGCGAGGCGCTCCGGACGGTGGGCATCGACCATCTCGCCGACCGACAGATTTCGAAACTCTCCGGGGGCCAGCGCCAGCGGGCCTACATCGCCCGCGCGCTCGCGGCCGAAGCCGAACTGCTCGTCCTCGACGAACCCACCGTCGGCGTCGACGCCGAGTCCGTCGAGGCGTTCTTCGAGTTACTCGATTCGCTCAACGGCGAGGACATCACCGTTCTGCTGGTCGAACACGACATCGGCGCCGTCGTCGAACACGCCTCGCGTGTGGTCTGTCTGAACCGCGAACTCTACTTCGACGGTCCACCCGAGGCGTTCCTCGACGGTGACGCGCTCGAACGGGCCTACGGGACGCGGCTTCGGCTGACCGCGGAGGTGTCGCGATGACTCCCAGCGCGCTCATCCTCCAGTTGGCACCACTCGGATGGCTCATCGACCGCTGGAGCGATCTGCTCTCGATTCTCGGCGACCTCTTCGGCATCGGGATGTTCGAGTACTCCTTCATGCACCGGGCGTTCCTCGTCGGCCTCCTCATCGGCGTCATGGCGCCGCTCATCGGAACGTTCCTCGTCCACCGACAGTTGTCGCTTATCGGGGACGCGCTGGCTCATACCGCCTTCGCCGGCGTCGCCGTCGGCCTGTTTATAAATGCAGTCTTCGATGCGGGCGTTTCGCCCTACATCACGGCCGTCATCGTCGCCATGTTAGCCGCGCTTGCTATCGAACTCATCTCGGAGGTGACCGACGCCTACAACGACGTCTCGATGGCTATCGTCCTCTCGACGGGCTTCGCGCTCGGAGCGGTCCTTATAAGTATCAACGCAGGCGGCCTCGCCGTCGGCGTCAATCAGTACCTCTTCGGGAACCTCTCGACGGTCTCCCGGGAGAACGCCGCCATCCTGCTGGTCCTCTTCGGGGTCATCGTCGCCGTCGTCGGTATCACTTATAAACAGTTGCTCTACGTCACCTTCGACGAGACGGCCGCCCGCGTCGCCGGCCTCAACGTCCCCTGGTACAATCGCGTGATGGCGATGTTGACCGCGATGGTCGTCGTCGGCGCGATGCAGATCATGGGCGTCATCCTCGTCGCCGCGATGCTCGTCGTGCCCGTCGCCGCGGCTGCACAACTTGCTCGGGGATTCAGCACCGCGCTTCTCGCCTCGGTCGTGCTGGCCGAACTGGCCGTCCTGACCGGCATCACCCTCTCGTATCAGTACGAGACGACCGCTGGCGGGACTATCGTCCTCGTCGCGGTCGGCATCTACATCCTCGCCGTCCTCGGGGGCAAACTCCGCGACCGGCGGGGGAGCAGTGAGGTCGCCGCGCCCGTCGACGAACCTGCGGATTAACCGGCCGATTACACCGATTTTCGCCCGGAGATTTATATATAGGGCGTCCCCTACCCCCGCGTATGGCCGCGTACTGCCGGCCGGTCTTACGCAACCTGTTCGACGACTCACCGACCCCCCATATCGCGCATCCCCCGCGCACACACCGCCGCGACTTCTATCTCGCGACGGACGGTTCCTATCGCCCCAACGACCGCGGAGGGTTGGGTGTCGTTATCGAGACCCGAGATGGCGAGCGCGTCGCCCGCCTCTCGGTGCCGGATTCCGTCCCGGACAACAACGTCGCCGAGTATCGGGCGCTCCATCTCGGCCTCGACGTCCTCGCCAACCGCGCGCCGAACGGCGCCCGCGTCGGCGTCCTCATCGACCACGACGACCTCGCGGCTAACGTCAATCGCGTCATGCTGGCCGGCCAGCAACCCGAGGCCAGTCCGCCCCACCCCGTTCGCGTCCCGTCGGAAACCGCCTATCACTGGCGCGGAATCCGGGCCCGCGTCGCCGGGTTCGACGAACTCCGCGCGGCCCGCATCGATAGCCGGAACAACCCCGCCCACCCGCTGGCCAACACGCCCGAGGAGTACGCCCACGTCAACCGCGAACCCGACCGCTGTGTCCTCCCACGGGACGACGAACGCTGGCGGGCGCCCGACGACGACCGCTATCCGCCGCCGTCCCGGGCCGACCGCGACCGCTCCAGTAATCTGGCGGGCGGCGGCTCCGCGAGCGATTGAACCCGGTTCGTTCGTGCCGCTGTTTCAGCGTACTACTGGACCTTCACGACGCTTGGTGTCGAAAACCGCGTTGGGACTGCCAGTCTGACGCCCGAAAGAACTGAATTTGCTCTACGTCGGAGCCTCGATTATCCGCCTCAGGTCTTCGAAGACCTCCCGAGTCGGTTCCCATTGGCGACCGACGGCGAAGTCGGCCCGTGCGAAACGTGGGCTTAGACGCCGCGGCCCTGCAGTTGCTCTTCTTCGGACATGCCTTCGTTGGCCTGTCCCTTCATGCCCTTCCCGATGTCCTTGGCGATGTCCCGGAGTTTCTCGGGGTCGTCGTAGTTGTTGACGGCTTCGACGATGGCCGAGCCCATCTTTTCGGGGTCCTCGGCGCCGAAGATGCCGGAGCCGACGAAGATACCGTCACAGCCGAGTTGCATCATGAGCGCGGCGTCCGCGGGCGTGGCGATACCGCCAGCGGCGAAGTTGACGACAGGGAGACGACCCATCTCGGCGGTCTCGTGGACGAGGTCGCGGGGGGCGCCGTTCTCGCGGGCCCATTCCTCGCGTTCCTCGTGGTTCATGCCAGTGAGTTTGCGGATGGAGCGCTTGATGGTCCGCTGGTGGGTGACGGCCTGATTGACGTCGCCGGTGCCGGCCTCGCCTTTGGTTCGAATCATGGCGGCGCCCTCGTCGATACGTCGGAGGGCTTCGCCGAGGTTGCGGGCCCCGCAGACGAAGGGCGAATCGAAGGGTCGCTTGTCGATGTGATAGCGGTCGTCGGCGGGCGTCAGGACCTCGCTTTCGTCGACCATGTCGGCGCCCGTGGCTTCCAGAATCTGGGCCTCGGCGGTGTGGCCGATGCGGCATTTGCCCATCACGGGGATGGAGACTTCGTCGATGATTTCTTCGAGCATTCCGGGGTCGGCCATCCGGGCGACGCCGCCGCGTTTGCGGATGTCGGCCGGGACGGCCTCCAGGGACATGACCGCGACAGCGCCCGCGTCCTCGGCGATGCGGGCCTGTTCGCGGGTGACGACGTCCATGATGACGCCGCCCTTCTGCATCTTGGCGAAACCGCGCTTGACGAGGTCCGTCCCCCGTCGGAGTTCCTCGATATCCGTTTCGGTCATACGCTCGTGTTGGGGTCGGATGCACTTAATGCGTGTCTTTCCGGTGGCAGGTTCCGACCGAGGGGTCGGCCATCCGGCGTCCGTCGGGGACGTTTTTGTGCGATGGCCCGGTGATGCCCGTATGGACGTAGGTCGGCTGTTCGAATCCGACGTGCCCCGCGAGGAGTTGCCGTGGTACGTCGCGCCGCTGCCGGAACGCATCGAGAACCTCGGGTTGAACCTCGCGTGGCTCATCGTCGCGGTCAACCTCGTCGGGACCGCCTTCGGGTTCTGGTATTATCGCTTTCAGTTCGCCTTCGAGCCGACGGTGATGTGGCCGTTCGTACCCGACAGTCCCGTGGCGACGCTGTTTATCGCGCTGGCGCTGGCCTCGTGGAAACTCGGCTATCGACAGGACTGGCTCGTCGCGCTGGCCTTCTTCGGGAACATCATCCTCGGTGGCTGGACCGTCTGGGTCCATCTCGTCTTCTGGGCGGAGTTCAGTTACCTCTGGGAACCGATGCGGCAGTTCCTCATCTGGAGCCACGCGGCGATGGTTCTGCAGGCGTTCCTCCTCCATCGCATCAGCGATTTCTCCGGGAAAGCAGTCGGCATCGCGACGCTGTGGTACGGCCTCGATACGGTGGTCGATTACTTCATCCCAGTCGTCGGTAACCTCCATCACACGTGGATTCCGGCCGAGCGAAACGCCCCGTCGATTCTCGGGGCCGACGCCCTCGGTGCGGCCACCGCGGGCGCCGTCGTGCTTTTCGTCATCGCGCTGTATCTGGCGATGCTCACCCGCGTCGAGAAACTGAAGGCCCGCTGAATAGGTCCCAGAAGCGGGACTGTCTCAAGACCTCGGTTCACGATATGATAAGATGGTAGATACGTGTGAAAGGACTAGCATGGTACTAACTACATCTATTTTGAAGCTCTCTAACGGAATAATTGTGAAATATATGTGCTAACACGTCTCAATTCTTATCTGATATCTTAGACTTTTTACGTACCGGTCACGTACGACTGAATAAGACGGTTCTCTCCGTCCATCTACTACCATGAAAAACTCAACACTTCCCTCGGGACCCGTACGGCCCATCGACGACCCCTCAGTCGCGTTCCTGCTCGCCCTTCCGCTGGCGGTTATCGCGCTGTTCGTCGCCATCAGCTATCCGCTTCAGGCAGTCGTCGTGACCGTCAGCGCCATCGTCGGCCTGAAACTACTACAGCGAAGCCTTGCCGCACGCGTCCGTCGGACGGCCGACCGCGTCCGGGAGATATCGATTCCGGGCGTTGGAACGGTCCGCTTCCGCGTACAGCCGCGATAACGATTTTTAAAGGTCCGACTGGTCCGCGTGCGAGCGCACCCACAGTTCTCCGATACGTGACAGACGTGTCCGATACGATTTGCCGTGTTCTTCCTGTTCGATGTAGCCCTTGCCGCCGGGGCCGAGTCGGTCGACGTTGTAGATGACCTTCGACCGGAAGGAGTCGGTGTATTCCTCGCCGAGTTCGCGGGCCAGCGTCTGGGCCAGTTCCGAGACGGACTCGAACTCGTCGTGCTCGCCGAGCGTAAAGAGGATGAGTTCCTCGAAGGGCTTGACGTTCGAGAAGGAGGCCACGGGGAGTTCGATGATGTGGCTATCGCCGAACTTCTTGGCGCCGATGGTCGTCCCGCGCTCGTCGAACTCGTTGAGCAGTTCGCGGGCGACGTCGAGGTGTTCCTCGATGCGGTCCTCCTCGACCTCGCTTGCCTCATCGAGGATATCCGCCAGCAGGTCACACTGGGCGCGTAACTCCTCGGCGAGTTCGGTTTCGAGGTACTTCTCGGGGACCGTGTAGTAAGTGTGAATCCGGTCGCGGTCGCCCTCGCGTTCGACCATGATGGAGTGGGCCGCCGTCGCGAAGGCGAAGGAGACGGTCCGCGGCATCGCCGAGACGTTGACCCAGACCTCGCCGCCCTCGTCGAGTTCGCTGTTGATGAGGTCGTATGCCTGTTCGAAGGCGGCGTCGTAGTCGTAGACGTCCTCGACGACGAACCGCTCGGTTTCGGCGCCCAACAGGTTCGTGAAGTCCTGTTCGAGTTTCTGGGCGAGATTGCGGGAGTATTCGACGTTGGCCTCGCTGCCGACCGCCCCTTCGAGGAGGACGACGCGGTCGACGTCGAGCTGGTCCCGGACCAGCGGCGCGATGAGCCGGTCGTAATCGAAGCCGACCGGGACGATGTGGGTTTGCATGGATGGCCGTTCACTGGAGAGGCGTAAAAATCCGTGGCGTTGGAGGCGACGAGGCGGCAGACGGTCTCCCCCTTCTAATCCGCCAACTGCTCGAAGTAGAGGTCCGTCTCCTCCTCGGACGTCTGGGCGGTCATCGCCGAAACGCCGACGGTGACCAGCAGGCCGACCAGCATGCAGTAGATGGAAACGCCCCAGCCGAGGTAGGCATCTGAGAACAGCGTCAGTGACCCGACCGTCATCTCGGGCAGGAAGTTGAACGCGATGTAGACGAGTTGCGGGACGAGGATGCCGGCGAGTATCCCCTTGCGGGTCGTCCGCCGCCAGTAGAGGGCGACGATGACGGGCAGGGCCATCTGGGCGAACCCGCCGAAGGCGAGGTCGCCGATGGAGACGAGAATCGATCCGACGGTCCCACCACCGAAGGCGGCGGCCTCAGCCCAGATGCTCGCGGCGAGGGCGGCCAGCGCGAAGACGGCGACGCCGAGACGGCCCAGGCGGTCCTCCCGCGCGTCGGTGAGGCCCTCGTCGATGAGCGGGCGATAGAGGTCGCGGGTGAAATACGACGACCCCGAAAGCAGCATCGAATCGGAGGAGGACATCATCGCGGCGATGGCGCCGGCGATGACCAGCGCGGCGAACCAGGCGGGCGTGTACTCCGCGAGGATAACCGGCAGGATGCTCTCGCCGGCGGCGATGTCGGCTTCCAATCCGAGGCCGGTCGCCCACGTCCCGAGGAGGAAAGCGGGAACGAAAAGCAGGAGGACGAGCACGGGCCACAGCGCGAACGAGCGCTTGAGGACTTTCTCCGAGGAGGCCGCGAAGAACCGCTGGTTGACCTGCGGGAACATGGCGACGCCGAAGGCGATGGAGACGGCGAAGGTGAGCATCGACGCCGGGCTGTAGAAGCCGCCGCCGAGTGCGAGGAATTCGGGGTTGCTCGCTTCGAGGCCGGCGTTGATGGTCGCGAGGCCGCCGTCGACGGCGACCAGCACCCACAGCACCGCCGCCCACACCATCACGAGCATGAAGAGGCCCTGCAAGGTGTCGGTCCAGGCGATGCCGCGCATTCCGGCCAGCGCGACGTAGAGAATCATGAAGACGGTCACCAGCGTGGCGCCGGCCCAGAACGGGAAGGTGCCGTCCGTCAGCGATGCCAGCGCGCCGCCGGCCCCGATTTGCTGGAGCATGACGTAGGGGAACAGCCAGAACAGCGAGACGACCGCGACGAGCGCTCGGACCGCCGTCGACCCGAATCGGTCGCCGAGCATCTCACCCAGCGTGACGTAGCCGTGTTTCTGGCCGAGCAGCCACTGCTTGTAGCCGATGACGTACCAGAGGACGGCGAAGATGATGCCGTCCATCAGCCCCATTACGAGAATCCATTCGGGGCCGTAGGCGTAGGACGTGTCGGGGCCGCCGAAGAACGTAAAGGCCGACAGCAGTGTCGCGAACACCGTAAACAGGAGGACGACGGTGCCGAAGGTTCGGGAGGCGAGATAGAAGTCCTCGGCGGTCCGTTCGGTGAGACGATAGGCGACGAGGCCGACCGCCAGCGCGACCAGCAGGTAGGCGACGATGATACCGAGTTGCAGCGTCGCCGTCATACCTCACCCTCCCCACGAATCGGTTCGGTGATGCCGATGCCCCACGCGCGGGTCGCAAAGCCCCAGAAGGCCAGCGCCGCGAGCGCCATCCACCCGATATGCCACCAGAGCCACAGCGGGAGGCCGTAGGCCATCCGACTGTCCCCCCAGAGGAACCACGGAATCGCCAGCGCCACGAGCACCGCCATGACGAGTACCCAACCGTACCGCTCCGTTCTCGAAACCATCGGTTGTTCGTCGTTCACACGCACGTTTCCTAAAACGTTGTTGATTACTCACCAACAGCACCGGTCGAAGAATATTCTTCTTCGGACGTTCTCAGTAGACGCGTTCCCCGTTCGGCACCTCGCGTTCCGGCTGGAGGTGGACGACGTCGCCCTCGCCGTTGTCGACGCCCGTGACGAGACACTGACTCTCGAAGCCCGCGATGTTGACGGTGCCGAGGTTGACGACGGCGACGACCTGCGAGCCGAGCAGGTCATCGGGTTCGTAGAGGTCGGTGAGACCCGCCGCCGACTGCAACTCCTCCTCGCCGAAGTCGACGCGTAGCTTATAAACGTCCTTCCGCGCCTCGGGGAACGGCTCGACGCTCGTGATTTCGCCGATACGCATCTCTACGTCTTTCAGGAACGCGGTCGGGTCGATAGGGTCTTCCTCGATTCCCATGGCGGCACGTCAGCGCGGCTGCTTATAAACCGTCGTGGCAGGGGCAATTCGGCGGCGAGGAAAACAGCTACGCCCGGAGGTTGGGAGAGTGCCGCATAGCTTATATGCGCGCCCGAGTGTATTTTAAATACCCATGAGTTCGCTCATGGAATCATCATCACCGCCCGGCAACGGGCAGTTCACCCATGCAGGATACAGCAAAATATCTCGTTCACGCGGACATCACAGCGGACGGAGTGGTCGAACGCTCCGACGTGGTCGGGGCGGTCTTCGGGCAGACCGAGGGCCTCCTCGGCGACGAACTCGACCTCCGGGAGCTACAGGACGCCTCCAAGGTCGGCCGCATCGACGTCGAAATAGATTCCCAGAACGGCCAGTCGTTCGGCCGCATCACCATCGCCACGAGCCTCGACCAGGTCGAGACGGCCATCCTCGGGGCGGCACTGGAGACCATAGACCGGGTCGGTCCCTGCCGGTCGACCATCGAGGTCCGCCGCATCGAGGACGTCCGGGCCGCGAAACGCCGCGAGGTCGTCGAGCGCGCCAAGGGGCTCCTCACGGAGGCCTTCGACGAGTCGATGCGCTCCAGTCGCGACCTCGTCGAGGAGGTCCGTGAGTCGGTTCGCGTCGAGGACATCACGGAATACGAGGGGCTCCCCGCGGGACCGAACGTCGCCGATTCGGATGCCATCATCGTCGTCGAGGGGCGGGCCGACGTGCTGACGCTGCTTCGGTACGGCATCAAGAACGCAGTCGCCGTCGAGGGGACGAACGTCCCCGAACAGGTCGCCGAGTTGACCCAGAACCGCACCGTCACGACGTTCCTCGACGGTGACCGGGGGGGCGACCTCATCCTGAAGGAACTCGCACAGGTCGGGGACGTGGACTACGTCGCCTTCGCGCCGCAGGACCAGTCGGTCGAGGACCTCTCCCGGCACGAGGTGATGGCCGCGCTCCGCGAGAAGGTTCCCTACGACCGGGTCGACGAGGAGACGCCCGCGGCGTCTATCGCTCCCGATGTCGATGAGGGCGCCAGCGTCGACGCGCCCGGGAAGCCCCCGAGCGTGGAACCGGACGCGGGAATCGAAGCCGATGAGGGGTCCACCACGGTCGCCGAGGAACCGGTTCCCGACGGGTCGGCCGTCGCCGAATCGACAGCGGACGGGGAGGCTGCGGCGGTCGAATCAACGACCGGACCGGCAGCCACGGCCGTCGAAGCGGCCGACGAGACGGACACGGATACCGCCGCTATGGACACTGAAACGGTATCCGAGACGAGTCCGGAATCGGAGGCAGAAACGGAGACTGGGACTGAAGAAGCCGAATCCGAGGGGGACGACCCCGAGACGCTTCGGGGTCACGTCGAGGCGGTCGTCGGCCACGAGACCGGCACCGTCCGGCTGCTGGACGACTCCTTCGGCATCATCGCCGAGGGCGACGCCGATGACACCTTCGACCTCGTCGCCGAAACCGAGCCGGCCCCGGCAACCGTCGTCGTCGACGGCGAGTTGAGCCAGCGCGTCCTCGACGTGGCCGCCCAGCGCGGTATCGGCAACCTCGTCGCCGCATCGACCGGCGATTTCGTCAAACAACCGACGAGCGTTCGCGTCCGAACCGCCGACCAGTTACTTGCGGCGAACGAGGCGTAACGCGTCGCTCCCGTCGGCGTAAAACCCCGACAGGCGCTCGTCGACGTCGAACCCGAGCGATTCGTAGAACGCCTTTGCGGCCTCGTTTTCTTTCGGCGTCGTGACCACCAGTCGGTCGGCGTCGGTCACTTCGGCGATTTCGTCGACCAGTTGCCGCCCATAGCCCTCCCGTCGAGACTCCGGAGTGACGGCCAACTCCGAGAGCGTCGCCTCCTCGCCGGGCAAGGCGATGGCGTAGCCGACGACCTCGCCGTCCTCGATGGCGACGCGGCCGACGAAGGGGCCGACGAGCGCGGCATCGACGATATCGGGGTCCGCGTAGTCGAGAAGCGATTGGAGCGACCGGACGGACGATTCGTCGGCCGTTCGGAGTGGGCGAACCGTCACAGCCACAGCGCCGCGAGACCCGCGACGAGGCCGGCCGACAGCGTCGCCAGCAGGTTGACACCCTGATTACCGAGATAGTCGCCTTCGAGCGTGGCTCCGAGGAGGCTATCGACGGTCATCCCGACGACGCCCGCGAAGACGACGAGTAGGACGCCCGGCGCGTTGAGGCCGAAAAAGACGCCACTGAGGCCGCCGATAATCGCCGACCCGACGAGGCCGGCGACGACGCCCTGCCAGGTGACGGCGCCGTCGGTACCGGGTGCGACCGGCCGAAGGGTCGTGATGAGCCGCGGCGTATCGAAGAGGCCGCCGAACTCGCTGGAGAACGTATCGGCCAGCGCGGCGGCGACGGCGCCGGCGAAGGCAAACCGGAAGACGGCAGAGGGGACGCCGACGTGGCCCGAAACGGCGAAGGCGACGACGGCGACGAGGGCGACCGCCGAATTCGCCAGCACGTTACCGCCGCCGCGGGCGCCCTCGTTCTCTTGGGCGATGCCGCGGTCGAGTTTTTCATCGTAGCGGTACTTCGAGGCGAGGCCGCCCAACCCGAAGAACGTTACGAGGAGGACGAACCAGCCGAACCCACCCAAAACGACGGTAAAGAGCGCCAGCAGGACTCCGGTGAGCATCCCTGTCACCGAGGCGGTACCGAGGCCGTAGGCGACGTAGCCGAGCGCCGCAGTCAACGCGATGCCGATGCCGACCCGCCGGAGTGTCGGCGCGAGGCCGAGTTCCAGGAAGAACCAGACGACGAGACCGACCGAGAGGACGACGAGCGAGTCGTCACGGACGAACAGCACCGACCGGATGAGCGCGCCCAGCAGCGCACCGCTTGCAGCGACGAACACGGCGAGGGGAAGTGCGGGTACCGACGCGCCGAGCACGCCAGCCAGCAACATCGCACAGACGGCTCCGATGGTTCCGAGAACGGCGAACGCCGACGTGCCGACGGCCGGGTCGGGGGTGTAGCGGGCGGTGAGTTCCTGTCCGAGATTGCCGACCGTCAGGGCGAAGACGGCGACGAGGAACGCCGAAACCGGGAACTCGAAGGCGACGTAGATGACCGCGAGGCCGGCGATGCCGAGGCTGAAGGAGGCAAGCCCGTAGAGCCGCCCCTCCTCGCGGTCGCCGGGGCGGGCGAAGAGTTCGAAAAGCGGGCCGCTCGTCGAGAGGTAAGCGACGGCGGCGACGACCACGAACGGAGCGACGGTTCCGACCGCCGCCACGCGGTCATCGACCCGGCCCTCCAGCAGGGGCGCGAGCAGGGCCAACGCTCCGACGACAGCGAACCCGATGGCACGGCCTACGTCGCCAGTCACGCCCCGTGATTCCGCCGTGGCCCACTTAACCTTCCCGAAGGGGGACCGACACGTTCAGGCGCCCCGAGACGGAAGCCCGGGTGTGGGACTCTACGACCGATACCTCGCCGCCAGGGTCCGCCTGAGCGACGCCGACGTCCCCGAACGGGTCGCCTTGGTCATCACCGAACACGACCTGCTCGAACAGGGCGCCTACGACACGCTCTCGGCGTTCCTCGAATGGGCCTTCGATACCGGCGTCGAGCGCGTTCTCATCTACGTCAGCGTCCTCGACAAAGCCGCCGTCCCGACCCTGCGGAACGCCCTCTCGGATCTGGATAGCCCCCGACCGGTCGCCGTCCGCAGCCCAGAGGACGATGCCGCCGCCGACGCGCCCGTTCAGGTGAGCATCGGCCTCGGCGGCCGCGAGGAGTTCGCCGCGGCCGTCCGGCAAATCGCCGAAGCCGCTGCCGACGGCGACCTCGACCCGGAGGATATCGACGAGGAGACCATCGAGGAACGGCTCGTCTTCCAGACGCCGCCGGACCTCGTCATCAAGACCGGCGCCGAACGCCTCTCGGATTTCCTCATCTGGCAGTCCGTCTACTCGGAACTCTACTTCACCGACGTCAACTGGCGGGACTTCCGCCGTCGGGACTTCCTCCGGGCGGTTCGGGAGTATCAGGAGCGTCAACGCCGCTTTGGCCGGTAACGAGACTCAGTCAGCCGTCGGTTCGGGGTCTGCGGCCTCAGCCGGTTCGATATCCTCGATATCGTCGTCGAGGTACTCGCGGAAGCGCCCCACGACGTTGCGGGCTTCCTCCAGCTCCACGTCGCCGACCGAGCGGATGAGGGCGGCCGCACGGCGGGCACGGGTGCGGCGCCACGATTCCTGTCTGGATTCGTAGGTTCGAATCGCACGCAGGAAGTCCACCCGGGAGAACTCCGGCCAGTAGGGCGTACAGAAGTAGACCGCCGCCTCGTTGCCGTTGGCGTGCCACGGCAGGAAGTTCGAGGTGCGTTCGTCGCCACCGGTTCGGATGATGAGGTCGACCGCACGCGTCGGGTTGGTGGTCAGCCTGCGCTCGATCTCCTCGACACCGACGTCGGCAGGGCCGAGTCGGCCGTCCGCGGCCTCCTCGGCGATGTCACGGGCGACGCCCAGGAGTTCCGCGCGGCCGCCGTAGGCCAGTGCGACGTTCAACTGCAGGTCGTCGTAGTCCGCCGTCCGGGATTCGGCGTAGTCGATGGCCTCGCGGACGCGGGGTGGGAGCCGTTGCGTCTCGCCGATGGCGCGGATACGGACGCGCTCGTCGTGGACCTCCTCGCGGTCGGCGAAGGTTCGGAGTTTGTCGGTTATCAGGTCGAACAGCGCTTCGCGTTCGTCCTCGGGGCGGTTGAAGTTCTCCGTGGAGAAGGCATACAGCGTCAGTTCCTCGACGCCGAGCTCCGAGCACCACTGGAGGATGCTCTCGGTGGTGTCGGCGCCCGCGCGGTGGCCTTCGGTCTTTTCCTCGCCCTGCTTGCGCGCGTATCTCCGGTTACCGTCCTGAATGACGGCGACGTGCGACGGCGCGCCCGAAACCTCGCGTTCGAGGAGCCGTTCGTACGCGCCTTCGAGGAGCCCACGAAGTCGTCTCATATATCGAGGCGAGGCGAGCCAGCCAAATGAGTCTTGTTGGTTCACACTCGGCGCCGTGGCCATGACCCGAAAGACACCTGCTTCACCGACCGGCGCCTACTGAATGGATAGTATGACTCCCGCTAAGAGTGGGTTTCAGGTCGTCTCGAACCGATATCGCTCACAAATGTCAACTGGTATCTACGTACCCATAGGGTTTTTATTTGGGCCCGTCAACGGAATTGATGCAATGGCGAAAGGCGTGGTTGACTTCTTCAACGACACTGGCGGTTACGGTTTCATCGAGACTGACGAAGCTGACGAAGACGTGTTCTTCCACATGGAAGACGTCGGCGGCCCGGACCTCGAAGAGGGGCAAGAGGTCGAATTCGAGATCGAGGAGGCCGAGAAAGGCCCGCGGGCGAAGAACCTCGAACGACTGTAACACCGGCAGTTGAGGCATAGCGGATGAGTTCGGCGCGGTGCGGGCGTTCTCGTCGCGGACCGTGACCTGTATTACCCTCGATAGCGTCTGCTTTACCAATGAGTGACGCTATCGACGAGGACCTTTATGAGCGGACCCGTGCGCTGCTCGAACCCGGAGAGATACAACTGAACGGCGTCATCGTCCGGACCGACCTGACCGGCGACGAAGAGCCGACTCTGCATCAGGCCACGCTGGATATCGGGAACATCATCGCCGAAGCAAGCGGTCTCGACCCGAAGGACACCTACGTCTACTCGGGCAACGACGACGACCGCTTCGGTGTCAACCAGCATCAGGGCCTGACGCTGGACGACGAGGAGTTCGTCTGGGAGTGTCAGCAACTCGCCCGCGACGGCACCTACGATATCGTCTTCTACTACGAGGCCGACGCCGATCAGGAGGTCATCGTCGAGAGCGTCGAGGAACTCGGCTTCGACGCGACGGGCGTCCGCGGTGAGTAAACGACCCTCTCACCGCGAGCACGGTGCTTATTGCCCAGAAACACGGAGACACTTTTAATGAGTGAAACCGCCGGGTTGGACCGAATCGACCGGGCCGTCATCAACGCCTTCCAAGGCGGCTTTCCGGTCGTCGAGGAACCGTTCGGACCGGCCGCCGAGGCGCTCCGCGATCGCGGCATCGAGATTACTGCCGACGAACTGCTGGCCCGCGTGCAGGAACTGGACGAAGAGGGCGTTCTCACGCGGTTCGGTGCCCTCATCAACGCCCAGGAAATCGGCGGTGCGGCGACGCTCGTCGCGATGCACGCCCCCGAAGACCGCTTCGAGGAGGTGGCCGAACAGGTCAACAGCCACCGTGAGGTCGCACACAACTACCGGCGCGAACATCCGCACCTCAACATGTGGTTCGTCGTCTCGGTGGCCGACCCCGACGCCGTCGAGCGCGTGCTGGCCGACATCGAGGAGGAAACGGGTCAGGAGACGTACAACCTCCCGAAACAGCAGGAGTTCCGCGTCGAAGCGAAGTTCCTACTGGACGGTCCCGTTCCCGACGGTGACGTGGACCTCTCGGGGGTCGGTCCCGACGTCGAGTCAGTCCACCGTGACAGTCTGACCCCCGACGAGCGCGACCTCGTCGTCGAGATTCAGGGCGGGCTGCCGATTTCGGCGACGCCCTACGCCGACATCGCCGCGGAGTTGGGCGTCGATACCGAGTGGGTTATCGAGACCATCAAGCGATTCAACGAGGAAGGGAAGGTTCGCCGGGTCGGCGTCATCCCGAACCACTATTCGCTCGGCTACACCGAGAACGGGATGACCGTTTGGAACGTCCCCGACGACCTGGTCGAGGAGGTCGGCCCCGAAGTCGCGGGCCTCGGCTTCGTCACGCATTGTTACGAGCGCCCCCGTCACGAGGGCGTCTGGCCGTACAACTTCTTCGCGATGACCCACGGCCGCTCCGAGGAGGAAAGCCGAGAGCGCATCCAGCAGGTCAAAGAGACGATGGACGAGTACTGGGACGTCGGCGACGACGACTGGGACACGCTGTTTTCCAGCGAAATCCTGAAGAAGACGGGCATCCGCCTCGACGAACGCGCCGAGGCGAACACGGACGGCGAGTGAGCCCATGATTCCCCTCTATCACGATTTTACCGACGAAACCGTCCTCGTCGTCGGCGGCGGCCCCGTCGGCGCACGGAAGGCCCGGCGGTTCGCTCGTGAGGCCGAGGTGGTCGTCGTCTCGCCGGAGTTCCCGGCCGACGACTACGGCGGCGCCGAACGCGTACGCGCCGCACCCGGCCCCGATGAAATCCCGACGTGGTTCGACCGGACCGACCCCGTCCTCGCAGTCGCGGCGACGAACGACGACGCCGTCAACGAAGCGGTCGAATCGGTCGCACAGGAACGCGACGTTCTGGTCAATCGGGCGGACCACTCCGGCGGCCGTGACGTCGGTAGCGTCGTCGTCCCTGCGACGATCCGAGACGGCGACGTCGTGGTCTCGATTTCGACCGGCGGCGCCAGTCCCGCGCTATCGAAGGAACTCCGCAAGCGCATCGAGACCGAACTCGAGGGCGCGGGCGAGATGGCGGAGTTGACCGCTGACCTCCGTGCCGACTTGAAGGCCCGGGACCTCTCGCCGGCCGAGCGCCGGACGGCGGTACGAGCGGTCGTGCAATCCCCGCAGGTTTGGAAGGATTTAGGTACGGGAAGGTCCAAGCGTCAGCGAACAGTAGACGCCGTGGTAGAAGCGGCGTTGGGTGACAACGAGTGACAATTGGAACAGGCATCATCGCGGGAATCAGCGTCTCTCACAGCGATGCGGCCGTCGAGGAGATAGAGGCCGCGTGCGCCGACTCACAGCGCGTGGCAGTCGAATCCCTCCTCGACGAGCCGGGCGTCTCCGAGGCGTTCGTCCTCCAGACGTGCAACCGCGCGGAGGCCTACGTCGTCGCCGAGAGCGAATCGACCGGCCGCGAGGCCCTCGAACGGCATCTCGGCAGCGCGGCCGGCGCCGGCCGTGACCTCGGCCACGAAACGAGCCTTCGACACCTGATGCGTGTGGCCTGTGGGCTCGAATCGCTCGTCCTCGGTGAGGACCAGATTCTCGGACAGGTCCGGGACGCCTACGAGGACGCCCGCGCCGCGGGCGGCATCGGCCCGACGCTGGACGACGCGCTTCTCAAGGCACTCCACGTCGGCGAGCGCGCTCGCAGCGAGACTGCCATCAACGAGGGCGTCGTCTCGCTCGGTTCCGCGGCCGTCCGCCTCGCCAAGAGCGAACGCGACATCGAGGGCGCCACCGCACTCGTCGTCGGTGCCGGCGAGATGGCCACCCTCTCGGCGCAAGCGCTCGCCGAGGAAGTCGACCGCGTCCTCGTCGCCAACCGCACCGTCCCCCACGCCGAACACGTCGTCAAGGAAATCGACGCCGACGGCTCGGCGCTCGGCCTCGATGCCGTCCCCGCGGCCGCGGCCGACGCCGACCTCGTCATCACCGCAACGGGCAGCAACGACCACGTTCTCGACCATGCGGACCTGACCGACGTTGGCGAAACGCTGCTCATCGACCTCGCACAGCCGCGCGACATAGCGCCCGAGGCCGACGACATCGACGGCATCGACGTCCGGGATCTCGATACCCTCCAGTCGGTTACCGACCGGACGCGCGAACAGCGCCGCGAAGCCGCCGAGGCCGTCGAGGCGATGATCGACGACGAGTTCGACCACCTCATCAGCCAGTACAAGCGCAAACGCGCCGACCAGGTCATCGCCGCGATGTACGAAGGCGCCGAGCGCATCAAGGCCCGCGAACTCCGAACTGCCATCTCGAAACTCGAATCCGAAGGTACCGAGGTTGGGGAAGCCGAACGCGAAGTCATCGAATCCATGGCCGACGCGCTCGTCGGCCAACTGCTTTCGGCGCCGACCCAGAGCCTCCGAGACGCCGCCGAAAACGACGACTGGTCGACTATCAACACCGCCCTCCAGCTGTTCGGTTCCAGCCTCCAGCCGGACTCCGCCGAGATTCCCTCCATCCCCGACGGGCCCGAAGAGGTCCCCGAGGAGATGCGTCAGGAGATGCCGGCCCACGTGCTGGAGCAGTTGGGCGCCGAAGACGCTGATTAAATCCCACTTTTGCACCTCCTTCGCGCGCCTGCGGCGCGCTCAGTCAGCGTGGCGGCTCTGCCGCCACGTTATAAGGTCGCGGCGTAGCCGCGACCCAGGGCAAAAACACGGTGAAAATATGCGCGCGCTCCTCCAGTCGCGGCGCTTCCCTTCGGTCAGCGCCGCGGTAGTCGTCGCGCGCTACCGGACGCTCACTTCGTTCGCGTCCGGCGAACCGCCTCGGGGGCCTTCTCCGAAGGCCCCACTCGGCGGATGCTCTCTCTGATGAACTCTTGGTTAGACGCTCCTATTCGTCTTCCCAGTAGTCCACGTCGTCGTCTTGGCGGTAGTACTTCGTGAGCGTTCGTCCGTCCCGGCCGCCGGGCGGTGCCCCGACGAAGACGCCGACCTTCTCCGAATCGGGGTACTTCGTCACATCGGGTTCGTTCATCGTCGAGAAGGCGAGGTATCGGAGCGGTTCTTCGGAGTCGTTCACGACCCTGTGTGCGCCCGATTCGTCGGCCGGGAACGCGACGTAATCGCCCGCACGGAGGTCATGCGTTTCGCCGCCCAGTCGGAGCGTCCCCGTCCCGTCGAGAACGTAGAGGGCTTCCTCGTTGGCGGTGTGATAATGGTACGGCCAGGATTTGCTCTCGGCGGGGAGTTCGTAGAGGCTACAGCCCAACTGCTCGCTATCGGCGGCCTCGCCGAGTTGTTTGCGCTTGAACGTCGTCTCTCCACGCTCGGTCTCCGTCCACTCGATGTCAGGTTCGTGTACGGGGCCCATAGTCGCCAGTCTGGAGCCTCTTTGATAATCCTTGGTCTCAGAGCGTAGCGAACGCCCGCCGGAAACGGCGGGCAGGAAAGACGACCTCCGAGGAAAGCAGTGTCTTAGACGTAGCCTTCGTCTTCGAGTCCGTCCATCAGGTCGTCGACGAGTTCGTCGACGCTGTCGTAGGGGTAGTCGCCCTGACCCGCCGCTTCCTGATTGAGTTCCATCGCCGTGATGGTCTCCTCGCCGACATCGAACGTCGTGCCGGGCCCCTGCGGGAGGGCGGGCACGAGGTCCATCGGGCTGTTGACGGGATAGTCCGCGCCTTCGAACGCTTCCTCGAATTGCTGACGTACTTCGTCTCGGTCTGCCATGATTCATCACGACAATACGGACTGGTGGGATTGGATGTGTCGCCTCTCAATACTGGCTGTTTAAAAACGGGAGCCGTTCACCATTCGTGGCATCCGCCGAGCGGGGCCTTCGGAGGTCTCGTGAGCGAAGCGGGTCTTCCTGAGGGAGTCTCTCGCGCATATTTTCACCAAGCTTTTGCCGGGTCCCGAGTGCAGCGAGGAGCCGTGTAAAAAGTGGAGTTTCTAGTACTGATAGTCCGTCTCGATCTCGCGGCCGGTTTCGGTCATCGCGACGGCGGCCTCGCTGTACTGGAGGACTTTCTGCATGTCACCGTCGATATCGAAGATGCCGGACATCATCCCGTCGATGGGGCCGATATCGCCCCGGTTCAGGTCGACCCAGTCGCTGTAATCGCCGCGATAGACGAAGCCGGCGTCGACGTCGTCGGGGGCGTTGATTTCGCGGGCTTCGGAGCAGGTTCCGTCTTCGAGGGCGATATAGAAGTAGTGGTCTTCGGGGAGTTTGTCGTCGGCACGGATGTGGAAGATGAAATCACCGTTGAAACCGACGCCCCAGCCCTGTCCCTTCTCGGCGTACTCGTCGTTGTCGTTCAGTCGCTCACGCCACTCTTTGATCCACTCGTCGGATGGAAACGGTACGGACATGTTATGTGTCGCCAACCCACACCTCGTAGGTCGGCGATATAAACGTTCGGCCGTGCCGTCCCGCGAACCGCGGAACCGCGTGGGTACGCCATTGGCTCTTAAATAGCCGGGTAAGCCCCCCGCAACGTTTTATTAGATAGCCCAGACAGAGTGAGTAGAGACCCGTGACTACAAGTAACGCGCATGGTCAACCGACCGAAACCGGCGAGTCGACGGCGTCGACAACCTCCAGCGACGGCGTCGTCAGCGCGGCGCTGGTGGGGGCTCTCGTCGGCGGCGCCGTCGGTGGGGTCGCCCTCAACTCCCTCACCGTGTTCCATCTCACGTTCGTCGGTTCCATCGTCGGAATGGGTGGGATGCCGGCGGCCCTCGGTGTCTGGATGGGGTTTGCCGTGGTCTTCGGCCTTCTCTTCGGGGCTATCGCCCAGCCGGCGATCAATTACTACACCGCCGGGACGACGTGGTTGACCGCACGAATCGGACTGCTTCGGCTACTGACCAAGCCGCTGATGAAGCGCTCTGCGCTCGCGACGGCGGCCGGCGGCGTCGGCCTCGTTTACGGCCTCGTCCTCGGCGTCGTCGTCGGGTTCGTCGGCGTGCCGGCCGCCGTCGGCGCCGACGTTCCGCTCGTCAAAACGAACGTCCTCGTCGGCTACGCGGCCTTCGGCCTCGTTTCGGGGACTACCTACGGGCTTGCCCTCGACGGTACGCTCCCGATTCCCTCGTTTTCGTTTATCGGGTCACGGCTCCGAGCCTCCGTGTTCGCGCCGCTTCTGGCGGGTGCGGTTTCGGGTGTCGTCGTCTACAGCCAACAGCCCCTCTATCTCCGGTATCTCTCCTCGCTCGTCGATATCTCGACGCCGACGGCCGGCCTCGGTCTCTGGGTCGGCGTTTCCTTCGCACTCGGTATCGTTTTCGCCGTCATCGCGGGCGGTCACGCGGCCCGCGGTAACAGCACGACCGGCTACGGCGTCGTCTACGGTATCGTCATCGCCGTCTTCGTCGGCCTGTTGGCGGTTCCCGCGGCCGTCACTGCCGGCACCCGATGGACGTTCGGATTCCAGGGCGTTGGGGGCGTTACCCTCGGCGCTTGGGTCCTCTACGGTCTCGTTCTCGGGTCGACGTTCGGTAAAATCGTCAACGGTCGCCCGCTTCGACCGGCGTTCCTCGTCGGCCGGAGTCGCGCGACCGCTACCGCATCGCTCGTTGCGGGCGTCGCCTCCGGCGCTTTCATGCTGTCACAGGCGCCGATTTACCTGCGACTCATCGGCGCACTCGTCGGCTTCGGCGGGACGCCGTACCTCGGCTTCGGCATCTGGCTCGTCGTTTCCGTCCTGCTCGGGCTTGGCTTTGCGGTGTTTCCGGCCCGGCGCATCGAGCGTGAGGACATCGGCGGCCAGACCGGTCTCAAGACCGGTCTCGTCTACGGCTTCCTGCTTGCGGTAGTCGCTGGCGTCTTCGTGATGCCATCGGTCATCAACGGCGGAACGCCCTACCTCATCCCGACGCCGTACACGAACGGCCCGGTGCTCGCTGCCTACCTAGTCTTCGGCCTCGCCCTCGGGGTGGCCTACGACGGCCTTCGCGGCCCCACGCGTGTCACGCCCGGGTTCCTGCAGGGTCGTGGCGTCCCCGTCGTCGGCGGGGCCATCGTCGGCGGCGCCGCGGGCGCGGTCGTCGTCAACGCGGTCAGTCCCGGTGGCGTCTACTTCCTGATTCTCGGCACCATCGTCGGCTCACCGTCCTTCACGACCGGCCTCGCCCTCTGGTTCGGCCTCTCGCTGCTCTTCGGGCTGGTCTTCGTTCCGCTGGCCGCCCGCGTCGTCGAATACCGAGTCGGCATTCCGCGGGGCCTCGCGGTTGGTCTCGCCTACGGTGCCGCCCTCACCGGCGTCATCGGCGTGTTCGCCATCCCCGCCATCGTTCGCTCGCAGGGTATCGCCCTCGACATCCCGCACACCGGCAGCCCCGTCGCGGGCTACTTCGTCTTCGGTACGCTGTTCGGCGGCGCCTACGGCCACCTCCGCAAGCATACCATCACCGGCGAGGAGTTCCCTACCTCGACGGCCATCGGCACCTCCGGTCAGCGCGCCATCGTCTTCGGCTCGCTGTTCGGCGGTGCCGTCGGCGGCCTCGTCGTCCATCACATGGTCGGCCCGGTCGCGATGCGCTATTTCGGCGCATTGGTCGGCTACGGCGGCAGTATGGAAATCGGCTGGATGGTCTGGCTCAGTCTCTCGCTCATCCTCGGAATGGCCTTTGCCGTCGCCGTCGGCCCGCGTCTCAGCCGGTACGCCGACTCGATGGACCAGGTCGCCGAGCACGACGAGGACGTCGATGCCGTCCTCGGCGACTTCCTCGACCGTGCGCCCGTCACGACGGCGGCCACGCTTGCGGGCGTCGTCTACGGCATCGTGCTGGCCATCGCCGTCGGCGCAATCGGGGTCCCGGTGGCGGTCAACATGATGACCCCCTTCGGGATGTTCGTCCCCGAACTCCAGCCGTTCTTCCTGCTGGCCTTCGTCGTCTACGGCCTCATCATGGGCCTCGGCTACGGGGTCGTCAAGGAGTTCTGAAGCCACGTTTCGGGGTTGCAGCATAGCCGCGACCGTATACCGTGGTGACTTCGCCGCCGCCCTGACCGAGCGCATCCGAAGGCAGTGCGAAAAGTGGGTCTGAAAAGTGGGTTTTATCCGGGGGCGCCGGGATACTCCGGCCATGGTAACGGTGCGGGCCCCTGCGACGAGTGCGAACCTGGGGAGTGGCTTCGACGTCTTCGGTGCGGCCCTCGAAAAGCCGGCCGACGTCGTCCGCGTCTCCAAGGCCGACCGCACCACGATCGACATCACGGGCGTCGGCAGCCAGTACATCCCCGAGGACCCCGACAAGAACACCGTCGGGGCCGTTGCGGAGGCGCTGGACGCGCCCGCCCACATAGAAATCGACAAGGGCGTTCGTCCGGCCTCCGGTCTCGGTTCGTCGGCAGCCTCCGCCGCGGCCGCCGCCGTCGGCCTCAACGAACTCTACGACCGCGGTCTCACCCGCGAGGAACTCGTCCCCATCGCCGCCGAGGGCGAGGCGGTCGTTTCCGGCGCGGCCCACTCCGACAACGTCGCACCGTCCATCATGGGCGGCTTTACCATCGCCCGTGAGGACGGCGTCACGCAGGTCGACGCCTCTATCCCACTGGTCACTTGCTTGCCGGAAATCGTCGTCTCGACGCGGGACGCTCGCGAAGTCGTCCCCGACGGCGCTCGCATGGAACAGGTCGTCGAAACCGTCGGCAACGCCGCGACCCTCTCGGTCGGGATGGCTCGCGACGACCCCGACCTCGTTGGCCGCGGTATGACCGACACCATCGTCACGCCCGCCCGCGCGGAACTCATCACGGGCTACGAGGAGGTCCGCGAGGCCGCTTTCGAGGCCGGCGCGACGGGCGTCACCATCTCCGGTGCCGGCCCGACGGTCATCGCCGCCTGCCACGAGGGCGACCGCCGCACCATCGCCAGTGCGATGATCGATACCTTCGAAGAGGAGGGCATCGACGCCCGCGCCTATCAGACGCGCATCGGACAGGGCGCGACTATTTTCTAACGCAGCCACTTTTTGCACGCTCCGACGGTCGCGCCCGCTTTGGGGCGCGACACGCCTCCGCGGTCATCAGATTCCGCAGGAATCTGATGGGCAATCAGACCGCGTCGCGGTCTGATGACGGCAAAAACGTGGGGGAAATATGCGCGCCTCCTTCCAGCCGCTCAGCCTCCCTACGGTCGGCTGAGCGTTAGTCAGTCGGCGCTACCGGGCGCTCGGCCTTCGGCCTCGCGTCCGGGGAACCGCGCTCGCTTCGCTCGCGCGGATGCTTGTGAGAACCTCACGGCATCAATGGTGGGTACCTCCGAAGAGCCAACCGAGTAGCAAGAGCCAACAACGCGGGGTGTCGAGATGAGACTATGATCGGTATCGTCGGCGGCGGCCTCGCGGGACTTTCCGCGGCCTATCGCCTCCAGCAAGCGGGCCACGAGGTACGTGTCTTCGAGGCCAACGACCGCGTCGGCGGCCTTGCGGCCACCTACGAGACCCGCGGGGACCGCATCGAGGCGTTCTATCACCACCTCTCGAAATCCGAACAAACCATCGTCGAGTTGGCCGAGGAACTGGGCCTCGGCGACCGCATCGAGTGGCGCGTCGGCGAGAACGCCTACTACGTCGACGGCGTCGCCCATCCCCTCGACAAACCGTGGGAAATCGCGGCCTACCCGTACCTCTCGCTGTACGACAAGTTCCGGCTGGCGATGTTGACCATGGAGGTCGACGTCCGCAGTGGCATCCCGCGGACCGATACCTACGAGAACCTCGTGGATTTCGAGGACGTTCCCATCAAGGAGTTCCTCATCGAACATACGTCCCGCGGCGTCTACGAGTACTTCTTCGAACCCCTGCTCGACGCCAAGTTCGGCTCGCGCAAGGAGGACGTCTCGGCGGCGTGGCTCCTCGGCCGCGTCAAGTTCCGCGGTGAACGGGACCTCCTGAAGGGCGAGATTCTGGGCTACATCGAGGGCGGATTCGGCGTCCTCGTCGACGAACTGGTCGAGGCTGTCGGCCGCGAGAACATCGAGACGGGGGCCTTCGTTACGGGCCTCGGCTTCGAGGAGAGTGCCGACAGCCGCGGGCCCGTCGAATCGCTTACGGTCGAAACGCGGGCGGAAAACGGTGAGGCGACGAGCGAGACGCACGCCGTCGACGATGTCGTGGTCGCCACGATGCCCGACGTCTTGGAGGACCTGACGGGCTACGAGTGCGATATCGACTTTCAGGGGTCGGTCTGTGCGGTCGTCTCGATGGACGAGCAGTTGATGGACACCTACTGGCTCAATATCGCCGACGAAGCGCCTTTCGGCGCGCTCATCGAACATACGAACTTCATCCCGCCGGAGCGCTACGGTGGCGAACACCTGCTGTACGTTGCCAGTTACGTTCAGGATACCGACGAGGAACTGTGGAAACTCGACGACGAGGGCGTCGAGGAGTTGTGGCTCGACGGTATCGAGGACATGTTCCCTGGGTTCGACCGCGAGGCTGTCAACTGGACGCTCATCGCGCGGAACCCGAAGACGGCGCCCGTCTACGAGCGCGGCTATCTCGACATGGTCATCCCCTACGACCTCTCCGCTGAGGTCGCACCGGGCGTCCACTACGCGGGAATGGCCTCCCGGGCGCAGTACCCCGAGCGGAGCCTCGACGGTGCCATAGAGGCGGGGTATGCGGCCGCCGACCGGATTCTCGACGACGATTACTGAAATCGATTTCAGTAAATCGCCCAACAGAAATGAATTTCAGATTACACTTATTGGGGTGCCAGCCCTGTCTTCACATGTATGAGAGACAGAGACTACGCCCGTCGGTCCGCCGCCTCGCTCGGCGCCTACCTCGCTGTGACGGCCGTCATCCTCGGCGGCTTCCTCGGACTGCTGGTGTTCGCCGCCCATCCCGCGGTGACCACTGCCGCCGTCGTCGGTGCGACGGTCGGCGTCGCGTCGGGGCGAATCGTTCGCAAAGCCCGCCAACTCGCCTGCCGCCTCACCGGTGACTGCCACCGAACCGTGGATGCAGGCCCCGAGACGGCTTAGTCGGCCTTGGCGTCGTCGTCGCTGACGCCCGGCGCATCGGTGACGCTGACCTCGGGTTCGTCGGTATCGCCTCCGACGACCGTCTCGCCCTCGTGGGTTTCGACGTAGACATCGTCGGCAAAGCCCTCGATGGCGTTTTCGTATTCGCCTGCCTCGCGTTTCTCCGGCGTCTTCGGTGCCCCGGCGACGCCGCCGGCCGGCTGGAACTCGCCAAGGGGGTCGTCGATGGTGATACCGTGTTCGGAGAAGAAGTCCTCGTAGCGGCGGTAGTGGTCCTCGAGTTCGTCGCCCGGGAACTCCATCATCTCCGTCCAGCCGTAGTTGAAGAAGTCGAAGTTGGCCTGAATGTGTGTGATTTCGCGGGCTTCGGCCTCGGTGTAGTCCTGCTGGAGGGCGGCGACGTAGGCGTCCATCGTCGCATCGAAGAAATCGTCGAGGTGGTCGCGGCGTTCCTCACGGTGGGCCTCGTCGGCCTTGTCGAGGAAGATTTTCGTGTGGAGTTTGACCAGCGCGTAGTTGGCGGCGCCGCGGATACCGGGCGTCGTCAGCGCCTTCTTCGAGGCCCAGTGTCGTGGGTTCTGCCGGAGTTTCATGTCCCTTCGTACGGGCCAGATGTCCTTGAACCTCCGGTCTGCGGAAGCCGGTATTTCCAGCTGTAACTCTATCGAATCCGTGCTGTACAACAGTAGTGGAATATCCCGAATCGGTTTACAGGTGTCCGTGAACACGCCGCAAGGAGTGTAGAATCCCTACATAGCAATTCACATTAAGCATGGATTCCTACGGCTGGACATGTGTGCGTCCCACGTAATAATCGGTGACGGCATCGCCGGGTCATCGGCAGCCGAAACCATCCGCGAGGCCGACCCGGATGCCGACGTCACCGTCATTACAGAGGAGGGGGAAGCTCTCTACAACCGGATTCTCATCAAGGAGTTCGCCAAGGGCAAACTGCCCGAAGCGCCCGTCTCCATCCACGACCCCGACTGGTACGACGAGCGCGATATCGACCTCCAGCTCAATACCGTCGTCACGAGCGTCGATACCGACGCCCACGAGGTTCACACCTACGAGGGCGACGTCTACGAGTACGATAAACTGCTCGTCGCCACCGGCGGCACCCCGACCCAACTGCCGGTCGACAACAGCGACGCCGAGGGCATTCACCACTTCTGGACCTTCGAGGACGCCCGCGCCATCAAGGAAGACGCCGAAGCCGCCGAAAACGGCGTCATCGTCGGCGCCGGCCTGCTCGGCATCGACCTCGCCGCCATCTGCGGCGCACAGGACGTCGAAGCCCACTATCTGATGCGCGGCAACGCGTGGTGGCGCTACGCCCTCAGCGAGGAGGGCGCCGAAATCATCCACGACGCGCTGCGAGAGAAGAACGTCACGCCCGTCTTCGACTCCGGCGTCGACCACTTCGAGACCGACGACGAGGGCCACATCGAAGCCGCTATCGACCCCAACGGCGAGCGCTTCGACGCCGACTTCGCGGGCGTCGCCATCGGCCTCGACTTCAACACCGAATTCCTCCGGGGCTCCGGCCTCGAAATGGACGACGGAATCGTCGTCGACGAGTACATGCAGACCAACGTCGAGGACGTCTATGCGGCCGGCGACATCACGCAGTTCCACGACGTAATTCTGGGCGAACGCGCCCAGAACGGCGCGTGGGGGTCGGCCAAGGAACAGGGCTCCATCGCCGGCCAGAACATGGTCGCCGACGCCGAAGCCGAACGGTTCGAATGGGTCTCCTCCTATTCGATTACCCACTTCGACTTCCCGTTCCTCTCGTTCGGCCATCCGACGCTGGGCGACGAGTACGTCGAGAAGAAATACGACGAGGGCACCTGGCGCCGCGTCGTCCTCAAGGACGGCAAGGTCATCGGCGGCGTTCTCATCGGCGACCTCGCGCCGCAGTCGGGCCTCAAAAAGCTCGCCCGCCAGCAGGTCGACGTCAGCGACAAGAAGGAACTCCTCCTCGCGGAATCCATCGACGTCGACGCCTTCGAGGAAGCCGCGCCCGCCGAATAAGTCCGGTATCGGCGCCCGTAGTTCGCCCTGCCGTATCCGACGCCCACTATTCTCCCGCCATCCTTGCTCGACGACGCTCGAACGTCCCGGTCTCACACGAGCGCGTGGACGCCCGTTGCATCGCCGTAGTAGACACGGCCCTCGGCGAGCGCGAGGGGATACCCGCCGTGGGACGCCCCCGGTTGTATCGTCCATAGCCGTTCGCCGGTTCTCGTATCGAACGCGTGAAGGACCCCCGATTCGGCGGGTGGCTTCCCGTCCGAGCATTCCGAATCGTCCTCGGAATCCGACGAAACACAGACGCTCGGCGACCCCGGGTCAGCCCCACCAGCTATGACGACAGCGCCGCCGACGGCCGGCGTTCCGAGCATCGCGCCGTCGTATCGCCACCGTTCGGTTCCACGCTTCCGGTCCAGAGCGACGAGTGACCCCTCGGGTGGGTCCGTCGTCGCACGATACGGCGCCGCATAGACACACTCGTCGTCGACGGCGATAGTGCCGATTCCGGCCCAGGTGAACGGCGTCATCCATCGCTCATCAGTGACGGCGAGGTTGTACCGTCTGACGGCCGCGTTCACGTCCAAAAGCCGGTCGCCGTACTGCGGGACGAACAGCGTGTCATCGAGTAGCGTTGCGGAGTACACGTCGGGCCGCCAACTCGACCGTATCGTCTCGGTCACTCGCGGTCGCGTATTTTCGAGCAATCCCCCATCGACCTCCCCAGGAGCGAAAAACCGCACCTGCTCGTTCGTGACCAGGCCCACCCGGCGCTCATCGGCGACGAGGCCCGGATACCGAGCCGTTTCGATTCGCCACCGCTGGCCCCCCGAATCCGAATGTAAGCCGTAGAACCCCCCGTTGCTGGTGACGTACACCGTGCCCTTTGCTTCGTACACCCCTCCTGGGTCTGGTTCCCCGGTGAGGCCCCGCCACACCTCCCGCCCCGACGCGGCATCGAGGGCGACGAGGTCGTCGGCGCTGACGTAGAGTCGGTGGTCGATATACGAGAGTCCGCCGCCGACCCCGGCCCGCCACTGCTCGGTGCCATCCGGCGCGACAGCGACGGTCTCCTCGGTGGAACTCGCGTAGACGTAGTCCGGGCCGACGACGACAGCGGTGACGACGCCGTCGATGGGGACGGACCAATCGGTCGTCGGGCTTTCGGACGGGGGCGAAGCGGCCGAAGCATATCGCGTGTTTCGATGGTCGTACCCCGACGTCGGCCACGTTTCATCGGATGGCTGTACCGGAGTCTCGACCTGACGTTGGGCGGCCTCTCGCGTCCCGCCGGAGACGTCGGAACAGCCCGCAACCGCCAGCGCGCCGACAGCAGCGCCTGTTTGGAGGAATCGTCTGCGGGATTGGGGACTCATACAGGGCCGTTGCATGCTACGCGACTTAAAAGAAGTCGATGCGTCGGGTCCGGCTATTCCACGTAGCGGTATTTCCGCTCGCCCATGCGGCCCCAGCCGTCGAAGACGAACTCCCCGTCGGGCGCGGTGAACTCCTCGACCGAGGAGTCCTCGTCGTAGTTGTGGGCGTCGTGGACGTCCTCGTACTCCTCGAAGGTGAGGTCGTAGCGGTTTTCGAGCTGCTCGTCGATGTTGAGCGCGTCGATTTCGTCGAGCCAGTTCTCCTGGACGGTCTCGACGTGAATCTCGGCCTGCGCGCCGGAGCCATACGAGCCGACGAGCAGGTTCTGCCCGACAGCGTCCTCGCCGGCTTCGGCCAAAGACTTCAGCCCGGAGACGCGGGCGACGTGGACCGAGCCGGTGTACCAGTTGCCGACCTGCCGGGCGATGTCGAGCGTCGGGTCGATGGTCCGGTCGTACCACTCGAGGTAGTGGTCGGTCTCCTTGAGTTCGTCCGTGTAGTCGGCCAGCGCGTCCATGAACGCCTCCTCGTCGTCGAAGGCCTCACGGCGGGGCTGCTTGCCGATATCCTCGGCGAGTTCGTCCTCGATGTCGGTCCCGCGTGTGATGTGACGGTACGCGAGGACGGCCGCCTTCCGGACCATCCCGGGGAAGGGCGTGTGGAACGGCCCGAGTCGGAAGTCGTCGGGGTGGATGGTGCCGCCGACGCGCTCGTAGTCGACCAGCGCCTCGCGCATGCGGGCGAGATAAACCTTCACCGAGCGCTTGCCGTCGACGCTCGGGAACTGCTGTTGGGGCTTGAGGAAGTCCGTCTCGTCGGCGCTGCCGTAGCCCTGCTCAGTCGACAGTTCCACGAGGTTCGGGTCCTCGTCGATGAGCATGGCGACGGCGCCGGCACCCTGCGTCGACTCGCCGGGGTCGTCACGCGCGTAGAGGGCGGTGTCGGTCGCGATGACCAGCGCCGCGCGGCCGCGGTGGCGGTCGGCGCGAATCCAGTTGTACGCGTCGTCGATGCTCTGGGTCCCGGCGACACAGGCGAACTTCCGCTCGCCCTTGTTCGCGTGGTGGAAATTCCCCTCGAAGCGCTGTTCGAGACAGCCGGCGATATACGTCGAGACGGGCTTGGAGTGGTCGAAGGCCGACTCCGTTGCCACGTCGATACGGCCGATATCGTCCGGTTCGAGGCCCTTCCGGTCCATCAGCCGGTGGGCGGCGTTGGCCCCCATCGTGACGATGTCCTCGTAGGTGTCCGGGAAGGAACTGGCGTGGAGACCGAGCCCCTTCGTGTACTTCTCCGGCGAATCGCCCATCGCGGGAGCGAACGTCTCCGCGAGGTCCAGTTTCAGTTTGCCGGTATGGATTTCGATGGCATCGATACCGACCGGTGTATCTGTCATGTATGGGTGGTTGGGAGAGGGATATAAGGGTTTGTCGACGGTAAGTTCGACAGATGTCGAACTATTGATTACGTCGATATCGTGTACTCGCCTTCACTCCCGTCACTGAAGACGAACCGCACCGTGACTTCTTGGCTTCCCATACCGACTCTGTCTTGCCCTCCGCCTGGGGCGTTCTCGTTTCTGAATTGGGTGAGTTCTAACGTTACCTCTCCGCCACTAGAAATTGTGAACTGATTATCTAGCGTTGTCGTCGAGTCTCCGATATCGAGTCTGTTCTGGTATAATCGGGTTCCGCCAGCGGTTCGGAATGTATCCCCCCCGTTCCGATTTTCAACGTATGTGGCATCGGCGGTCGTACTCACCAAAGCGGCCTCGGTGACAGTCGTTCCATCCGAACCTGTATTCTCCATCGTGAACCGAACACCAGAATTGCCGTTATCGAACGTCTCTCCGCTCCCAGACTGGAACTGGAGCCTTTCCGCCATCGTCCGCTCCTTGATCTCGAAAACAAGGACATCGCTATCGTCGCCAGCGGTGACGTAGGTTTCGAATCTATCCCCCACACTGGCGCTACCTGACCCCGCCGCCGTGACGTTCACTTCGACCTGCCCATTAGAATCAGTCTCCTGCGCTCCGGGGAAGCTGAAACTATCGAACGCGTTTGTGTCTCCTGCCACGTGGAGGTCATTACTGACATTCAGTTGCTCTATCGGGTTCCTTGATTCTTGCCCGACAACTTCTACAGTCGTAGTTATCGTCTCATCGGGTTGGATGCCGACCACGGTATCGTCGTTGACCGGTTGGCCATCTGCCTCGGCCCACTCTGTGTCGAAGGTCTTGTTGACACCGGCTTCCCCTGCTTTCGGCGGCACGAACTCAGGATCATCGTTAAGCCCTGCGACAGCACACGAGATACTATAATCGCCAGTAAACGAGAGGTCGACGTGGTTTGACCCGTTTTGCAATGCCGTCACGCCGTTCTGTCCCTCCAAAATCTCATCGTTCCAGACTCCCGCGGAGAACTGAGTCGGAAGCGTGATTGTCGGGTCCGTCACTTTCCCTGGTTTTCGGTACCTATGAGACCCGTTGATGTTGAGGCTGTACGTGCCACCTTTCGTTTCCGAGACCGACCCGTTCAACAGCAACAAGTCGATATTGTCGTTTCTAACGAGTCGCTGTTCCCCGTAGACGGCTCCATCCCGATAGGTCCTCGCGGAGAACATGTTCTCGTACGTAATCGACTGAGCGTTCTGGAACTCGTTGTAGCCCGGCGAATACACTAACGACCGCGAAGTCGCGGCTTGGCCGCAAACATCGGCCGTGATTTCTTGTCCGCTACCGTCGGCGACCGTGACATCCCTCGCGGCAGTCGTTCGAAGTTGCCCATCTACTGGTGGTGGGTTCAGGGCAATAAGCCGAGAGGGGTAACGCATGCCGAGGTCGATCCTCACCGCCCGCTCGGTGTCGCTTTCTATCGCGTTGACGATGTTAGTGTGGAGACTAGTGAACTGATTTTCGACATCCTGGAAGTGTTCGAACTCGACGTCGCTGTTCTGATTCGGGACGACGACGGCCTGATAGCCCGTAAAGGCGATGACGAGAAACCCAAACAGAAGAATAGAACCGATTAGGACGGACTGCCCACGTTCGTCGTCCCCGGATACCATACCGCGAAATGGCACCTCGGGAATAAAAGCGTACTCCCTACTCGTCCTCGTCGATAACTTCGGGGTCCGCAAGCGCGGTTGCCAGCGAGTCCAGACCGTTGACCCACTCGGCGACGAGGCCGTATTCGATTTCCTCGGCGACGTCCATGTCGAGTTCCTCGCCCGCGAACAGGAGCGTCCCAGCCTGTGCGCAGTAGGCGAGGGCAGTGTCGGCGTCGTCTTCGGCTTCGGCGTCGGCCGCGGCGCGGATGTAGTCCACGACGGTGCCTTCCTCGGTGGGTCCCCCAGCGATGTACTCCTCGGCGGCGTAGAAGACACAGACCAGCGAAGTCTGAACGCCGTCGACCAGCATGAGTTTCTCCTCGTCGTCGAAGTCGACTTCCGAGAGAACGATATCTCGAATGCGGGCGAGTTCCTCGACGGCGGCCTCCTCGTCGAGTTCGCCGTCCTCGTAGTCGGTGACGATTTTCGCGATGGCGATGGCCGCGTCGTCCTGCAGGTTCAAAAGCAGGCGCGCCGACTCCTCGTCCTCGGGGTCGATTTCTTCTTCTCGAAGCCGGTCGAGCCAGTTGTTCCACCGTTCTTCAGTGTAATACTCGCTGGGGGGATTGCTCATGCTGGAAGGTGTGCTGGATGGGGGATATGCCTTTTCCTTGTCCTACCGAACGCTAACTGTGCGCACTCCGTATACCAACCGTTGTAGTCTTTTACTGGATATCGTCGACGCGTACGGACGATACCCAGGAAACCGTTACAACGGTCCGTCTCAGTCCTCGCTGCGAGCGGGCCGCCCGAGTTCCTGCTCGACGGCCTCTACTTTTTCACGCGCGCGCTGGTCGCGGGTCCGCTTGTCGTCGATTTTCAGGAACGTGCTGACGCGGTCGCCGTCGACGGCTTTGTGGGCCGCGCCGACCGCCGCAAGCAGGGTGTCGATGTCGTCGGCCTCGATGACCGTCCCCATCGGGTTCGTCTCGTAGGCAACGTCGTAGTCATCGAGTGCTTCGACGGCCTTGGCGACCTCGCGTGCCATACTGTCTTCGATGACCGGTGCGACGCTGAGTAGTGCAACGACAGCCATACCGGATGTTGGCGCCCGAACGTGTTATAAGCGCATGACGGCCGCGCAGCCAGCCTCCGTGCGGCTTCCCGCCGGTAAATCACTTATGAGACGCGCCTGACCACTTGGATATGAGCTCCGACACGGAACGGATTCGACGCCATACCATCGACGCCAACGGCATCTCATTCGAGTGTCTTCGCGTGGGCGACGGCGACCGACTCGCGCTGTGTCTCCACGGCTTCCCGGACGATGCCGGGTCGATGGTGCCCATAATGTTGAACCTCGCCGACGCGGGCTATACGGCCGTCGCGCCCTACATGCGCGGCTACGGCCCCACCGACCCCGCGCCTGACGGCGACTACTCGGCGACCGCGCTCGGACGGGACGCCGTCGCGCTCAAGACCGCGCTCTCTGAGCGGTTCGACGTCGATGACGCGTATCTCGTCGGCCACGACTGGGGCGCGGTCGCCGCCTACGCCGCCGACCGCGTCGACCCCGATGCGTTCGAGCGGATGGCGACGATGGCCGTCCCGCCCGGTTTCGACGCCCTCCTGCAGAAACACCCCAGACAGCTCCTGCGCAGCTGGTACATGTGGTTCTTCCAGGTGCCCGACGTCCCCGAGCGGGCGCTCCGCTGGCGGGACTTCGCGCTCGTCGAGTTCCTCTGGGGAACCTGGAGTCCGAACTGGGACTACTCCGACACCCGTATCGACGAGGTCAAAGAGACCTTCCGCGCGGAGGGCACTGTTGAGGCCGCCCTCCAGTACTACCGGGATATCGTTGGGTCGTCCATCTCCTCGCTCATCCGCGGAGACTGGCCTTCCATCGACGAGGTACCGCCGATTCGAACGCCGACGCTCGTCCTCGCGGGCGAACAGGACGGCTGTATCGGCCCCGACCTCTTCGAGCACGCCGACGAAATCATCGACGATTGTCGCATTGCGCGCGTGCGCGGTACAGGTCACTTTATGCAGCAAGAAAAACCGGCGGTGGTGAGCGAAGAGATCGTCGGCTTCTTCGAGGTTTCGTAATCACGTCTTGGAGTTAGGGAGAAACAAGGCTACTGACGTTGAAATCAGAGAAAGTGCGTCGGCGGGGATTTGAACCCCGGTTGTGACCATGGCAAGGTCACGTGATACCACTACACTACCGACGCGCCCTGTCTGCACTCATTCGTACAGGGGTAGTAAGTAAAAGGCTTGCGGAACCGCCGCCGTGTGGGGGTTCTCCCATCGGTAACCCGTCCCACCCGAGACGGCTGTGAACGGCCCGCACGACTGCTGCATACCGCGAATCTTTTAAGGATGGGTTCGGTAGAATCGCTACAGTCTAGTGAGCGGACACGGAAGCGTTACGGCATGACACGCAGCGTGCTCGTGCCGTCGTCGTTGACCCGGGAAGCCGAGGACAAACGCGAGGCGACTCGCAAACTCGGTTACGTCGCACGCGCGGCGGTCATCTTCCGGGTCGACCGACTCATCGTCTTCCCCGACGGGGACGGCGAAACGGGTCGGTTCGGCGACGGGTTCGTCAGCACAGTGCTGGAATACGCCGCCACAGCCCCCTACCTCCGAAAGGAAGTATGGGACAGGCGGGACGAACTGGAGTACGCCGGCATCCTGCCGCCGCTCCACGTGCGTTCACAGACCGGCTCCGGATCGGACGGTTCGGGGTCGTTAAGACAGGGAATCGTGACCGAGGTCGGACCTGACGGACGCGTCCGGGTCAATTGCGGAATGCAACACCCGATCTCCCTTCCTGCTCCCTCCGGGGAGTACGAAGAGGGGGAGCGCGTCACCATCAGGGTCTCTTCGCGACGGCCGGTCCGCGCAAAAATCGTCGACGAAGTCCCACCGGGCTTCGACGTCGAGCGCGCGACCATCGACGACGCCCTCACACGAGCCGACGCTGGCACGCGTATCGCCGCGTCGCGACACGGTGAGGAGTTGACGGTCGACCGTCTCGACCAACTGGTCGAACGGACGACCACCGACGGCATGACGGTCGTCTTCGGCGCCCCCGAACGGGGCCTGCCGGAGATACTCGACTGCGAGCCGGGCGAGGAGGCACGAAGCGACGAACCCACTGCGCGGTTCGACCTTTGGCTCAATACGGTTCCGAACCAGGGTAGTGAGGTCGTGCGAACGGAGGAAGCTCTGTTCGCGACCCTCGCGCCCCTCACACTGGAGTGAGATAAATGCCACAACCAAGCAGACCACGCAAAGGCTCGATGGGCTTCAGCCCCCGCAGCCGTGCGGCCAGTGAAGTTCCGCGCTTCAATTCCTGGCCGGACGACGAGGGACAGCCCGGGCTCCAAGGTTTCGCCGGTTACAAGGCCGGAATGAGCCACGTCGTGTCGATTAACGACGAGCCCAACTCCCCCCGAGAGGGTCAGGAGCAGACCGTCCCGGTGACCGTCGTCGAGACGCCACCGATGCGGGCTGTCGCCGTTCGAGCTTACGAAGACACACCGTACGGACAGCGCCCCCTGACCGAGGCGTGGACCGACGACGTCCACGAGGACCTCGAGCGGGCCCTGTCCGTCCCACAAGAACAGTCCGGCGACGCTGAAAACGAAATCCGAGAGGCGCTCAACGCGGGCGACCTCGCTGACCTGCGGGTTATCACGCACACCGTCCCCCGCGGGCTTTCCAGCGTCCCGAAGAAACGTCCCGACGTGATGGAGACACGCGTCGGCGGCGGCTCCGTCGAGGACCGACTCGAGTTCGCGCTCGACCTCCTCGATGAGGGCGGGGAACACGCCGTTACCGACGTGTTCCGCGCCGGCGAGTACGCCGACGTCGCGGGCGTCACGAAGGGCAAAGGCACGCAGGGCCCCGTCAAGCGATGGGGCGTCCAGAAGCGGAAGGGCAAACACGCCCGTCAGGGCTGGCGCCGACGCATCGGCAACCTCGGCCCCTGGAACCCCTCGCGTGTCCGGTCGACCGTGCCCCAGCAGGGCCAGACCGGCTACCACCAGCGGACCGAACTCAACAAGCGCCTCCTCGACCTCGGCGACGACGACGTCACCCCCGACGGTGGCTTCGTCAACTACGGCGAGGTCGACGGCGCCTACACGCTGGTGAAGGGCTCGGTGCCCGGGCCGAACAAGCGCCTCGTGCGCTTCCGGCCGGCTGTCCGCCCCGCGGACCAGCCGCGCCTCGACCCGGAAATCCGGTACGTCTCCACCGCCTCCAACCAGGGATAAATCATGAAGGCAATAGTACGCGACCTGGACGGCGACGACGCGGGCGAAGTCGAGCTTCCGGACGTCTTCGAGACGACCTTCCGGCCCGACCTCATCAAGCGCGCAGTCCTCGCCGCTCAGGCCAATCGAATTCAGGAAACCGGTACAGACGAGTACGCGGGTCTTCGAACGCCGGCGGAATCCCCCGGCTCCGGCCGCGGGATGGCGCACGTCCCCCGACAGAACGGGCGTGCCCGGGAGGTGCCGCAGGCCGTCTCCGGTCGTGCGGCCCACCCGCCGAAGGCAGAGAAGGACCGTGGACTCGATATCAACACCAAAGAGCGCAAACTCGCCGTCCGCAGCGCCATCGCGGCAACCGCCGACGGCGACCTCGTCGAAGAACGCGGTCACGCGTTCGATGAGGACGTCGAAATCCCGCTCGTCGTGAGCGACGATTTCGAGGACCTCCAGAAGACGCAGGACGCAGTCGACGTTCTCGAAGCCCTCGGTGTCTACGACGACATCGAGCGCGCTGAGGACGGCAAATCGGTTCGTGCCGGCCGCGGGACGACCCGTGGACGGAAGTACACGCAGCCGAAGTCCGTGCTCGTCGTCACCTCCGAGGAACCGTCGCTGGCCGCCCGCAACCTCGCGGGCGCCGACGTCGCGACCGCCGACGAGGTCAACGCCGAGGACCTGGCGCCCGGTACGGCGCCCGGTCGACTCACGCTGTGGACCGAATCCGCGCTCGAGGAGGTGGCCGAACGATGACGCTGAAGCATCCGCTGGTCACCGAGAAGGCCATGAACGCCATGGACTTCGAGAACAAACTGCAGTTCATCTGTTCGCTGGACGCGTCCAAAGGCGACATCGCCGACGCCGTCGAGTCGCAGTTCGACGTCGAGGTCGCTGACGTGAACACGCAGAACACGATGAACGGCGAGAAGAAAGCCACCGTGAAGCTCTCGGAGAGCGACGACGCGCAGGAAGTCGCCTCCCGGATCGGGGTGTTCTAACAATGGGACGCAGAATCCTTGGCCAACGACGCGGTCGCGGTACCTCCACGTTCCGTGCCCCGTCGCACCGCTACAAGGCAGACCTCTCGCACCGCACGCTCGAAGACGACGACATCGTCACTGGCGAAGTCGTCGACATCGAACACGACCCTGCACGGTCGGCACCGCTGGCCGACGTGCAGTTCGACGACGGCGACCGCCGCCTCGTCCTCGCGCCGGAGGGTATCACCGTCGGCGACGAGATTCAGGTCGGCGTCTCCGCCGAAATCGCACCGGGTAACACGATGCCCCTCGCGGAAATCCCCGAGGGTGTTCCGGTGTGTAACGTCGAACGACAGCCCGGCGACGGTGGGAAGTTCGCACGCGCCTCCGGCGTGTCCGCGACGCTTCTCACCCATGACCGCAACGCTGCGGTCGTTCAGTTGCCGAGCGGCGAGATGCGCCGCCTGTCCCCGGAATGCCGCGCCACCATCGGCGTGGTCGCCGGTGGCGGTCGGACGGAGAAGCCGTTCGTCAAGGCCGGTAACAAGCATCACAAGATGAAATCGCGCGGCGGCAAATGGCCGCGCGTCCGTGGTGTCGCGATGAACGCCGTCGACCACCCCTTCGGTGGCGGCGGCCGACAGCACCCCGGCAAACCCAAAAGCGTCTCCCGAGACACGCCGCCGGGCCGTAAGGTGGGCGACATCGCCTCCAAGCGGACCGGCCGTGGTGGCAAAGGAGGGAAAGAATGAGCTCGGAATACCAGATCGGCCACGAAGGTGAGTTCACCTACCGTGGTCACACGCTCGACGAGCTGCAGGAGATGGAGCTCGACGAGGTTGCGGAACTGCTTCCCGCGCGACAGCGGCGAACCATCAAGCGGGGCCTCTCGACGGAGCAGGAGAAGCTTCTCGACGAGGCACGCGAGGCCGAAGAGGAAGAGACGGCGAACAACCCGATTCGAACCCACCTGCGGAATATGCCGATTCTGCCGGAGTTCGTCGGGCTGACGTTCGCGGTCCACACGGGCCAGAGCTTCGAACGCGTCGAGATCGAACCCGAAATGCTCGGGCACTATCTCGGCGAGTTCCAGCTCACCCGGTCCTCGGTCGAACACGGCCAAGCAGGCATCGGGGCCACTCGCTCCTCGAAGTTCGTACCGCTCAAATAACCATGGGAATCAGCTACAGTGTCGACGCCGACCCGGACAAGACGGCGAAAGCCATGCTTCGGGAGCGTCACATGAGCCACAAGCACAGCAAGGAGATCGCCCGCGAAATCAAGGGCAAGACGGCCGGCGAGGCCATCGAGTACCTGCAGGCGGTCATCGACGAGGACGCGTCGGTTCCCTTCAAGTCCCACAACTCCGGTGTCGGCCATCGTAACGACATCGAGGGCTGGGACGCTGGACGGTACCCCGAGAAGGCCTCGAAGGCGTTCCTCGACCTGCTCGAGAACGCCACCAACAACGCCGACCATCAGGGCTTCGACGGCGAGGACATGGAGATCATGCACGTTGCGGCACACAAGGTCGGGGAATCCCCCGGTCAGAAGCCGCGTGCGTTCGGTCGTGCCTCCCCGTGGAACACCCCGCAGGTCGACGTCGAACTCATCCTCGAAGAACAGGAGGACGACGAATAATGGCAGACGAACATCAGTTCATCGAAAACGGCCTACAGCGGACCCAGATCGACGAGTTCTTCTCGGAAGAACTCTCCCGCGCGGGCTACGGCGGCATGGACGTCGCCAAGACGCCGATGGGCACCCAGATCGTGCTCAAGGCCGAAAAGCCCGGTATGGTCATCGGTAAGGGCGGGAAGAACATCCGGAAGATCACCACCGAACTCGAAGAGCGGTTCGACCTCGAAGACCCGCAAATCGACGTTCAGGAGGTCGACGAACCGGACCTCAACGCCCAGATCGTCGCCGACCGACTCGCCAACGCACTCGAGCGTGGGTGGTACTTCCGGAAGGCCGGTCACACGACCATCGACCGCATCATGGATGCCGGCGCACTCGGCGCCGAAATCATCCTGAGCGGCAAGGTCACGGGCGCCCGTTCCCGCGTCGAGAAGTTCAACCGCGGCTACGTCAAGCACAACGGCGAACCCGCGGAGGAAATCGTCGACAAGGGTGTCGGAACCGCAGTCCTCAAGCTCGGTACCATCGGTGTCCGCGTGAAGATCATTCCGCCGAACGCCGAACTCCCCGACGACTTCGAGATCTACGAGGACGTCGAGGTCGAGGACTTCATCGAGGAGCCCGAGGGCGACGTCGAGGAACTCCTCGAAGAGCCTGAAGAGGCCGAATCGGTCGGCGCCGGCTCCGAGGAAGTCATCGAGGAGACAACCGAGGAATCCGACGACGACCTCGCCGAGGAAGAAATCCTCGACGAAGACGTCGAATCCGAGGAAGGCTCCTCGCCGACTTCGCCGCCGGACTCCAACGAGGAAGAGGAGCCGGAGGAACTCGAAGAGGACATCGAAGAGGAAGCCGCGGAACTCGTCGAAGAGATGGAAGAGGACGTCGAATCGGAGGAATCCGAGGAGACCGACGAAGACGAAGAGGAGGCTGAATAACGATGGCCATCCTGCACGTCGACGAGATTCGCGACATGACGCCCGCCGAACGCGAGGCGGAACTCGAACAGCTCGAGACGGAACTTCTCAACGAGAAGGCCGTCCTGGCCGCCGGTGGTGCCCCGGAGAACCCGGGCCGCATCGGCGAACTCAAAAAGACCATCGCCCGTCTCAAGACGGTTCAGCGCGAGGAGGGCGATCTGGAAGAATGAATCCCGATTCGCTCGTCCGCCACGAACTCGCCGGCCTCGACGTCGAGGTCGTTGATTCGCCCAACCCCGATTTGGTCGGGATAGCCGGGCGTGTCGTCGACGAGACGATGCACACGTTGCTCGTGGCGGCGAGCGACGGGATGAAACGGGTGCCGAAAGCGGATGCGACGTTCCGGTTCGACCTCGACGACACCGCAGTCGTCGTCGAGGGCGACCGACTCGTGGCACGGCCCGCTCGACGCACCGAACTCAAAGGAGGTTCACTATGGCAATAGGACTCGACGTAAAACAGCCTCCGGAACCCGAAAATCCGGAGGAGTACGACTACGAGACCTGTCCCTTCTACGGTGACCTGCCCGTCCGCGGGCAGATCATCGAGGGGACGGTCGTCTCGACCGATATGGACCGTACCGTCGTCGTCGAGCGAGAGTACGAGGTGAACGTACCCAAATACGACCGTCTCATGAAGCGACGGTCGCGAATTCCGGCCCACACGCCGGAGGTACTGGAACCGCTCTCGGTCGGCGACGAAGTGAAACTAGCAGAGACCCGTCCGCTCTCGAAGACGAAGAGCCACGTGGTCGTCGAAGTACAGGAGAGTGAGGAATAATGGAAGCGCTCAACGCTGACGTTACGCAGGGCCTCGAGAAGGGCTCCCTCATCACCTGTGCTGACAACACTGGTGCCCGCGAGCTGAAGGTCATCTCGATCTCCGGCTACTCGGGTACCAAGAACCGCCACCCCAAGGCGGGCCTCGGTGACAAGATCACCGTCTCGGTGACGAAAGGGACGCCCGAGATGCGGCGGCAGGTGCTGGAAGCGGTCGTTATCCGGCAGCGAAAGCCCATCCGCCGTCCCGACGGCACGCGCCTCAAGTTCGAGGACAACGCGGCCGTCATCATCGACGAGAACGAGGAACCGCGTGGGACCGAACTCAAGGGCCCGATCGCCCGCGAGGTCGCAGAGCGGTTCGGGAGCATCGCCAGTACGGCGACAATGATCGTATAGCAATGACTGAGCAACCACACAAACAGCGCAATCGACAGGAGCGCGCCTCGCTGCACGACAAGCAGAAGCAGGTCCGTTCGCCGCTGTCGCCGGACCTCCGCGAGGAGTACGGCCAGCGGAGCGTCCGCGTCAACGCGGGCGACACCGTGGAGGTTCAGCGTGGCGACTACGCCGGCGAGTCCGGCGAAGTCGTCAACGTCGACCTCCGCGCCGCGGAGATTCACGTCGAAGACGTGACCGTCGAGACGGCCGACGGGGAAGAGGTCCCCCGGCCGCTTGACGCCAGCAACGTTCAGGTGACGGACCTGGACCTCTCCGACGACTTCCGCGAGGCGCGACTGGAGGAGGATAACGAATGACGAAGCATCAGAAACGGCTCGCGGTTCCCAAGTCGTGGCCGGTCGAACGGAAGGAAGAGGCCTACACGACGAAGGCCGGTGCGGGTCCGCACGGCGAAGAGGGGGTTCCCCTCCTCATCGTCCTGCGTGACGTGCTCGGCTACGTCGATTCGAAGAAGGAAGCGCGCTACGCGCTCGACCAGGACAGCATCCTCATCAACGGGAAGGCTGTCTCCGACGAGCGACGTCCGGTCGGGATGTTCGACATCCTGGCGTTCGTCGAGCGAGAGGAGTTCTACCGTGTCTTCCCCGACGAGGGCGGTCGGCTTTCGCTGACCCCCATCGACGAGGACGCGGCAGGCTCCAAACTCGGCAAAATCGCCGGCAAGACGCAGGTCGCTGGCGGCGACACGCAGCTGACGCTGCACGACGGCCAGACCCTGCTCGTCGACGAGGACGCCGACTACAACACCAATGATTCCATCGTCGTCTCTAACGACGACGACGAAATCGTCGCCCACTTCACCTACGAGGAGGGCGCGCTGGTGACGGCCGTCCGTGGCGCACACGCCGGCCGCATCGGCACCATCGACCAGATCCAGGTCACGCCTGGCTCCGGGTCGAACAACGTCCAGATCGACGCCAACGACGGCGAGGACTTCGAGACGGTCGAAGAGTACGTCGTCGTTATCGACGAGAACTTCACGGGAGGTGACGACGAATGAGCTCGGAATCCGCTGATTCGGAGTTCCACGACATGCGTGAACCCTCCGTCGAGAAGGTCGTCGTCCACATGGGAATCGGTGAAGGCGGTGAGCCGCTCGCGACCGCTGAGGATATCCTCAGCGAGGTTACGGGCCAACAGCCCGTCCGCACGACGGCCAAGAAGACGGTGCAGGACTTCAACATCCGAGAGGGCGACCCCATCGGTGCGAAGGTCACGCTCCGCGGCGACGAAGCCGAGGAGTTCCTCTCGACCACGCTGGCAATCGCCGAACTCAACGCATCGCAGTTCGACGAAACGGGTAATTTCAGCTTCGGCATCGAGGAACACACCGAGTTCCCGAGCCAGGAGTACGACCCGCAGATCGGTATCTACGGGCTCGACGTGACCGTCAACATGGTCCGTCCGGGTTACCGCGTGAGCAAGCGGGACAAGATGTCCCAGCCGATCCCGTCGAAGCACCGACTGACAGCCGAGGACGCTATCGCGTACCTCGAAGCGAACTACGACGTGGAGGTCTCCGAATGACGGAACAAGAAACAGGCGAGCAGGCCGCAAAGCGAACCGGTCAGCTCGAGGAATGCCAGCGCTGCGGGCGCGAACAGGGACTCGTCGGCAAGTACGACATCTGGCTGTGCCGACAGTGCTTCCGAGAAGTCGCTCGTGGCATGGGCTTCAAAAAGTACAGCTAACAATGGCGACAAACGACCCACTGGCCAGCGCGCTCTCCGGCCTCGATAACGCCGAGAGCGTCGGCCATCTGGACCAGACGATACAGCCCGCCTCGAACGAAATCGGCTCGGTACTCGAGGTCTTCTACGACCGCGGGTACATCGACGGATTCCAGTTCGTCGACGACGGGAAATCCGGCCGATTCGAGGTTGAACTGAAAGGCGCGATCAACGAGTGTGGCGCCGTCAAGCCCCGCTATTCGGCGGGTGCAGACGAATTCGAGAAGTGGGAGAAACGGTTCCTCCCCGCCCGCGACTACGGGGCACTCATCGTCACGACGAGCCACGGCGTCATGAGCCACTACGAGGCCCGAGAGGCGGGCATCGGTGGCCAGGTGATCGCATACGTATACTGAACCATGCGAAAGGAAATCGATATTCCGGACGAGGTCACGGCGACGATGGACCACCTCGACCTCAGCGTCGAGGGGCCCAACGGGAGCGTCACGCGACGCCTCTGGTACCCCGACGTGAGCGTGAGCGTCGAGGACGGCACCGTCGTCATCGAGACCGAGGAAACGAACGCCAAGGCCGAGGCAACCGTCGGCACCTTCGCCAGCCACATCGACAACATGTTCCACGGCGTGACCGAGGGCTGGGAGTACGGGATGGAAGTCTACTACTCCCACTTCCCGATGCAGGTCGACGTCGAGGGCGACGAGGTCGTCATCGAGAACTTCCTGGGTGAGAAAGCGCCGCGACGCACGACGATTCGCGGCGACACCGAGGTCACGGTCGACGGCGAAGAACTGACGATTACCGGCCCCAGCATCGAGGACGTCGGCCAGACGGCGGCCGACATCGAACAACTCACTCGCGTCCCCGACAAGGACACGCGCGTCTTCCAGGACGGCGTGTACATCACGGAGATGCCCGAGCGAGGTGAGGCCTGATGAGCGAAAGCGAAGATTACGAAGAACTAACCGACATCAGCGGTGTTGGCCCCTCGAAGGCCGAAGCCCTCGAAGAGGCCGGCTTCGAAACCGTCGACGACGTCCGCGAGGCGTCCCAGGACGAACTCGCGGAAGTCAGCGGCATCGGCAACGCGCTCGCTGCGCGTATCAAAGCCGACGTCGGCGGCCTCGAAGTCGCCGAGGAGACCGAGGCCGAAGTCGAAGAAGAAGAGCCGGAAGAGGCCGAAGAAGAGCCGGCCGAAGACGTCGAAACCGAACTGCAGCCCCGCGGGCTCGCCGACAAGACGCCCGACCTGAGCGACAACGAGGAGCGACTCCTCAAGCAGCGGAAGCGCGAGGGTAAGCCGCAGTTCAACCGGCAGGACTACCACAAGAAAAAGCGGACGCCGACCTCGTGGCGGAACCCGCGCGGTGACCGCTCGAAGCAGCGACGCGGCGTCAAAGGCAAGGGCGACAAGGTCCAGGCCGGCTTCCGGACGCCGAAGGCGGTGCGCGGCAAGCACCCCAGCGGCTTCGAGGAAGTCCGCGTCGAGAACGTCGACGACCTCGAAGGTGTCGACGGCGACACCGAAGCGGTGCGTATCGGTTCGACCGTCGGCGCTCGCAAGCGCGAGCGCATCGAGGAAGTCGCCGAAGAAGAGGGTATCCGCGTGCTCAACCCCACCTACGTTGAAGTGGAGGTCGACCAATGACGGACCTGAAAGCACAGAAGCGACTTGCAGCGGACATTCTGGACGTCGGCGAGACCCGCGTTCGGTTCGACCCCGACGCCCAGAGCGAGATCGCCGACGCCATCACGCGCGACGACGTGCGCGAACTCATCGAGGATGGCATCATCGAGGCGACGGACTCGCAGGGTAACTCCCGCGGTCAGGCCCGCGAGCGCGCCGAAAAGCGCTCCTACGGCCACAAGAAGGGTCACGGGACCCGGAAGGGCAAGTCCGGCGCCCGACAGAGCGACAAGGAGGATTGGCAGAGCCGCATCCGCGCACAGCGGAACGAACTCCGCGACCTGCGCGATGACGGCGAAATCGACCGCAGTCAGTACCGCGAACTGTACGACATGGCCAGCGGTGGCGAATTCGACAGCGTCGCGGACCTGACGCGGTACATCGACGATACTTACGGTGAACAATAATGGCGACAGGACCACGATATAAGGTGCCGATGCGGCGTCGCCGCGAGGCCCGAACGGATTACCATCAAAGGTTGCGCCTGCTGAAATCCGGCAAGCCACGCCTGGTCGCTCGCAAGAGCAACAACCAAACCAGGGCGCAGCTGGTCGTTACGGGCCCGAACGGTGACGAGACGGTTGCGAGCGCCGAATCAGTCGACCTCGAAGAGTTCGGCTGGGAGGCGCCGACGGGCAATCTGCCCGCCGCGTATCTGACCGGCTTCCTTGCCGGCAAGCGCGCAGTCGAGGCTGGCCTCGAAGAGGCCGTTCTCGACATCGGTCTCAACACCGCGACGCCCGGCAACAAGGTATTCGCAGTACAGGAAGGCGCAATCGATGCTGGCCTGGAGATTCCGCACAACGAGGACGTGTTCGCTGACTGGCAGCGAACCCGCGGCTCGCACATCGCGGAGTACGCCGAGCAGGAAGGCAGTCTCTACGCCGGTGACTTCGACGCCACGGAACTACCAGAACACTTCGATGAGGTGCGAGAGCGCCTGGAGGATGAACTATGAGTAACGGATGGGAGCCGCGTACGCGGCTCGGACGAAAAGTAGCAGAGGGTGAGATCTCCTCGATGCGGGACGCCCTGCAGTCGGGCCTCCCGCTGAAGGAACCGGAAATCGTCGACCAGCTCCTCCCGGGGCTGGAAGACGAGGTCCTGGACATCAACATGGTCCAGCGGATGACCGACTCCGGCCGCCGCGTGAAGTTCCGGTGTGTCGTCGCGGTCGGTAACCGCGACGGCTTCGTCGGCTACGCGCAGGGGCGGGACGACCAGGTCGGCGGTGCGATTCAGAAGGCCATCAACGTGGCCAAGCTGAACATCGTCGACGTCTCCCGCGGCTGTGGGTCCTGGGAGTGTGGCTGTGGCCGTCCGCACACGGTCGCGCTGCGCACCGAGGGCAAGGCCGGTTCCGTCGAGGTAGAGCTCCAACCCGCCCCGCGAGGCCTCGGTCTCGCGGGCGGTGAAACGTCCCGGAAGGTCCTCGAACTCGCAGGTATCGAGGACATCTGGACGCGCTCCAGCGGGAACACCCGCACCACGGTCAACTTCGCGAAGGCGACGTTCAACGCCCTGCGCGCGACGGCCGAGGCGCGGATTCCCGAGCGCACGCTCGAAAAGCGTGAGGTGATCGAATGATGAAAGCAGTCGTTCAGCTCCGCGGTGAAGTCAACCAAAGCGAGAAGGTCGCGGACACCCTCTCGATGCTGAACCTCCACCGTGTCAACCACGCGACGCTCGTCCCCGATACGGACACCTACCACGGCATGGTGACGAAGGTCAACGACTGGGTGGCTCACGGCGAGCCCTCCCAGGAGACCGTCGAGCGGCTCATCGAACTCCGCGGCGAACCCGCGGAGGGCGAGGCCGACATCGACGACGAGTGGGTTTCGGAGAACACCGACTACGAGGACGTCGCCGCGCTCGCGGAAGCGCTCCTCGACGAGGAGACGAAGCTCCAAGAGCAGGGTCTCTCACCGACGCTCCGTCTGCACCCGCCCCGCGGCGGCCACGAGGGCGTCAAACACCCGACCAAGGAGGGCGGCCAGCTCGGCCCCCACTCCACCGAGGAAATCGACGCACTCCTGGAGGCGATGCGATAATGACTTCCAAGAAAGGACGACAGCGCGGTTCCCGAACCCACGGCGGCGGTTCCCACAAGAACCGTCGTGGCGCCGGCCACCGTGGCGGGCGCGGCCGTGCGGGCCGTGACAAGCACGAACAGCACAACTACGAACCGCTCGGCAAATCCGGTTTCAAGCGTCCCCAGAAGACGCGACGGGACGTCGAGACCATCAACATCCGCGAACTCGACGAGGACATCGCGGTTCTCGCCGCCGACGACGTCGCCGAGGAGTCCGGCGACGGCTACACCGTCGACGCCCGAGACGTCGTCGAGAACGGCCACGACGCCGACGTCGTGAAGGTGCTCGGTGGCGGTCAGGTCTACAACAGCCTGGAAGTCGTCGCCGACGCCTTCTCCGAGGACGCCGCCGAGGCCCTCGAAGACGCCGGCGGCGAGGCCGTCCTCTCCGAGCGCGGTGAGGAACTCGCCGAGGAAGCCGAAAAAGACACATCCGAAGAGGATAACGAGGAAGCGTAATGAGCTGGAAGGAGGCCGCCGAACCGATACTCACGCGCTTGCCCGCCGTCAAGCGCCCGACGGGTCACGTCCCGTTCAAGCGCAAGCTCGGCTGGACAGCGGGCATTCTGGTGCTGTATTTCTTCCTGACGAACGTCGGGATTTACGGGCTCGGACAGAACTCCGACATCTTCGGGCAGTTCCGAACGATCCTCGCCGGGTCACAGGGCTCGATACTGCAGGTCGGTATCGGTCCCATCGTCACGGCGTCCATCGTGCTGCAACTGCTCGGCGGTGCGGACCTGCTCGGGTTAGACACCGAGGAGAACCCGCGGGACCAGGCGCTATACCAGGGCCTCCAGAAGCTGCTCGTCATCATCATGACGGCGCTGACGGCCCTGCCGATGGTGTTCGCCGGCTTCCTTCAGCCGAGCCCACAGATCGCCAGTTCGCTCGGCATCTCGTCGACGGCGCTGGGCTGGATCATGTTCGCCCAGATCTTCGTCGGCGGGATGCTCATCCTGTACATGGACGAGGTCGTCTCGAAATGGGGCGTCGGCTCCGGTATCGGCCTGTTCATTATCGCAGGTATCAGCCAGCGGCTCATCGGTGGGTTCATCGCCTGGCAGGGAATCGATGCCGGCTACGTCGGCTTCTTCCCCCGCTGGTGGGGTATCCTCACCGGCGAGGTCCAAATGGGCTCGCCGCTGACGCAGTCCGGTCTGGTCGACCTCTTCATCGGCCCCGGTGAACTGCTGGCGCTGATTACGACGGTACTCATCTTCGTCGTGGTCGTCTACGCCGAATCCGTCCGGGTCGAGATTCCCCTCAGCCACGCCCGCGTGAAGGGCGCCCGGGGACGGTTCCCGGTGAAACTCATCTACGCCAGCGTCCTGCCGATGATCCTCGTCCGGGCGCTGCAGGCTAACATTCAGTTCCTGGGCCGCATCCTCAACGCCCAGTGGACCGGCATGCCGCTGTGGCTCGGTGACTACACCAGCCCCGAAGGCGGTGGGTTCGCGGAACCGACCGGTGGGCTGTTCTACTACATCGCGCCCATCTACTCGCCGGAAGACTGGATGTGGTGGCTCGGCCAGACATCCGCGGAGCCGTGGCAGATCATGATCCGGGTCGGCGTCGACCTGACGTTCATGCTGGTCGGCGGCGCGGTGTTCGCCATCTTCTGGGTCGAAACGACGGGCATGGGCCCGCGTGCGACCGCCAAGCAGATCCAGAACTCCGGGATGCAGATCCCCGGCTTCCGGCAGTCGCCCGGCGTCACCGAGAAGGTGCTCGAACGCTACATCCCGCAGGTCACCGTCATCGGCGGTGCGCTGGTCGGGCTGCTCGCCGTCATGGCGAACATGCTCGGTACTATCGGGCAGGTCACCGGGACCGGCCTCCTGCTGACCGTCTCCATCACCTACAAGCTCTACGAGGAGATTGCCGAAGAGCAGATGATGGAGATGCACCCGATGATGCGGCAGATGTTCGGCAACGAGTAACCGATTCGTCGCGTTCTTTTTTGGCTCCGTAATCCGCCTGACCGTCCGCACGACGAGTGGGAGCGTCCCAAATCGATAGTAACCGACTTACCGTCGGCCCAACTCGTAGGTGGTATGCACGTCGTTGTTATCGGGGCGGGCGAGGTCGGAACGTCCATCGCGGACAGCCTCGACGAATCCCACGATGTCGTCGTCATCGACATCGACGCGGACCGCGCCGAGCAACTCAAGTACGAACTCGACGTGATGACCCTCGCGGGCGACGGCACGTCGCTGTCGACGCTCCGACAGGCCGGCGTCGAGGATACGGATATGGTCATCGCGAGCACGGACGACGACCGGACGAATCTGGTCGCCTGCGAGACGGCCAAGACGCTGGCGAACCCGTTCACCATCGCCCGAACGAAGAGCGTCGAGTACCTGCGGACGTGGGAGATGACCGAGGAGGCCTTCGGCGTCGATTTCATGGTCTGTTCGGACCTCCTGAGCGCCGAGAACATCGTCCGGGTCGTCGGACTGCCCGCAGCGGTCGACGTCGACCCCTTCGCGGGCGGGAAGGTCCAGATGGCCGAGTTCCAGATCATGGAGGACAGTCCCGTCGCCGGCCAGACCGTCGCGGAGGCCGACCGGTTCGAGTCACTGACGTTCGCGGGCCTGTTCCGCGACGGCGAGATGATACTGCCCCGGGGGTCGACGAAAATTCAGGCGGGCGACCGCGCGGTCGTCATCGGGAGCCCGGCCAGCGTCCAGGAGTTCGCTTCGGACCTCGCGCCCAAAACGACGCCCGGTGAGGCCGACGAAATCGTCATCATCGGCGGATCGGAGATCGGCTATCACACGGCCCGCCTGCTGGAAGAACGCGGCCTCAAGCCGCGTCTCATCGAACAGGACCACGACCGCGCGCGGTATCTCGCCGAGGAGTTGCCGAACACGCTCGTGATGGAACACGACGCGACCGACACCGAATTTCTGGCCCGCGAGCACGTCGACGAGGCCGATATCGTCGTCGCGGCGCTGGATTCCGACGAGAAGAACCTGCTCGTGTCGGTGCTGGCCAAACGGCTCGGCACCGACCGCGTTGTCGCCATCGTCGACAGCGCGTCGTACGTCCCGCTGTTCGAGGAAATCGGTATCGACGTCGCCATCAACCCCCGCCAGGTCACCGCCGAGGAGATCACCCGCTTTACCCACGAGGGGGTCGCCGAGAACGTCTCTGTGCTCGAAAACGACCAGGCGGAGGTTCTGGAGTTCGAACTCTCGGATGGCTGTGCGCTCGTCGGGCGGCCGATACAGGAAGCGGTCGCGGACCTCGAAGGGGACATCGTCATCGGGGCGATTACGCGAAACGGGGAGAACATCATTCCGCGCGGTGATACGGTGCTCGAACCGGGCGACCATATCGTCGTCTTCGTCGAGACGTCGTTCGTCGACGAGTTGACCTCGAGGGTATGATAAAACTCCGCGTCGACTGGCGGGCCAGCCTCGACCTCACGGGGCGCGTCCTCACCTATCTGGCCGCGCCGCTGTGTTTCCCGCTTGCCGTCGCGCTTTATTATGGTGAGTCGTCGGTTCCCTTCCTCGCCGCCATCGCCGTGACGCTGGTTGCCGGGACCGCACTGCGGAAACTGCCGGGCGACCCCGGAAACCTCGGGCCGCGGGAGGCGTTTCTGGCCGTCTCGCTTATCTGGTTGCTCGTGGCTGCCGTCGGCGCGATACCCTTCTACGTCTCGGGGACGGGTATCCTCGCCCATCCGGTCGACGCCATGTTCGAGTCGATGAGCGGGCTGACGACGACGGGGGCGACCGTCCTCCGGGATTTCTCGCTCCATTCGAAGTCGATTCTGATGTGGCGGCAGGTCCTCCAGTGGTTGGGCGGCCTCGGTATCCTCGTTCTCGTGACGGCGGTGCTGTCGGAACTCGGCGTCGGTGGCGCCCAACTGATGGAGACCGAAACCCAGACCAAGAACGTCAACAAGCTTACCCCGCGTATCTCACAGACGGCACAGCTGTTGTGGGGTCTCTACGGCGCGCTGACGCTGCTTGCCATCGGCGTCTACTACGGCTTGCATCTCGTGGGACTGGCGCCGAACATGGGCCTCTACAACGCCGTCGCCCACGCCCTCACCTCGGTATCGACTGCTGGCTTCTCGCCGGAACCGGACAGTATCGGGGCCTTCAGGCCGGTCATCCAGTGGGCGGTCATCCCGTTCATGCTCGTCGGGTCGACGAGTTTCGTCCTGCTGTATTTCGCCATCAACGGCGACCCGATGCGCCTGCTCCGCAACGAGGAGTTCCACTTCTATCTGGGCGTCGTCGGGGTCGGGACGGCGCTGGTCGTCGCGGGCATCCTGTTCGACCCCACCATCGAGTACGGCGCCGAGGGAACGCTTCGACACGCCCTGTTCAACGTCGCCTCCATCGTGACGACGACGGGCTATGCGAGCACCGATTTCGACCTCTGGTCGCCCGCCGCCAAACACGTCCTCTTCCTCTGTATGTTCATCGGCGGGATGACGGGGTCGACGACGTGTTCTATCAAATCGCTCCGATGGTTGGTCGCGGTCAAATCGCTGAAGCGCGTGCTGTTCACCAGCATCCATCCCGAGGCGGTGCGCCCGGTTCGCGTCAGTGGGAACTCCGTCGATGAGGAGACGATTCGCGACATCTTCGCCTACCTGCTTTTGAGCCTCATCATCTTCTTCCTCCTGACGGTCATCATCGTCGTCGACGGCGCCCGTGCGGGGACAGTCACGGAGTTCGAGGCGATGGGCGGCGCGGCCTCGACGTTCCTCAACATCGGGCCGGCCTTCGGCGACGCCGGCCCCTACGGCACCTACGCCAGTTATCCGCGGTCGACCCGGTTCGTGATGATCGTGCTGATGTGGATTGGCCGCATCGAAATCATCCCCGTCCTGGTGTTGTTCACGAAATCGTTCTGGACGTCCTGACCGATGCCACCTCGTTTATTATGGCCGCCTGAGACGATGCCGGCAATGGAGGACGTTTCGGTGTGACCTTTCGTGTTCGCTGGCGAACGAGCCTGAGTCTCGTCGGGACGGTCATCAAGTATCTGGCCGTCTCGATGCTGGTCCCGCTCGTCGTCTCCCTCATCTACTGGGAGGACATCTGGGTGTTCGTCGTTTCGATCGTGTTGACGGTCGCCGTCGGCCTCAGTCTCGAGCAACTGGACCCGGACCCCGACGTCGAGGCCCCGGAGGCGCTCGCGCTCGTCAGCCTCTCGTGGCTCGCCGTCGCCATCGTCGGCGCGGTACCGTACCTGCTTGCGGGCTACGGCACCGCCTCGACGCTCGCGGACCCGGTGAACGCCCTCTTCGAGTCGATGTCCGGATTCACGACGACCGGAGCGACCGTCATGGGTACCATCGGCTTCGAGCAGCATTCCCACGCGATTCTGATGTGGCGACAGTTGACTCAATGGCTCGGCGGCATGGGTATCATCGTGCTGATGATCGCCATTCTCCCCGAGTTGGCCGTCAACGGGGCACAGTTGATGCAAGCGGAGGCCCCGGGGCCGGAACTGCAGAAGCTCACCCCGCGCATCGCCGAGACGGCGCGGGCGCTGTGGCTGGTCTACTTCGGCTTTACTATCGTCTATATCGCCCTGCTGTACGCGCTCAATATCGTGGGGCTGGCGCCGAACATGGGTCTTTACAACGCCTTCGCCCACGGCTTTACGACGCTTCCGACGGGCGGGTTCTCCCCGGAGGCCGACAGCATCGCGGCCTTCTCGGCGGCCGTCCAGTGGGTCGTCATCCCGTTCATGTTCGTCGCCGGCGTCAACTTCGGGCTGTTCTGGTACGTTCTGCAGGGCGACTTCCGGGAGATGACGGATAACGTCGAATTCCGCTGGTACGCCGGCGCTATCGCGGCGGTCACCGCTGTGCTGGCTGCCCTGCTGTTCTCGGGGTCGGCCCCGGTACTGGACCTCGGCGGTGCGACCCAAGGCGTCACGGAAAACGCCGTTCGACAGGCGCTCTTTCAGGTCGTCTCGCTGCTGAACTCGACCGGATACGCGACGAGCGATTTCGCTCAGTGGGATTCGAACGCACAGATGGTCCTGCTCTTTGCGATGTTCATCGGTGGGTCCGCCGGGTCGACCGGTGGTGGCGTGAAGGTCGTCCGCTGGCTGGTCGTCTTCAAGGGTATTCGCCGTGAACTGTACAGTACGGCGCGGCCGAACGTGGTCGAACCGGTCCGACTCGGCGGCGCTATCGTCGACGAAGAGGCCGTCCGTGGTATCTTCGCGTTCACGGTGCTGTATCTGCTGATGTTCGGCGTCGCGACAGTGCTCATCGCGCTGGACGCGTCCCGAGTCGGCTACGACCTGACCGCGCTGGAGTCACTGAGCGCCTCGATTGCGACCCTCGGGAACATCGGACCGGGCTTCGGTTCGCTCGGCCCGTTCGGGAGCTATCTGGAGTTCCCCGACAGTTCGAAGCTACTGATGGTCCTGCTGATGTGGTTCGGGCGGCTTGAAATCGTGCCTGTCCTGGCCCTGCTCGTGGGAACGACCCGGGAATAATCAGGGCCGGAGGCCGTAGACGAGCGCCCGCCCGAACACGAGCACGGGGATAATTTCGAGGCGACCGATCCACATGTTCAGGACGAACATCGCCTCGGCAAGCGGGTGCATCGACGGTCCGACGATACCGGTCGAGAGGCCGACGTTGCCCTGTGCGCTCGCGACTTCGAAGAGGGCGTCGGCGTAGCTGAACTCCGCGCCGGCCAGATTGACGAGAACGAGACTCGATGCCGCCAGAAGCGCCAACCAGAGGACGGCGACGATGGCGGCCTCGCCGAACTCACGGTTCATCTGGGTTTGGGAGAGTTTCCGGTCGCCGATTTTCGCCATCGCAACGGCACTGTCCGGGAGGAACACCTGCGAGAACTGCCAGCGGATGCCCTTCGCGATGAGGTACGCACGAATGATTTTGATGCCGCCCACGGTCGACCCGGCGGCGCCGCCGAGGACCATCGCGCCGGAGATGAGGAGTTTGCCGCCGGCACTCCAGTTGCCGATTGGTGAGGACTGAAAGCCGGTACAGGTGAGCGCGCTGATGAACTGGAAGGTGCCGTCACGAATCGCGTCGGCCTGTGCGGTCGTGATGAACGGCGCGAGGAGGTCGGGAACAGCGGCCGTACTCCCGAGCGGGCCCGTCTGCCCGACGAAAAGCAGGTTCTGTACCGACAGCACGACGGCGCCGATACCGAGCAGGGCGAACAGCCACCGGGTCTGGAGGTCGGCGAACAGTTCGCGGGGGTCCCGCTCGGAGAGGACGGCGAAATGGATGGGAAAGGCGATGGCTCCGAGGGACATCACCGGCAACAGCACGCCCTCGATGAGCGGCGAGTTGTAGGTGCCGATGGAGTTGTCCGTGACGCTGAACCCGCCCGTCGCGAGGCCGGTCATTGCGTGGTTCAGCGCCTGCCATCCGGCCTCGAAGAGAGTGAGGCCGCTCCCGTAGGCGCTGAGTCGAATCGCGACGAAGAGGGCGAGGACCGAAACGAACGTGTAGGCGACGAAGATTTTCCACACGGTTCGGACCGTCGAGACGATGCTTGGATGGATGCGTCGCTCCCGTGTCTCGCTCTTATAAAGCGTATAGCTCCCGCTTCCGGGCCGCGAAAGGATGGCGACCGTAAGCACGATGACGCCGACGCCGCCGACCCACTGGATGACCGAGCGCCACCACTGAATCGCCCGCGGGAGCGTCGGTTCGTGGACGGCCATCGTGAGGCCGCTGCCGGTCCAGCCGCTCATCGATTCGAACAGCGCGTGGAGCGGATGGCGGAAATACCGCAGGCTGGACGTTTCGAAGCCGGCGGCGCTGGCGGTCGCGGCGGCGACCGACGGGGGTGTGAGGTGTGCGGTCAGGAGGAAGGGAAGCGAGCCGAAGACGGCCGTGAAAAACCAGCCTGCGGCGGCGATAACCATCCCGTGTTTCATCAGCGGGTCCGGCGCGTCGAGGAACCGCAATCGCGTCAGACCACCGATGCCGGCGGTGATTCCGCCGGAGACAAGGAAGGCGAGGGCGGCGTACCATTCCCGGAAGACGACGGCGACGCCGAGGCTGACGGTCATCACGAGCGCCTGTATCAGCAGCAGCGACCCGACGTCGCGAGCGATAATCGCGAGGTCCTGTCTACGTGTCCCCGACATATCAACCGGTGAAAATTTCGAGGACGGATTCGGTGACGCCGCTGGAGGAATACACCGTGACGAGGTCGCCGCCCCGGACGATAGTCCTGCCGCGCGGGGTAATCGGCGTCTCTTCGCTCTCGCGCTCGATGGCGACGATGAGCATATCCTCGGTCAACAGCCCCTGTGAGGCCGCCTCAGCGATGGACTCGCCGTCGATAGGGGCGTCTTCTTCGACTACGATTTCGAAGACTTCGGCCTCATCGCCGATATGCATGAAGTCGACGACCGAGGGCCGTTGAACCGACCGGAAGAGATATTCGGCAATGAGGCTCTGGGGGTTCTGCATCGTGTGGACGCCGATTTGCCGGAAGATGTTCATATGTTCGGGGTCGTGGACGACGGAGACGACCTGCGGGACATCGAACTCCTGAGCGAGCAGACAGACCATGATGTTGGTCGCGTCTCGGTCCGTCGTCGAGATGACCGCATCCGCCCGGTCGGTGCCTGCATCGGCCAGCGTGTCCTTGACCGTCGCATCGTCATTGAGAACGAGGCAGTCGAATCTGCTAGCGGCGTTTTCTGCACGGTTGGCATCGTTTTCGATAACGACGACCTCGTTGCCGCCCTCCGTCGCCATTTCGATAAGTGGCGTCCCGATATCACCAGCACCGACGATGACGATATACATTCGGTCGACGTTCTCCCTGCCGGTTGGAAAAGCTACCGTTACCGCACACCCCGGCCTCGTGGGACAGGTTTTCGGTCCGGCCGCGTCATGGTGACGTATGCGCCGGATTCGACGCCGGGCGGCCTACTATCTGCTCTTCATTAGCGTGCTCATCGTCGTCGCCGCGGTGTTCTACGATGTCGGGATGCGGACCTTCGAACCCGGGCCGTATCCGCCGGAAGGGACCGAAATATCGCTGCTGCACTCGATGCAAATCGTCGTCGAGACGTTCACCGCGACGGGCTATGGGTCGGATGCCCCGTGGCACAGCCCGGAGATGAACGTCCTCGTGATGCTGCTGGACATCACGGGCGTTGGATTGTTCTTCCTCGCGCTGCCGGCCGTCCTGCTGCCGCTGTTCCAGGAGGCGCTGACGCCGTCGCTGCCGACGGCCGTCGACGAGGACCTCTCGGACCACGTCGTCGTCTGTGCGGACACCTCCCGGGCCGAGGCGGCCATCGACGAACTGACCGCCAACGGCGTGGGATACGTGCTGGTCGAACCGGACCGGGACCGTGCCTCCGACCTCAGCGAGGACGGCTACGAGGTCATCCACGGTGACCCCGAAGACAGCGACGCGCTGGCGAACGCCAACCTCGCCGAGGCGCGGGCGCTCGTGGCCGACGTCTCCGACCGCGTCGACGCGAGTATCGTCCTCACGGCCAAGGAACTGGCCGCCGACGTGGAGATTCTCAGCGTCGTCGAGGAGACCGACGTGGCGAGATATCACCGGCTTGCGGGCGCCGACCACGTGCTCACGCCGCGGCAACTGCTCGGCCGGAGCCTCGCCGAGAAGGTGACGACGGCCGTCCGGACGGACCTCGGCGAGGACGTTCAGGTCGGCGAGGATATCGAAATCGCTGAGATTCCGATACGGCAGGGAAGCGACCTGCTCGGCAAGAGCATCGCCGAAAGCGGCCTCCGGGAACGCTACGGGGTAAACGTCATCGGGACGTGGCTCCGCGGGGAGTTCGAAACGCCGCCGTCGGTCGATACGCCGCTCGAACGCGGGACGATACTGCTGGTCGCCGGCGGCCACGCGGAACTGGAGTCACTCAAGGAGGCCGCGTTCTCGACGGTCCGGCGGTTCCGCAACGGCGAGACGCTGCTGGTCGGCTACGGCGAGGTGGGCCGGACGGTCGCCGAGGGACTTTCGGCGGCCGACGTGCCCCACACCATCGTCGACCGGCAGGACCTCGATGCGGTCGACATCGTCGGCGACGCGACGGACCCCGAGACGCTACAAGCGGCCGGTATCGACCGCGCGCGCTCGGTCGTCTTCGCGCTGCCGGACGACACGACCACGGAGTTCGCGACGCTTGTCGTCCGCGACCTCGACCCGTCCGTCGAGGTCATCGCGCGGGCCGAACAGAGTCGGGCCGTGCCCAAAACCTACCGCGCGGGAGCGGACTACGTCCTCTCGTTGGCGACGGTCACCGGCCGCTCTATCGCCAACCGGGTCATCCACGACGAGGAAATCCTCTCGCTTGGGACCAACGTCGAGGTGGTTCGGACCTCGGCGGCCGAACTGACCGGCGAAACGCTCCGGGAGGCACGCGTCCGCGAACGGACCGGCTGTACCGTCGTCGGCATCGAGCGCGACGGCGAGGTGCTAACTGACATCGACCCCGACATGCGGCTCCGAGCGGCAGATACCGTCGTCATCGCGGGCACGGATACGGGAACCAACCGCTTCGCGGAACTGTTCGGGTGAGCGGACGGCTGGTATCCGGCGGCGGTTAGCGAACCCGGAGGTCGTAGCCCTCGTCGGCGTCGTAGACCTCGCTGAACAGGGAATCGACGAAATCGGCGGCGTGTTTGGCGTCGGTGACCGCCGACAGGTAGACGGTGCCCGGTTCGGCCTTGCGCGTGGCCGGTTGTTCGATTTTGAAGACGTGGTACTCGTCCAGCAGGGCCTCCAGTCGCTCGCGTTCGGCGTCGGTCACCGACAGCAGGAGGGTGCGGTCCTCGTAGGTGACGCGTGCGTTGGCGGCCTCGAAGACGACCGACTCGTCGTCCTTGCGTGCGGCGACGATGGCGCCGACCAACTCCCGGCGGCGCTCGGCGGCATCCATGTCCGACACTCGGTCGCGCCCTCACAAGAAGGCGACGTTCGCCGCGTTCAGACAAGCCTTTAACGTCCGGGTGGAAACCGACCGCGTATGAGCCAGCCGAAGATTCTGCTGCTCGGGCCGCCGGGCGCCGGGAAGGGTACTCAATCCAGCAACATCGTCGAGGCGTACGACGTCGACCACGTCACGACGGGCGATGCTCTGCGTGCGAACAAGGACATGGAGACCGAACACGGGACGCCCCGCGAGTTCATGGAGGCCGGCGAACTCGTGCCGGACCCCGTCGTCAACGAGATCGTTCAGGCCGCACTCGAAGACGCCGACGGCTTCGTCCTCGACGGCTACCCGCGCAACCTCTCGCAGGCCGAGTATCTCGACGAAATCACGGACCTCGACCTCGTCGCGCTGCTCGACGTCGACAACGACGAACTGGTCGACCGTCTGACGGGCCGCCGCGTCTGCGACGAGTGTGGCACCAACTTCCACGTCGACTTCGCGCCGCCCGAGGAGGAAGGCGTCTGCGACGAGTGTGGCGGCGAACTCATCCAGCGCGACGACGACACCGAGGAGACCGTCAAGGAACGCCTCAACGTCTTCGAGGAGAACACACAGCCGGTCATCGACTACTACGAGGACGAGGGCGAACTCGTCCGCATCGACGGCGAGGGGACGCCCGACGAGGTCTGGGAGGACCTCAAGGCCGCCATCGAGGACGCGAACTAATCGCCGCTCGGTTTCTCACCGTTCCCGCCACAAGACGGTAGTATCAGCCGACCGTATCGCCAGCAATGCGACGGCAACTCGCGGTCATCGCGGTCTGTGGAATGCTCCTGTTGTCGGGCTGTGCGGCCGTCGAGTTCGACGTCGAACCGACCGCCGGCAACGGCGGGAACGGCGACGGCGGCACCCTCGACGGCAGCGACACCACGGCCTCGGCGCCCGAAGCAGGTAACCTCGAAGTCCACGTCATCAACGTCGGACAGGCCGACGCGACCCTGCTTCGGACCGACGAGGAGACGATGCTCATCGACTCCGGCGGCTGGCGCGACGACGGCGAGACGGTCATCGCGTATCTCGAAGCCCGCGGCGTCGACCGCATCGACCACCTCGTGGCGACCCACGGCCACGCCGACCACATCGGCGGCCACGCGGCGGTCATCGACCACTACGAGACCGAAAAGGACGGCGTCGGCGCCGTCTACGACTCCGGGGTGCCACATACCTCCCAGACGTACGAGCGGTACCTCGATGCCGTCGACCGCCACGACGTCGACCTCTTCGAGGTCGCCTCCGGCGACGAGATTCCGTTCAACGGGACCGGCACGACGGTCCTCAATCCCGAATCCCCGGGCGGCGAGGAACTCCACGCCAACGGCGTCGCCGTCCACGTCGCCGTCGGCGAGACGGCCTTCCTCTTTACCGGCGACGCCGAACGCGAGACCGAATCGGCAATGCTCGACCGCCACGGCGAGGCCATCGAGGCCGACGTCTATCAGGCCGGCCACCACGGCTCCGATACGTCCTCGGGCCCGGAGTTCCTCGATACCGTCGACCCCGAAATAGCGGTAATCTCCTCGGCCTACGACTCCCAGTACGGCCACCCCCACGACGAACCGCTCCAGCGGTTCGCCGACCGTGATGTCCGGGCCGTCTGGACGGCCGTCCACGGCTCCGTCGTCTTCGAGGCCGACGGCGAAACGATATCGGTCCGGACCCAACACGACACCACGACGGACCCGCTCGACATACAGGACGCCGAGGCGGCGACTGCGGAACCGACTGCCCCGACCGAAGAGCGATTCACCATCGGCGACGCGTCGGGCCGAATCGCGCCCGTCGACGCCCGGACCAGCGACACCACGGACGTGACACCATGACTCTGAACGGCACCTACACCGCGACGGTCGACCGCATCGAGGAAGGACAGGCCGTCTTCCTCATCGAGGACGACGGCGAGACGATAGACGAACGGCTCCATCCCGCGCCCGACCTGCTCGAGGGCGTCGAGGAGGGAACCGTCTGCGAGGTAACCTTCGAGGAGGGAGCGCTGGTCGGCATCGAACCGCAACCGGAAACGACCGCCAGTCGACGCCAGCGCATGCGCGAGAAGTTCGACCGCCTCTCGAAGCGGTTGGGCGAAGAGTAACCTCTCGGCACGGACTCAAGGTAAAAGGTTGATTACCCGGCCTTGGCTAATACGGTGTAATGGCACGTACCGCCTCGAAAGTGCAGGAACTCGTCCGGGAGGACGCGGAGATGGAATCGGCCATCGAAACCGTCCTCGACCGGGCCGAGGAAGGGACCGTCTCGTGGGGTGACGTCTCCAACGAACTCACGAGCGGCCAGTGGGGTCGGCTCATCGAGAAGGGGATTCTCGTCGACTCCGACGGCGAGGGTTTCGACGTCGAGGACCCCGAAGGCGTCCGCGATGCGCTGTCGGACGACGAACTCGAAATGCCCGACTCGCCCGACACCGACTCCTCGTGGACCAAATGGGACAAGATGGCTGCCGTCGCCTCGGTGTCGATGTTCGCGGGCTATACCTTCGAGGCCGTCCGCAACCCGCTTGCGGAGGTCATCCACATCGCCCTCGGACCGCTCATTACGACGTTCAATCTCCCCTTCTTCGCCGTCGTGATGGTACTGGCGCTGTTCACTGGCCTCTACTCGACGCTGCTGCAGTCCAACCTGATGAACATGGAGGTCATGGGCAAATACCAGGAACGGATGAAAGAGATTCAGGAAAAGCGCAAGGAGGCCAAGGAACGCGGCGACGAGGAAGCCGTCCAGCGCATTCAGGAAGAGCAGATGGACGCGATGGCCGACAACCTCGGCATGTTCAAAGAGCAGTTCCGGCCGATGGTCTGGATTATGGTCCTGACCATCCCGGTCTTCCTGTGGATGTACGCCATCATCGGCTTCCGCGGGGAACCACTGTATCCGGAACTCGCCAACAGCATCCGGCCGATGGCGCTGCCACTGGCCGGCGAAACCGGCTGGAACACCAGCCTCCTCGGACCGATTCAGACCTGGATCGTCTGGTACTTCGTCTGCTCGATGTGCTTTACCCAGGTCATCCGGAAGGCGCTGAACATCCAGACCACGCCGACGTAATCTAGCGGGGGTCCGCCCCCGGCATCGAAGCCGTTCTTTTCGTGCGTTCCTGTCCGTTGCCCGCCGACGCTCGCCCGGTATGCCAACGATTTCCTCTCATTCCCGTTCGGAAGAGTAACCTCTTTCAATCGCACCGGCGCAGTACTGATATGTTGATAACCATCTCCGGCCCCGCCGGCAGCGGCAAGAGCACGGCCGCCGCCGCGTTGGCCGAGGCGCTGGATTACGACCACATCAGCGGTGGTGACATTTTCCGCGAACTTGCGGCCGAACGCGACATGACGCCGCTCGAGTTGAACAAGGCGGCCGAAGAGGACGACCAGATCGACCGCGACCTCGACCGTCGACTCCGCAACATCGCCGAGACGCGCGACGACGTCGTACTCGAATCCCGTCTGGCCGGCTGGATGGCCGGCGAATACGCCGACTTCCGCATCTGGCTCGACGCGCCGCTTTCGGTTCGTGCCGAGCGAATCGCCGACCGCGAGGACAAATCCGTCGAACTCGCCCGCAAGGAGACGATGGAACGCGGCGACAGCGAGGCCCGCCGATATCTGGAATACTACAACATCGACATCGACGAACTCGGCATCTACGACCTCGTGCTCAACACCGCCCGCCTCTCGCCGGAGGGCGTCGTCGACGTCCTCATGACGACGCTCGAGGCCTACGAGGGCGAGGCCGACGAGGGCAAAGCACCCATCGAAGACGTCCGCTACGAGTTCTAATCATGCGTGAACGTGGCCCGCCCGGGGAACGCGACCCCGAAACGCTGCTTGAGTTCGGCGTCGTCAACCTCGACAAACCGGCGGGCCCCTCCGCCCACCAGGTCACTGCCTGGGTCCGCGACATGGCCGGCGTCGACCGTGCGGCACACGGCGGCACGCTCGACCCCAAAGTGACGGGCTGTCTCCCGATTCTGACCGGCGACGCGCCCCGAGCGGCGCAGGTCTTCGACGACAGCCGCAAAAGCTACGTGAGCGTGCTCGAACTCCACGGCCCGACGCCGAGCGACTTCGAGTCGACGCTCGATGAGTTCGAAGGCCCGCTGTATCAGAAACCGCCGCGGAAATCCGCCGTCGTCCGAAAGCTCCGCGTCCGGACGATTCACAGCCTCGACGCGCTGGAAACCGAAGAGCGCCGCGCGCTGCTGGATATCGAATGCGAGAGCGGGACCTACATCCGCAAGCTCTGTCACGACCTCGGACTGGCGCTGGGCACCGGCGCCCACATGGGCGACCTCCGGCGGACGAAGACGGGCACTTTCGACGACAGCTCGCTCGTCACGCTGCAGGATTTGGCCGACGGCCTCGCCTTCTGGCGTGAGGACGACGACCCCGAACTCCTCAAGGAGGTCGTCCAACCCGCCGAACGCGCCCTCGAACACCTGCCCGAACTGACAGTGGCACCCTCCGCAGCCCGCGAGATTGCTGAGGGCGCACCGGTCTACGCGCCCGGCGTTATTGAGACCGAACTGGGCGACGCTACGGAGGGTGACCTCGTCGCCTGCTACACCCCGGACGGCGCCGCGGTCTGTCTCGGACATCTGGTCGGCGACCCCGACGCCGAGTCCGGGGAAGTCGTCGAACTCGAACGGGTCCTCGTCTGACCGCGAGTCGAAACGAAGAGGTTAAAGGTTCGACCGCCCTCCCTCGAAATACGAGGGACCGTGGGGTAGTGGTATCCTCTGCGCATGGGGTGCGTTGGACCCGTGTTCGAATCACGGCGGTCCCATCCACTTATACGGAAACAACCGTCACAAGACGGTTCTTTATCTCAACCTCCAGCCGGAGGTGTTCGTCATGAGCCGGCCAGAGGAGTCTGCTGACACCGATACTCAGCAGCAGGGCTCCTTCCCGGTCTGTGACACGTGCGGGTGCTTCATCGTCGCCGACGAGCAGGACTGCCCTGCCCTCGACGACGGGAGGTGCCACGCATGAGCCTCTGGCTGGAGGTGATCGGCGATGTCTGAGGCCGCCCAGCAGTCCTCCAGCAGCGTCGAGCTCGGCGCCGTCCAGTTCGACCCTGTCGACATCCAGGACTTCCGCCTCAGCGTCGAAGGCACCTCGGGGACCGGGAAGTCAAACACCCTCGCCGTCATCCTCGAGGACCTCGCCGACGTCCCCATCCCGACGCTTATCGTCGAACGACTCGGCGCCCTCACGCCAGTCCGGCTCGTCGACGAACAGATCACGGTGGTCGGCGCTCGTGACGAAGAGGGCATAGACCTCGCTGTCGCCCTCAAGGACCTCGACAAGATCGGCGAATGGGTCCTCGACCGCGGGATGAAGATCCTAGTCGATATCTCCACCTACGCCGACTACGAAGACGAGAAGAGCCGTGTCCACCTCGCCGCGGCGAAAGTCCTGCAGTCCTTCAACGAGCGCGCACACGAGAAGTACCGCTCCGGTGACCGGACAAAGTCGCTACTGGTTCTCGACGAGGCGCACATGCTCGCGCCGAAGGACTCGGCGCCCGAGCCGGAACTCGACGACTACGTAAAGCGCTGCCGCGGCCAAATCATCAAGGCCGCAACCGAGGGCGGCAACAAAGGCATCTCAGTCATCGTCGGGTACCAGCGCCGCGCCTTCCTACACAACGGCGTCATCCAGCTGTGTCAGGACTTCATCTCGCACAAGCCAGGCGACGAGGACCTCAGCCGGACCGCTGACGCGCTTCGATGCTCAGAGGAAGAACTCGCTTCCCTGGAGACTGGCGAGATACTCGCCCGCGGTCAGTCCATCACCGATGGCGACCTCATCGGCCCGATCACGGTCCGCAAACGGACTTCTCCCGACCCTCGCGAGGAAACCTTCGAAATCCCCGAGACCCCGGACGAAATCGCGGACGTCCTTGAAGACCTCCAGGAGGAAGTCGAAGAGGAAGCCCAGCGGCGTTCCGAGCGAGAAGACGAACTGGAGCGGCTTCGCGAAGAAAATGAAGATCTTCGCGAAGAGAACGAGGAGCTCCGACAGGAACTCGAGGATACTGACCGCCTCGCCTCAGCGCTTGAAAACCTCGGGTCGAACGGCGGCGGAGCTGTCGAGGACGTCGGCGAAGGGGTCGCGGACCTGCAGGAGCGCGTCGACGAACTGAAAGCACAACGTGATGCGCTCGAAGCCGACCTCGAGGAAGCCAGAGCCGAAGCCGACGCCGCTCGCGAAGAACGCAACGAACTGGAAGATCAGCTGGCCGACGTCGAAGCGGAACTGCAGGAACTCCGCGCCGCCTTCGACGCTGCAGCTGAAGACGTCGAGAGTCTCGTCGATACGTTCGATGTCGAAGTCGACTTCGAGCAGCCGCCCGAGCCGGAAGCCTCGACCGATGTGTCGTCGCAGCAGAGTACTCGTTCTGTAGGCGTCCAGGAAGACATCCTCGCGGACTTCGCCCAGGACGCCGTCGACCGACTCGTCGAGAAGACCGCCTCGCTCTCCCACAGGAGAAGAAGCTCCTGAAGTTCATAGAAGCCCGCGGCAAGACGCTCGGCAGCCAGAAGGCGTGGGCACAGGCCGCTCTCGGGCTGGACGGTAACCCGAACTCGACGCACTACGACGAGATGGCGGACCTCATCGACGCTGGGTTCGTCCGAAAGAACAACGACGGCAGCGTCGCCCCGAACGTTCGCGGCCTCGTCGAGGACGAACTCGCTGACTACAACGTCGACGAGGCAACCATCGAAGAGACCTACCAAGAGGTCCTCGCTCAACTCGCACAGAGCAACGGAGGTGGTGGGCGGTGAGCCCTGCCTCCTACGACGGGCCCGCGCTCGACGGGACCGTTCAGCATCTCTCCGAGGCACCCTACTGGCAGGGTGACGGCGAGACCGTCGACGTCGTCGACGATCGCGTCGACGGCGCCGGCGAAGAACGCACCGAGAACGTCCCGGTACCTGACGGCGGGGAGAAGCCGGACGTTGACGGCCAGACCACGCTCGAGGACTGGGGGTGGTCGGCTTGAGCGACGCCGACGACGTTCGCGAACGCATCGAGCGCTACGTCGCTAACCATCCCGACGCCGACCGCTGGGAGGTCCTCGGCAAACTCGAACTCGAACCCGGAATGCAGGACCTCGTCGATGACGTCCTCGACGAGGCGACCCAGGAAAGTGACGACGAGCCGGTCATCGTCGATACGATTCCCGCCCAGAACTACAACCGTACGTGTGCGAACCCCTATTGCGACGAGCCTCGCGTCAACCCGCACCCGGATAGCCTCTGTGAGAAGCATCACCCGGGAGACCCGAACGGCACCACGGCCGGCCAGCAAGTTCTGGACCAGGACCTCAGCGATGCCGAGTCGGTCACCGTCGACGAAGACGTCCCCGACGGCGTCGATCGGGATATCAGCGCCGAAGCCGAGGCTATCGCTGGCTACGAACCCGAATCGAAGACACAACCCCCGGGTTCGACACAAGAAACTACGTCTCCAGAACCCGCGTCAGCCGGCGATAACGACGACGTCGACGCGGATAGCCTGACTGCCGCTGACTTCATGGGTGGGTCGGACTCGCCGGTCGCGAGCGACGACACCAGCAGCGAGTCGGCGCCCACCATGTCGGCTGGTCAGGTCGCCACCCCGACGAGTGTCCTCCCGCTCGCGCAACTCGAATCGCTCTCACCGAAAGAGCGGCGCCGGGCCGCCAAGAAGCGCGGCCTCGAGTGGCCGACCACCGATGAGCTTCGCGACCGCCTCGAGGAGAAGATCCACGAGGTCATCCGCCACGAGGACAAGCGCGTCGTCGACGCCCCGACCAGCGCCGGAAAGAGCTACACCATCGACTCCACGCGCTGGGGCGCCTACGACCACCTCACCGACGACCGCCCCGTCGTTCACCTCCTCCCCACACGTGACGCGCGGAACGAAGCTGCCGAGGTCGCTCGCGAAGAGGGCGGCGAACACTTCGTCTTCCGCGCCCGGCACGAAGCCTGCCCGGTCGCAGCGGGTAACTTCGACCCCGACCCGGACGACGAAGACGACGACCTCGTGTTGACTATCGACGGCCAGCCAGCCAGCGAATGGATCCAGGAGGTCTGCCAGGGCCGCGGCGTCACCTTCAGCGACGCCCACCGCTGGCTCGAAGCCCACAACGACCAGGGCGTCGACCTGCCCTGTAAAGAGGAAGGCAAGTACGAGCACGACTGCGACGCGATCGCCCAATGGGACGACTGGCGAGACAACGAGTACCCGCTCGTCATCGCGACCCACAACTTCGCGCACGTCCCCGGCCTCCGGAACCAGACGAACCTGGTTATCGACGAGCAGCCGGACTTCAGCCACGACCTCACCACCGAGCGCGTTAAGGGCGCGGTTGCCGCCTTCCTCGAGGAAGTCGGTGCGCACCTCGACACGTGGGAAGAGTTCTGGAGCGTCGCGACCGCCGACCACCCGAAGGAACGCCTCGCCGACCTCGTCGCCGACGACGTCGAGATGGCTGCCCAGAAACGCGGCCTCGTCGTCTCCGAATACCGAGACGCGCTCCTCGAGGAACTCTACGACCAGCTGCAGCGACAGCCCGACCGCGAGTGGTACTACTCGACGCCGCGGGCCCACACGCTCGCCGGGCCGCTCGCCCGTGCCATCCTTACCAGCGAGCAGCGCGCCGGCGGCCGTCGCGTCGGCCGCGTCAGCTACGAACCTGTGCGGCTGGACTCTGGCGCTCGCGACGACGACGGCTGGAACCGCGAATGGCTCACCGTCGTCTTCGACTCCCGGAACGAACTCCAACAGACCTGGACCACACCGGATATGGGCCTCACCCGCAGCGTGATCGGGCTGGACGCCCACCCGGCGCTCCCGATCTGGCAACTGCAGGTCCACCCAGAGATCCAGCGCCGGAAGGTCCTGGACGTCGACGAACGCCGCCTCTGGCGCCGCTTTGAACGCGGGCTCCGAGTCGTCCAGGTTGGCGACGCCACGCGCCCCCTCGCCTCGGGGAAGTACTTCAACGTCGAGCAGACCGAGGTTATCGTCGAGCATCTTCGCGAAGAGTACGGCGACGACTTCCGCACCGCCATCACCACCAGCGCCGTCGAGGACGACCTCGAGGGGATCATGCGCGACTACGGTGTCCCCGACCCCGAGACGATGCACTACGGCGAGGAGAAGAGCCGGAACGACTTCGGCGACGAATCCGTCGGGTACGTCCTCGGCGCTCTCGACCCCGGCGACGGCATGGTTATGGACGTCGTCGCCGCGCTCGATCTGGACGCCGAGCCGGAACGCTCGGACCCCGACGACCTGGACGACGAGACGAATGCGCATTGCGAGTCCTGCGACGGCGCCGGCTGCCACGACTGCCACGGCACCGGACTTAAACGGGCTCGTGGTCGCGAGTTCAAAGGCCAGGATGCCGACACCGCCCAAGAGATCCTCGCGAGCGTCCGCGAGAACCACGTCGCCCAGTCGGCCGGTCGCTACGCCCGGAACCCCGACGATCCGTCGTCGACGGCAACCGTGTTTGTCGAGACCGACGCTCTCCCGACCGGATTTGCCGACGTCCAGGTCCCCGGCACAATCCAGACGTGGACCTCGATGCAGTCCGACGTCCTTGAGGCGCTGCGGAACGCCGACGAACCCCAGTCCGCTCGCGACCTCGCCCGCGAAGCCGGCGTGTCGAAACAGCATGCCTACGAGACGCTGGAGCGAGCCGCCGAGTTCGACGTCATCGACGCCATCCAGGGCGTCGGTAGTCACGGCGCGACGCTTTACAGCGACGACGGCACGCCGAACGCCGGTGTTGTCGACCTCGGTGACGATATCGTAAGCGCTGCCGTACAGGACCCTACCTATACGTGGGCGCTTGCGATTACTGACCCCGACCACGACAGCACCATTGATTACGCCCCCGACGATGTCGCTACGGGTGGCGATGACGCTATCGCGGACGGAGACGATCCACCGAGAAGCGACTGATACCAGTCTGGAGACGTGGTGTTCGCCCCACCGGCCAGCGGAGGCTATCTCAACCATCTTGTTAAGCAGACCATACTTTTTAATTTCCAGAACATACTCGTTTGTATGCCAGTTAATGCGAAAGGGGTTGACACACTCTGGCAGGCTGTAAAATGGGGAATTGTCTGGGGGATCAAGCGACCCTTCGATGCACGAAAAGCGGGAGACGATAATCTGGTTGTGAGATACGCCAAGGCCCTTGTTTGGCTGGTGGGATGGCCGATTCTCTACACCTGGGTAATTGGCGTTGGGTTTGGAATGCTTCAGTGGTATCAAACTCAGTAATCGGCCTTTCAGACGCTCGACCCTCTCAACAGATTCGGATATTTTTCGTGTTTGTATAGAAACGTGCAACGCGAACCCCGGATGCCGGTCTAATCCCCGCTATATCGCCAGTTCACAGCTGCGAACCCACCCCGTGCATAGTTTCTAGTTGCACGAATCCCAAGAGAAGCGTGTAATGCGAACCGAACGGAACAAAGACGGCTCGTGGAACGTCTGGATGAGTCGCGACGAATACCAGGAACTCCCGCGAGCCGCCCACAGCCTCCAGGCCGAGGTCGCCATCCGTCTTATGGGCGACTGCGGCCTCCGGGTCGCCGAAACCCTCGACGTCCAGCCGCGACACATCTCGCGAACAAAGGACGGTCGCCACTACGAGCTCGCCGTCACCTCCGGGAAGGACACCACCGGCGAATACGAGGGCGGGAAGTACCGAGAGACCTGGCTCCCTCGCGACGTCGAGGTCCTCATCAATCGCTACGTCCAGGAGAACGACCTTGGCGAGGGGGATCTTCTCATCGACCGGAAGAAGCGAAGCGTCCAGAACTGGGTATCACGAGCAGCGGAGGCGGCTGCCGACGAGACCGGCGACGACGACTATCGACGAGTCTCGAGTCACGACCTTCGGCGCTGTTGGGCGAACCATCTGCTCGTCGAGGAAGGAGTCTCGCCGCGGATCGTGATGGCGCTCGGCGGGTGGTCGTCCTACGACGCGATCGAGCCGTACCTCGCGGCGCCGACCGAGGACAACATCATCGACCAGATGTCGAAGGCGACCCTATAGACGGACTTCCGAAACACGGCTATTCTCGGAAGCGGTTAAAGGAGGAAGAGGTAGGTGATGTAGAACATCCACACCCAGAGCAACGCCGACGTTAGCCCGGTCGCCGCAGTCCGCCGATCGATACACCCTCCCCGGTCGCAAGGGCGGGCGAGGACCATCCACCCGAAGACGATGCAAAAGATGATGAATGCGATACTTCGGCGTACGGGCATCGATTCGTCGTCGGTCCGGGCAGTGTTCGTGATCATGATAGTCAGAGCCGGTTCACCATTGCTATCATCAGCACGAGCATCGCGATTGGCACGACATTCAACAAGTCGATTGGCGCGATGCTCGGCGTGGTCGCCCAAGTATGAACCGTATCGAAAACAGGGTTCTGCATCGCCCATCGGGCCACACGAATTACGGCGAGACAGGAAAGTGTCACAAAGACGCCGGTGAGCAGGCCGATGCCGAATTTGGAATCCGATTCGTTGGAAGTGGTGGTGAATCGTCGCATCATGAATCACCTTCGGGCTCAGGGATGTCCGTCGTTTTCTGTGCTGTCTCGAAACACGCATCGAGAACTGCCTTATAGTACCGCCGCTCGAATTCCCTAATCACCGAATCGCCGGGGACGTGCTGGCGGATTCTGACCTCAAGCGCATCATCGACCGACAGGTCGGCGCCTTCGCTTTCGAGGTGGGTTTGAATCGGATTCATATCTTGACCACATCGTAATCGTCTGCCATGATGCTCTCTGGAGCGAAGCGGGCGCCGCAGACGCTGCACGCCAGCCACGGTTCGTCCCAGGTGTCCAGTTTCATCACCACGACCTCGTGACCTAATGCGCACACCGTGGCGCTGAGGAACCGACCGAGTATTGGCGACCGCAACGGGTGACACTCGTTGTACAGATGGTCGAATAGACTGGGGCCGTCGCTCACGTCGACGCACCTCCAGGATGGAACCCCTCGAAGGCGGCTTCCATCGCCGCCTCGATGCCGAGCCATTCATCGTACCACATCTTCAGGAACAATTGACCGTCGCTCCCGGGGAACGGCGCCGTATTCGTTAGGACAATCAACACCTCGGCGCCGGCGAGCACCTTGAGTCCGAAGCCAACCGAGCCAGACACGAGGCTGGCGATCGAGGCGAGGGCGACCGCCCACGTCACGTTGGCCATCGGGCCGACAGCGAACACAGCTCGAAACTCCTGATTCGAGAGGATTCCCTCGGTCGGTTTTACGAATGCGCCTTTTGGGATGCCCGCAGTAAACGACAGGCCGTAGGTGTCGATGCCGTTGCCGTACTTCTCGAGGACGATCGCGTGGCTCCCTTCGTGGAGAATCATCCCCGGAACCAGCAATCCAATCGCACCGATGACGCCGAGGTAAAGCTGAGCGAGCCCGATCGCAGCTTGCGATAAGCTGGGTAGCGGCGCCGGCTCTCGCTCGGGCGGCTGGCCAAAAAACGTCGCCCAGTCGGACGTGAGAAGCGTGTCAACAGTATTAGCAAATCCGTAGCCGAACAGCACGAACAACACCGTTACCCACGAGATAACGAGTAACCCGACGACAGTATCGGCACCGGCTGTCCAGTGGTCAAACACGGCATCCGGGATAGCTTCGGCGATGGTGTCCAAGCGGCCACACCCTCTCGATGTCTCGATGTCGAAGCTCACCCACCCTGTCCAGTCGACCCATTCCGGCGATACCCGTTCACGTAGCGTCATCGGGTGGCCTCCTGCTGGTCAGTGTCGTGTTGATCTATATCGTAGCCGTCGCGAAACTCGAGGAACGCTGCATCGGCTTCGGCCTTAATGGCGTCTCGTTCCTCCTCGGAAAGTGGCCGCCCTCGGCGGGCAGCTTCGCGCGAGCGCGCATACATCTCGACGATGATGCGGCCCGCGGGCGCCGAGAAGTTCGAACTCTTATCGGCCCGATCGCGCCCGACCTGATTCCAGACACCTCCTTCAAAGTAAAGGAAGGCATAGATGGGCAGCGAGATAGCGACGAGCGCGCCGAGATACGGTACCCACTCACCTTTTCCAAAGCCCTGCAGCATAATCGAGAACGTCGAAAACCCGGTGGCAAGAAGACTTATCGCCTGAATCTGACCCTGAATGGCGTCGATACGCGCTTGCCAGCGGGCGGCCATCTTGACCCACCAGCGATTCGCCGTCATGTCGGTACCTCCGCAATCTCGGGTGTGGTTGTTGTCGATGCAGCGTACTGCGTGGAGAGTTGTTCGAGCATCGTTCGATAGCGGTCGACCGCTGCCGCTCGTGAAAACCGGCCTTCGGCGATGGCGCGGCAATTCTGTGCCAGCACGTCGCTGTCGTATTCTTCCACAACACGGCGGGCGCTCGCCGCGAGTTGGTCGGCATCGGGCGTCGAATACACTTCACCCGTCAGGGCGTCCGTAATGGCGTCTTCGATGCCGCCGACCCGCGGGGCGACGACGGGCGTCCCGCAGGCGTAGGCTTCCAGCAGCACCGTCGGCAGCCCCTCCTGTTCCGAGGCGAGTATCACGGCCTGCGCGTCGGCGAGATACGCCGGTACCTCGTCGTGGGGCACCCAGCCTTCGTGGGTAACGTTCGGCGGGGCGTCGGCCAGCCGGTCGGCCTGCGGGCCGTTACCGACGAGCGTCACGTCGATCTCGGGGCCAAGCTGTCGCGCGGCCTCGAGGATGATGTCGATGCGTTTGTCGGCATCCAGCCGACCGACAAACACGACGTGGTCGGGACGTTCGGCCGGGGGCGTGTCAACGGAAAAGGCCTCCGTGTCGACGAACCGTGCGGCATCGGCATACACGCTCGCCGACTCGGGGTCGAGTCCCAACGACCGGGCCATCGTCGGGGTGTAGACGGCGGTGCCGTGAGCAACCGCAAAGCCGGTTCGTTCCAGGAGTTTCACGCCTGTTGCGAGCACCCGCGCGACGGCCGTCGGTGTTGAGCGGCGCCAGTCGGCATAGCAGGCCGCCGCGACATCGCCCTTCGGTTGGGCAATTACGTCGGCGCCGCCGAGGCGCGCGATCGCCATCGGGATGGCGTAGGTCGTCGCGCCGTAGAATAACACGACGTCAGTGTCGGCGCGGGCCAGCGCGACGCCCAGCCGGATCTGATTAACGAGGAACTGGACGGCCGCCGCGGCGATCCCGTCGGGAAACTGCCCGTCGCCGACCTCGAGGATGTCGTAGTCGTCGGCCAGCGGGGCGACGACTGCGGCGTTCAACGCGACGATCTGAACCGTCGCGACGGCCGAGAGGATGTCACAGAGCGATTCGGTCTGGTGGGTCATCGGCCCGTTATCCTTTTTGCCGGGTTGGATGACCACCGAGACCGTCGGCGAGTCTGCGCTCATCGTTTCCCGTCACCTCCGATGTCAGTGAGCCGTGTCACCGCGCGCACCAGCTCGTGGCCGACGGCTTCGGGGTCGTGCGCGCGAGCGACGTAGTCGTGGCCGCGGTCGCCGACGACCTGTCGACCCTCGGGGTCGCGCAGCTGGGCAAGCAACTCGGGGACGCGGTCGCCACTGGAGATCACGGTCGGGGCTGGCGACTGACTAAACGCGACGTGTGGATTCGTCAACACGGGCAGGCGAGCGGCCATCCCTTCCAATATCGCGTTCGGGAGGACGTCGAGGCCGGAATGGTGAATCATCACGTTCGCCCATTCTAACTCAGCTTCGGCGTCCAACTGGATGCCGTACTCGATGTTGTCGTACGAGCCGAGCACCCCCCGGATTTCCTCGCCGTGCTTGTCACACCACGACCCGATGCGCCACGTCCCCGACTCCAGAACCTCGTCGACGGCGGGCGCGAGTTCCAGTAGCGGCCGGTACTTGTCGGGATACGTCGCGTTCGTCAGCGAGATGATGCGTAACTCCTCGTCGGTGTGATCGCTATCCGGCCACTCGGCGACGTCCTTCGGCAGCGTCACGATGTCGGACTGCACACCCGTCTTCCGCGAATACTTGCTCGCCTGGTGGGGGGCGATCGCGAGACACCCGTCGACGGCCCGCAGCATCCGAAACAGGACGGCCTTCTTCACACGCGAATCAATCCATTCGCCGATGCCCCAGAATGGATCGCCACGCTGCCGGAACAGGACGGGCGTGCCGTCGAGCCGGCACTCGACGACCGTCCGAAGCATCTCCCGATCTGGCGTATCGCAGATGACAACGTCGAACGTTGTGGGGTCGACGGGGTTAACCGAGTAGTCAATGCCGGCAGCAGCTAGCGGTACGGTGAGACGGTCGGTGCGGTCGCCAGGGCTGACGATGGCGACGCGTGGTTCGATGCCATCTAACGATGGGGTGGCCAGCGTGGGTGTTGACAAATCACTACTCATCCTTGCTCGGTATCCTCCGGATCGGCCTCGATGCTGGCTCGCATCGAGTCGGCCTGCGTGTACCAGCCAGCATCCGTCGCCGCGCCGTAGATCGTCACGATCGTCATCACTGTCGCCGCGATCGTCGCGATGCCGAAGACGACGACCGCCGTTCGACGATGGATGATCGGCGCGTCGGTCACGAAGCGATACACTACGTACGGGATGCCGAACAGCAGCACGGCGTTGAACCCCATCTCGACCCAGGCAGCTGCGAGCGACCGGAGCCCCAAGTCGCGAATGATGGATAGCGCGGACATCAGTCGAGCACCACCCGGTCGAACTCGTCAGCTGTGTAGACGTTCATGTCGTGAGTCTGGGCGCTGTGCCAGTCGTCGCCGACGTTCTCGACGAAATGGTCGTTCTCGCGGTGGCGAAGCGTGCCGCGAACCAGAATCTCTCCAGCAGCGTCCTGAATCGTGTCCCACTCCGGAGCGTACTCCGGCATCGGCCGTTTCTGGTGCTGTCGATGCACCCACTCCATCACTTCCGGGGCCGACTGAACGGAGTCCGGAAGCGCCGGAACCCGCTCTCGGACGGCGTCCAGAAAGTCAGGTTCGCGCGTCGTGAAGCCGTACTCGCGAGGGACATGGTTCCCCAGCGGCGACGGCCCGTACGGGCGACTGTCGACACCGGGTTTGTACACCTGGCTCGTCGGGACCTTGTCCGTCGGGAGGAGCCACCACTCGCCCTGCCGGTCGGGTTCATCACCATCGCGCGCGAAGGCTTCGCGAACGGCGCCGGGCCGAAGCAGGTCCAGAGCGTCCCGAGCGGACGTCGGTGCCGGGAAGGGAGCAAACGGTTCGACGACAAACCCGAAGAGCGGCCGGGTGTCCTTCGCGGTCGGGTCGCTACCGACGAAGAGCAGCGACTCGTCCGGGAGCGCGAACAGCAAACCGAGGTCGACGTCGTCGGTAGCCTCCGAATCGAGGTCGTCGACGAGCCGGAGATTGTCCAGTTGTTGGTAGTGATGAATCCGACGTCGGTCATCGAGGAACTCGTCTTTCCCAACCGCAGGCAGGAGCGCCTTGATGAACGCTGCTGTCTGCCGCTCGATGTCTTCCCAGGGCGGGTCGGTTGCGCCCTCGTAGAAGCTGGCCGTTCGCTCCTCGAGATCGCCAAGCTCCTGCGAGGGATCGGTGTCCGCGGTGGTCGTGGAATCGGTGTCGGTCTCGAGATCGCCTTCGAGGATGTGCAGTTGTTCGGTCATGGTTCTCAGGTTCAGGACTGGTTAGCGGGCTATCTTAGGTACGCAGCCAGGGTTCGGACTCGACTCAGCCGACCAGGAGGCGGGACCCCGCCGCCGAGCCCCCCACCCCCGCTATTTCCACAAGTACACCCGGAAAATCCGCTATGCGCGTAATGGTATGTTGGTATGCTTGTGGTGGTAATGAATGGGTAAATCGGCATTTCAATTCTCCTGTAAAATATTGCTAATGGTGGTCTGTGAGACGCCGATCGCCTCACCGACCATACGCTGACTCACCGCTGTTTCCTCTATTTCTGGATGGGCGAATATCCCCTGGACAATCTCGTCCCGCGCTTCTTGGCGCGCTTGCTTCCGCGCCTGCTTCAACTTCTCCTCGTGCTCGTCCATGGGTACGAACCCATCGCCGTCCTCACCGCCAATTTTCGCCCGCTTTGCCTGGGTGAGTTTGTTGTAGACGTTCCTGAGATCGTGGTCGCCGGGGATATCGTCAAACTCGATGAACTGCTTTTTCGGCGTCATCAGCGTCTTCGAGTACCGTTCCCATTTGAAGTGATGGACGACGCCGGCGCCCTTCCTGGTGAGGCTGATCCAGACGTCGGCGAGCTTCTGCAGGTCCTGGTCGATAAAGTCCTTCAGCGGGGCGTTGATGACGACGTACTTCTGCTCGACTCGCCCCATCGACATGATTTCCCGCAGCGCCTGATTCGCCTTCGACATCGCTTGCCGATTCGAGGCGCCGACTTCAGCCTCGTCGAACACCAGGCCCGAGCGCTTCGGCTGCTCGGCGTAGGCGTTCCGGATCTCCTCCGGCTCGAGGGACACCTTGTCCCACGTAAGCCCCTCAGGCGTCTGGTCCATCGCGTTCGCTAACTGCATCGAGGCGACGGTCTTCCCGGTCCCACGCCGGGCATTCATATCGTCGATAATTATGATGAGGTCGCGTTCCTGCCGAACAACTGTGCCATACAGCTGGTGAAGGAACGTTCCTTCCTGGAAAGGGTTCGTCCAGGACGATTCAGGGATACCGGGCGATTCTGCTTTAGCCATCGTTAGAGAGAGGTGGAGTCAAATCCTTCCTCGGCCGGCATCTTCTGGTCGAACTCGACGCCGAAGCCGGCCGTGGAAAGAAAGCGGTTCGTCGCGCGGTACGCCTTTCGGCTCGCTGAAATCGGAATCGGCTGCCTGCCGTCCTCGGTTTCAATGACGCCGTCATTCTCGACGATATCCTTGAGCGTGTATTCGATATCGTTCACCTGGAACACGGGGTCCTCGTCCCAAGCGTCGGTCCCGTCGAGATCGTCGTTCTGCATTAGCGGCTCAACTTCGATAATGAAGTTCAACACGGCATCGGCAACCAGTTCGTAATATCGTTCTTCCGAGATACCGGGGTCGCGAGGGTCGTCAACGACTCGCTTTGCTTCTTCACTGATCGTCTCTGGGACCTGCTCTTTCGCGTTGTGAATCTGCCGGAGGCGACGTCGGAGATTGAAGTTCTCGGGGTCGACGGGTTCAGCGGTACGCTCGCGAGACCGTCGGGCTTCGGGACTCTCGTCTGTCGACATGGTTATTCCTCACTCTGAGAGGGTACAATCACGAGCGCGCCCGATTCGGCGTGCAGATACTGGTCGACGTCGTCGCCGACCTCGAGGCCGTTCCGATCGCAGAACTCGCTGGCTGCGGTGACTCGGGTGCTGCTGCCGGCGTAGTTCATCTTGTATTCGCCGAGTTTCCAGAGCTGGTCTTCTTGCATTGCGTCCATCGCCTCCCGGGCCCGCCGTTCGGTCTGTGTCAGTTCACTACCCCGTGTTCCCATACTCCTGTCTAGTTTCTAGTTGCAATTAAACATGCAACAGGGTTGCAATTCGAGTAGGAACATCTTCAGAATTTGATAATGGAATCTCTCTTGCAACCGAGTAGGTGGTGAACTCAGATGAATCCAATTAAGCGACTCAAAGAGGAGGCGCGTGCCTTCTCCGCGGGCACGCGTGGGCAGGGGACGAACCTCGCAGGACTCTTCATCGGGCTCCTGATTGCGGCGATCATCGCCGTCGAGGTCTTCATCCCGGTTGTCCTCGAGTCCGTCAACAGCTCGAACGCCAGCGGCACCACGCTGACGATCCTCGAGCTGCTCCCGATGTTCGCCGGACTGCTCCTGTTGATCGCACTCGCATCGCCGCTCATGCGGCGGATCTGAGGGGTGAACGATGGCAGACGCAAAGAAACTGGCTGGAGTGATGGTCGCAGTGACCATCGCAGCCGTACTCTTCTCGCCGATCGCGACGACTATCGGTGACAACACCGGGACGCAAGCCGTTGACAACGAGACGGTGACCGCCTCCCACGGCGAGTACGTCGACCTTCGTGGCTACGACATCCAGACGGATAGCGAAACCGTCTATTACACCAACGATACCTCAGGCGAGTGGGAAGAAGCGACGCCCGGTACCGACTACGAGATGGATTATCCACCCGGATCGATACAGACGCTGTCGAGCGGCAGTATCGATGACGGCGAGGAAATCCGCGTCTCGTACGACTACCAGGCGACCGACGGCACGACAACGACCGTCATCACGATGGTCCCGATGTTCGTCGGGCTGTTGATCCTCGGAACGCTCGCCGCACGCGTTATCGACGAGATGTGAGGTAGCGTAGTCACCCCACCCCATCCCCCATTCACCCATACTTTCAGACCAACGATGATTTTGATACTTGCCGCAACGTTCACAGCTCTCGGATTTATCGGCTGGCTCGTCGGCATGCTACTGGAGATGCCGGGCGTCGCCATGCTCGGCGCCATCCTCGTCGTCGGCGTCGGCGGCATGGTGATGTCCGACGGCCTCCAGGTGCGTGACGGCCAGATCGAGCGCAACGTCTCGGCTGACGAGACCGAAATCGAGTACACATACAGCGATTTCCAACCGATGGATCGCTGGCCCGTCGGTGAGCTGTGGCTCATTTTTGGCGGCATCCTAACCCTCCGCAGTCTTTCAGGAGTGAGTGAGTCATGAGCAACCAGATCCAACAGACCCAACAGCAGACCGACCAGCCGCAGCGCCCGCACAAAGACCTCGATCTCTATCAGGAGGCGGTAAACCCGAGTCTGACCGAGGAGTTCCTGAACAACAACAATCTCGGCCTCGGGAACTTGACAGAAGCCGAGGTTTACCAGCAAATCGAGTCCTATCGGGCGGGGATGTTCGCCGATGCGGCGCTTTCCGACCGCATCGACAATCGTCGCCTCGAGGAGACGAAGCGTGCCCTCGCCGAAGAAGGCTGGACGTATATCAACGACAACGGCAAGAAGAAGGACGTCAGCGGCTGGAACGGTAAAGGCGACTCCTGGAAGGAAAGCGAGGACCGACGGCGGTATCTGGAACGGCGCGGCGAGGAGATCTGGGACAGTCTGCCTGAGGAACAGCAGTTCGAGGCGATCGTCGAATTCACTGGCCGGCCGGACTGGATGGCGCCGCACTATCGGATGCTGTTGATGCGGAACGAAGCCTCGAAATCGAAGGAGGCGCGCACGCAGGACAACCTCTTCGGCCGCGTCAAGAAACTCATCAGCAATGACGACAACGGTGATGGCGGCGGCGCTCGCGAGCGGCTTCGCGGCCTCACTGGAGGTGGGCAGCGATGATCGCCCAGCTCGCGGGGGTTTCGTCGACGACGCTTCTCGGGTCGCTGGCGGCGGTCACTATCGTGGTGGTCGGGATCGCCGCTGTAGCCCATGTTCGGGGAACCAGCAGCGATGGCGCGGACGTCGACACGCTTCCGGATGGCGCTGACGTCGAACAGCGGGTGTCGACCGAGGATGGCGAAGCCCAACTCGTCTCGTTCGACGAGCCGGATATAAAGACGGCTCGCTGGGGGCTGTTCCAGAAGCTCTGGCGGATGCGACGGAAGATGAAGAAGCGTCGCCGCTTCGCGAACAAGGGCTATGTCCAGTGGTTCCTGATTGATGACACGTTCCCGAAGCCGAAGTTCGTGAAGCCCCAGACCGACGGGTCCGGCATCCCCTACGTCGTTCACAAGGGCAAGCGCTATCTCTTCCCGAAAGAGGCGATGGTCGCCTCGGAAGAACAGGGTATCTGGACCATCGCGCACAAGGCGAACGAGGCCGACCCGATCAACCTTCGCGACCCGTCGAAGAACGCGATTCCGGCCGATACGCTCGAAGAGGTCGCCACGCTGATGGTGACCTCCAGCAAGCCGGGGCTTCTCGACAAGTTCGATATCGACGCCAAAAGCGCGCTCCGATGGATCGTTATCGGACTGATTGGGTTCGCTATCTTCCAATCCGTCATTGGAGGTGGCCTATGAGCGGTCAGCGTCGGTTCGTCCTCCGGGAAGAAGACGAACGCTACGGCGGCCGGAGCAAGGAACTCTACCAAGCCGACTCACTCGAAGAGATCGCGAAGTTCATCGCCGAGAAAGGCGGCGGGGGTCGTTTCGCGACGGATGGAGGTGTTGACGATGGCGATAGCTGACCAGTTGCAGACCCTTCGACAACGCGCCGAACGACGCGCGAAGCAGCGCGAACGGGAGCGATTCGAAACCGAGCTCGAGCGCGCCCAACGCGAAGCCGACGGCGGCCGTCTCACCCGCCTGAAATCCGCTGCTCAGGAGGCGGCGAAACCGGCTCGCATCGAGGCGCGCGGCGCCGTCCAGGAGGCGAAGCAACTCGCCGCGCAGAGCCCGCGGGACGTCGCGGCCGTCGCTGGCAGTGCGGCGGCCAGCGCTGGCCGGTCGGCCGTATCGAGTATCGATGCGCCAGCCTCGACTGCTGGCGGCGATGACGAGCGCGAGCAGGTGCTTCGGAACGCTGAGCGATCCGCGCAGGCGGCGGCGCCGGTCGATGCGACGCTCGATCCCGTGACGTCGCCGCAGGACCTCGCCGCCTTCGTGACGGGGCGATCGGCTCGCGCGCCTGGCCGCCAGCCGGGGCCAGCAGTCGATCAGTTGGTCCTTCCGAATCGGAACTCGGCTGGAATGGAGGCCTTCGTCCTTGGCGGTGGCGGTCCTCATGGAGGCTCGACTATGCATGAGTACACAGAGGTAGTCAACGACTCAGATCAGCTACAGTATCGGCAAGAACACAACGGCGGTGTCGAGACTGTTGTCGTCGCGAACAGGCTCCCGAACGGTGACTGGCGAGCCCTCGCCTCGGAGAGGGGGAACGGACAGGTCCGTATTGGCGTCTTCGAGAGCAAAAGCGCCGCGAAGGACGCGATGCAAGCCTGGATGCAGCAGAACCCGCACGGTCTCGAAATCGCCGCTGGCGCAGGGTCGGCGGCTTGGATGGATGAGGGGTGGCTCGGCGTCGGGTCTACGGGAACGGACTCCACCGACGATACGGAGGAGTCTGGATTCTTCGACTTCGCCGACGGCGGATTCTTCGGCGGTGAGGAAGGCAATCGGGACGGGCCACACGTGGACGACCTCGTCACAGGGAACAACGACGACGATGATCTCCTGAGGTTCTGACCATGAGTTGCATCAAACACACCGGAGGTGAGGCTCGATGGTAATCGCAGATCCGTCCGGTGGTAGCGGCACCGACGACACAGACGACTCCTCGAGTGAGAGCACCGGCACCAGCACCGATGCAACCGACGAGCAGACCCGAACGGAGTTCGGCGCCGGCGAAGCCCGCGACCGCCAACAGGAGACTGACACGTCAAACGCCGACACCGGTGGCGAGACTGACACCTCACGCGGTGACTACCAGGACGCCGTCGACCCGCGTCTCGACGACGGCAACGAAGAAACGGACGGTGACGCCGGCGGTGAGGGTGACACGCGCACTGAGCAAGGTGCTCGCGAGGCCCGCGAGCGCCAGCAGGACTCGACGACGCAACCCGTCGAGGACACCGACCCCGGTGGGACGCCGCCCGAGACCGGTCGCGGCGACTTCCAATCGGATGTCGATCCGCGGCTTCGCGATAACTCAGGGGAGACGGAGGAAACGCGTACCGAACGCGTCGCCGAAGCCGCTCGACAGGAACAGGCCGAGCAGACAACGCGAACCGAGGCCGAAGCCCAGCGGCTTGCGCGTGAAGAGGTCGACGAAACGCTCCAAGAAGGCCTCGAGGGCGTCGACAGTTCACCCTACCAGGAACAGGCGGCCCAGCTGGAGCAGCGAGCGATCGATGAGTTCGCCTGGGCCGACGATCCAAGCGATATAGCGATTAGGCGCCGCGGGGACGACCTCGTCGCCGTTCCGTCCCGATCGGCACGGATCGGCGCCGCGACCCAGCAGATCGAGAGCCAGATTCGAGAGCAGCGCCAGCAGGCGTGGGAGGAACGGTTCTCACAGGAGCGGGCAAGCGCTCGCGACCGCGCAACCGCGCAACTCGAAGCGCAACTGGAAGCCGAGACCGGAGTCGACCTGGAGCCCGGCGAGGACTTCGTTGTCGAGCAGACCGACGATGGCCGCTGGCAAGCCCGATTGCTCCCCGGCTACGGCAGTCGCGAACAGCGCCTCCAGCAGGCATCACAGCAGGAGGACATTTTCAGCGGCGCCGTCGAAACCGTCGAAGACGCAACCGGCCTCGAGAGCCCGGTCGAGGGCAGCGTTGTCAACCGGGCGCGCGTTCGCCGCGAGTTCGCGCAAGCGAACGACGAAGAGCAGTTCGGTGACTCGACGATTTACGTCGGCGAGTTGCTCCCGACGTCGCCGGCAGCAACGACCCAGCCCGGTCGCGGGCCGCGCGTCGAGGACGTCCTCGTTTCGGCGTCCCAGACCACCCAACAGCAGTTCTGGGAGCCGATCGCAGAGACTGCCGGCGACCTCGCTCGGACGCCGGGTGGTGCCGCGGCGTACCGCGTGACCGACCCGGTTGGGATGACCGCATCGACACCTGGCGAGCGGGAAGCTCTCGTCGAGGGCGCCGTCCAGGGCGTTGGAACGATTGCCGATCCGGCCGGCCTCACCCTTACCGTGAAGGAAGCCGCCGAGTTCGGTGGGGCGGCGGCCGCCGAGACGGCTCGCGGCGATGGCAGGGAGTTCGCTACCGAAGCCGCTGGCGCTGCTGCGCTCGCCGGCGCCGGCTTCACACAACAGGCGATGGAAGAGCCGCGGCGAACGCTCGGGCAGGTCGGAGGGAGCGTCGTCGCAAGCGGCGGCGTCATCGGTGGCGCTCGACGCATCGGCGGCGCTCGAGCTGGTCGGGCCGCCGCGTTCGGAATCCAGCCTGGCGAGGAAATCGCCATCACCGCTGCACGGTCGGGCGCTATCCCGTCCCGACTCGCCCGCGCTGTTCCAGGCGTTCGCGAGGGACATATCGACCCGCAACCCCAGCGGTTGCCGTCGGAATCCGAAGCTCCTCGAACCGACTTACCCGACGAACGGCCGGAAACACTGACCAGCGAAATGGTCGACGAGGCACAGGGCGTCACTGGCCCCTCCCGGCGGGCGCGCGCTCGACGGCGAGCCCGAGATCTCTTCGAGGGTGCTCGGGAACGCGTCGGCGGGACGAGCGTCGAGTGGCGCGCCGGCGCCGGCCTCGTCCCGCCGCGCGTCGAAACCGAGGGGCGAGCCGACACGGAGACTAACGCCGGTGACGCGCCGTTCACCGACTACGACCCGAGTCGCTCGGAAGTCCTCGAGGGTAGCCCGCGCGACCAGATGAGCGGCGACATCACTCGCCGCGCCCAACAACAGCGCGCACAAGCCACGGGCGACTACGAGGGCGCGACCGACCCGCTGGCCCCGACCGGTAGCCGCGCCAGTCGCGGCCCGCTCTTCACCGAGGACGGCGACGTCATCGGGCTCGACCCCGTTCGGCCGCGGCGAAGCGCGGCGGCCGAAGCCGCAGCGAGCGGCCGCCTGCTGACAACCCAGCAGACGGCCGCCGCCAGCGGTGGGTTGGCCGCCGCCGTCACGTACGGCGCTCGCGAACGCCTCTTCGCGGCACAGACCCCGACGGTTACCGAGACGGACGTGCTTCGCGGGCGTCCCGAACGCGTCGGGCTCGGCGCGATCACCGTGACGGGCGCCGGCACGCTGGGACTGCTCGATACCGCTTCGGAGAGCATCAGCGACTTCGAGGGCAACGTCGTCCAGACGGAGACGGGCGTCGCGACTGACCAGGAGGTCGGGACGGAGACCGAGCCGTTCGTCGAGACGGAGCCGCGTGGCGACACCCGGCAGGACGCACGGCCGGAGACGCGCCAAGAGCAGCGCTCCGAAACGCGTCAGGAGCCGCGTCTCGACACTCGGCAAGAAACCCGACAGGAGACCCGGCAGGAAACGCGGCAGGAGACGCGCCAGGAGCTTCGACAGGAGCGTCGCGCCGAGCCGTTCTTCGAGACTCGCTGGGAGTCGCGGGCTGAAAGCACGACGGTCCCGGAGGCGTCGCCGTGGGCGCTGGCGTTCGGATCGCCGACGACGGAGACGGCGCCGATGCCGGCGACTGAGTCGGTGCTGGCGCCGGGCTGGCTGCAGGAAACCGTCTTTACCGTGGCGACGACCGGCACGCAGACGCCCCGGGCGCCGTCCCAGGAGACGCTCGAAGCCCAGCCGGTGAGCCTGCGTCGGACGGGCGAGTTACCCGTCGCCCAAGCGCTCGATGACGGCTTTGCCGGTGCGTTCGCGGACGTCCAGTCGTTTTTCGACCCCGGCGCCGGTGTCGCCGGAGACCGCTCTGACACGGGTGACGCCCGGCAGCAAGACCGTCAGCGTCGTGCCGACGGGGCTTGGGATGGCGTCTTCGCTGGGTTCGATGCCGACTTCGGGTTCGGCGACGGCTTCGGCCTCGAGTTCGACGACGGGGGTTGCTATGAACCCGTTCGATTTCCCGTTCGCCCTGTTGGGGTTCTTCGGCCTCGTCGCAGTCATGCCAGCGTGGATGTTCTTCATCACGAGCTACGCACCGATGGAGAATCTGCCGACCGAGGCGCAGTTCCTCGCCCAGCTGGTCCTGCCGGCGACGGTCGCGCTCTTCGTCGTCAGCTGGCTGCAAGGAGGCTAACAGACATGACAACAAACCCAAGAGACGATACTCGCGGCGCCGTCCAACTCACCGACGTCGTCCTCACGCTGTTCGTGCTCGTCGCAACGATCTCGCTGGCACCGACGATCTATCACTTCATCGGGATGGTCAGCGCCGAGGCCGACCCCTTCAGCAGCCTGCTGCTCCAGCTGGTCGTCCCGGCGCTGTTCATCGGGCTCATCCTCAGCGTCGGCGTGTCTGCACGGAGGGGGACCTAACGATGCCGAGTGACACCCGCGGCCGCCTCACCGTGCCGGATATCGCGTTCCTCACCTTCTCGATCGCGATCGTCGCCGCGCTCTATCCCGTCTTCTGGGAGCGCCTCCAGGCGAACGTAGGTGTCATGTCAACCGGCACCGCGTATCTCTTTCAGTTGATCCTGCCGCTGGCGGTGCTCGTCCTGCTGGGCGTGATCTTCGTGAAAGCAACCGCAGGAGGTGGCTGACGATGCCGCCGCCCAACCCGTTCTCGCGCGATGAATCGCCACCGATCACCCGCGCCGGCCGGGACACGCCGGCACCCACCCATCCATGACCGACGACTCACCAACCAACGACGATCCCGACGAACTCTCGCGACGCCGCGTGCTCGCCGGCGCCGCCGGCATCGCCGCCGCCGGCGCCGCCGGATTCTACGCCGGCGCGGAAACCGTCGAGGCCGCCCCGCAGGGCGTGTTCCCAGTCGAGAGTGACGACCCGCTCGAAAAGCTTCGCGCCGACCGCATCCGACTCGTCCCCCGAACCACTGATCCATCCAGCCCGGACGCGGGTGAACTCTGGTATAACTCGGAGGCCTGACGATGGGGCGCGGCATCATCGAAGCCGAGCGATTTCGCACCGAGCGCCTTGGCCTCGCCGCGTTAACGAGCGACCCGACCGACACGCAGCCGGGCGAGGCATGGCTTCGAACCGACCTCAACGGCGCCAGTGGCGACGACCAGATCGCCACCCTCCGATTCCAGACATCCAGCGGCATCACGTCCCTCCGAGTGTTCGCGACGAGTGGCGTCCGTCCCGACGAAGCCGCCGTCTATCGAGTGTTCGTCGGCGGCGAAATCGGCGTCGTCCCGGTCCTCCCCACCGAGAACGCCCAGGCGCCGGGCGTGCGAATCCAGCACAACGGCGTGAAGGCGCTCGGACGACGTCCGGTCCAGAGCCCGGCGTTCGCGAACGCAATCCACCATTACCCGATGCATGACGGCGACGGCACGGTGTTACCGGACTATATCGGGAGCGCTGACGGCGACATCCAGGGGCCGGCGTGGACGTTCGGCACGTATCAAGCTGACTACGCGCTTGAGGGCGATGGGAGCGGCGACTACGTCACCTTCCAGGGGAACCTCTCGACGTACGGCTCCACGCTGAACGGCGAAGCCTCGTTCGCATTCACAATCGAGAACGTGTCGAGCAACGAATGGGGAGACCACATCCTCGGGGTTCGGGAAAACCCCTCGAGTGGCGAGCGATTCACGATTCGAATCGGCGACGGGCTGTTGCTCCGGTCAGGCCACCTTGGCGTGATCTTCATCGATGCATCCGGAAACCGATACATCGCTGAGACGGACACAGCCGTCGACGACGGGAGTCGGTATCGCATCGTCTTCACGAAGAGCAGTGACAGCACCGCCGACTGGACGTTCTACGTGAACACGACTACGAGCACGAACGTCCAGGAAAGCGGGACGCTCGGGACGATGAACGACTTCGCCCGAGCGCTGTATCTGTTCGCCGAACACTCCGACTACGGCGGCTACATCAACGCCATCGTCGATAACGTCGTGCTCAACGATGCTGCGGCGACAACCACCGAGATCGACGACGACTACACCCAACAGCTATGGACGTAACCACTCGGCTCAGCCAGGTACAGCTCGCGCTCCTGGTAGCCGTGCTTGTCGTGGTCGGTACTGCCGGCGCCGCCACGCTCCTGACGGCTGGCACCGGCGTGATGTTCGACCACCCGGATGGCATCAGCGTCACGCTCGACGAAGACACCGGCATCGCCGGCGACAACCCCTTCGGCACTGACGGCTCCGTCACCATCCAGAACACGACCGTCGATGGCCCTGCTGGATCATCGACGAGACTGGCCGGGCCAAGTAGCGACGCCCCGACGCTGTCAGCGATCGATTCGAACGGCGGCACGATGGAGGCGAACACCACCGGCATCCAGACCGTCGGGGTGTCAGGCGTCTCCTCGATCACCTATCGGGACGTCGACCTGCAGGACACGACGACCACCGAGTTCGACGTCGGCGGCACGGGCACGCTCTATGTCCACGGGTTCAGCGCGGGCCAGTGGATTCGCGTCAACCGAGCGAACGGCGATGACGAACTCGTTCAGGCCGGTGGGTCGGGCGTCGCGACGATCTCCATCTCGTCGGGCGCGCAACTCACGCTCGTCGAGCCGAAGGGCGGCCCGACGCTATCCGATCCCTCACCGACCAACGGCGAAGAGTTCTCCGACGTCGAGGTGAACCTCAGCGTCAACGTCACCGACCCGGACTTCGACACCACGAACGAGGAGGTCACGCTCGAATGGTACGTCGACGGGGAACTGAACGGCACGACCACCGTCACGAGCAACGGAACAGCAACCTACACCGCGACCGTCAGCGAGGGTGGCGAACACGAGTGGTACGTCGTCGCGACCGACTCGACCGGCGACACCGCACAATCAGGAAGCGATTCGAACCCCCACACGTTCGCCACGCCAGGCACGCTCTATATCCGCGAAGAGTCTGACCCGACGACGCTCATCGACGGGATCGACGTCGAGCTCCGGTTCTATTTCTCAGATGGCGAGAGCCTGATCGTCTCCCGAACTGCGACGGACGGCACCGTCAATATGACCGGGCTCCCGGCAGATCGCCCCTTCGTCGTGGTCGCCGAGGCCGACGGCTACTATCCACGCCGTATCTACAAGCAAAGCCTCGTCGAGAGCGATATCGTCTACCTGCTGAACGACACCGAGCAAGCCGTCTCGCCAACGTTCGAACTCATCGACTACTCTGGTCGGTTCGCCGATGAGGACACCGTCATGCTGATTCAGCGCGGTCTCGCGAACGAGTCCGGCGATATCGACTGGCGAACCGTCCAGGGCGACTACTTCGGCGCGAACGGCGAATTCCCAGCGCAACTACGGTACAACGTCCGGCATCGCCTCGTCCTCATCAACACGGAAACCGGCGCCCGGACGGTGAAAGGCCAGTACACGCCGACCGATGACAGCGCCCAGGAAGTCACCGTTCGGCCGGACGGCACGATCACACTCGACGAGCAAGCCGCGCTGATCACGGTCGCGCCGAGCACCAGAACGCTCCTGGAGAGCGACACCGCCGGCGTCACTGTCGACTTCGACAGCGAAACCGTCGAGATTGAGTCGTGGGACCTCACCATTCGCGCCCAGAACGAGACGAACTCGTCGACGCTCTACCAGACGAGCGGCACGGGGTCGGCAACGGTGCAGCCGGAGTTGAACCTCACCGGCTGGGGCGGCGGGAACGTCACCGTCGAGGCGACCGCGTCGCTGTCGAACGGCGAGACGATCGAGGAATCGATCACGTTCGCCGTGCGGACGACCTACGACAACGAGTACGCGCTCTTGCCCGTCCTCGCGGACGTCCCAGCCCACCTTCCGAGCGGTGGCGGTGGCGCACTGACGTTCCTCGCGATGCTCGTCACCGTCTTTGGGAGCGCCGCTGTCGCTTCGACGACCGCTTCAACCGAAGTCGTCGGCCTCACGGCGGTCGGCTTCATCGGCGGGTTCTACGTCATCGGCTGGGTGTCTGAAAGCCTCATGTTCATCACAGTCATCGCGTTCGTCGCAATCGCGGCCACACGGAGGGGACTCTAACTATGCGCTTCAGCAACGTCATCATGGCATACTTCGTCATCGGCGCGGTCATGTGGGGCGGTGGCGCCATCGCCTGGACCGACGCCGGCGTCGCCGAACTGTTCGTCGACAATCCTGACGGAGACGAGGCATCGGCTAACAGCGAAACCGCACAAGCCCTCGAGGAGATCTCCGGGCCGATCAAGCAAGCCGCCTCGACGATCGGCGGCGCCGGCCTGCTGGCCGTCCTGGGACTGTTGACCAGCCTCTTCGGCTATCTCTTCTGGCCGCTCACCACGCTGATCGGGCTCGGCGCGCCACTGGAAATCTCGCTCCTGTTCGGTGGGAGTCTGACCTGCGCGTTCTACGTCTCGCTCATCCGCGTCATCAGGGGGTCCGCATAACCCATGTCCACGACCACGACCACGACACCGACGACGGCTGCGCTGGCTACCGACCGCCGCGTTCACGCACTTGTGATCGCCATGCTGCTGGTCGTCGGGGGCATCGGCAGCATCGCATTCGCAGGCGTCGCGAGCGCGCAGACCAACGAGACGGCGACCGAGAGCCTCGACGAAAAAGCGCCGTACTACGCCGACAACACCACCCAGGTGGACAACGAGTCGTGGATGGCCGGCAACGAGAACGCGACGCTCGAGAGCTTCGTGACGATGCTCTCTCGCCTCGGGACGTTCGTTATCGGCGAGCCGCCGGACGATAACGGTCCCGGCGGCGCCATTATCGTCGGCCTCATCGTTGCCGGCACCATCGGCTCGACGTTCATCCGTGCCGGCCCTGGCCCCGTGGGTGGCGCCGTGATTGGGCTGGTCGCCCTCGCCGGCGTCACCGCCGTCGGGCTCGCACCCGTCTGGCTGATGGGCGTCTCACTGTTCGGGCTCGGGCTCGTCCTCACATCCGTCATCATCGGGGTGTTACGATGATGCTCGAAGTCGCCCTCTCCAGCGGGCTGGTCGAGACCGTCCAAGGGCCGCCGTGGCTCGCCAACGTGCTTTATGACCCGCCGCGATGGCTATACGTCGCCTGCACTGTCGCGACGCTCGCGATGGGCTTGCTGTTATCCGGGCTCGCCGTCCACGTCGGCATGGACAAAGAGATCGTCGTCGAGATGGCCACCAACGCCAGCATTGTCGCCTGCATCGGCGTTGCGACGCGCCTCAGCACCGTTTTCCTCACCCAACCCTACGTCGTCGACGTCGGACTCGGCTTCATCGTCGGCGCTGCTGTCAGCCTCGGCCTGGTGAAACCCGCCCTCAGATCTGCCTTTGGCCTCGACGCCAACGCCGAGACCGAGCAGGGGACGGACAGCGCTGGCACGGCGTAAGCGGGCTCACACACCTCGGGTAGGAACTATCCTTACAACATGAGTTGCTACTTCAGTTGAGCCATATGCTCATCGAGCGCGCTTCAACGGGTAGAGGCGAGTCCGCGTGTCCGAGGACCTACTCACGACGCTTATCGTCGCCGTCATCATCATGTCCGTCCTTGGGGCCGTCCTTGGCGGCGGACTCTTCGCCAGCGCCGCGCTCGAAGACCAACAGCAGGACGTCGAGATGCTCGACGGCGGCGGCACCCTAGAAAACACGCGGACGGGCGATATCACGAACATCTCGGCGAACAGCACGCTCGGCGACGCCGTCTACCTGACCGGCGCGAGCGACTCGCAAGTCAGCGCCGACCTCGACGTCACCCTCGGCGACAACTGGAGCGCCTGCACCTACAGTACTGCCGACAGCACCGTCGTCGACAACGGCTCGACGCGCGCACTGCTGGCCGTCGAGACCGACCGCTACGAGATCGTGCTCACGTACAACGACTCGGCGAGCACGTACGAGGGCTACTACTACGACGCCGCCAGTCGCGCCTCGCACACCGCCGCGGTCGCGGCGCCAGACCCGACGAACCGGACGCTCGTCTGTGCGAACCGGAACGCCACCAGCGAGACGTTCACCGTCAGTCGGAACACGACCGTCGGCACGGCGACCAACACCAGCAGTCAGACCGTCGCCGATCGGCCCAGCGCGCAGAACTGGCACGGCACCCTCGAGGAGACGCGGCTGTACCCGGCGGTGCTGACCAACAGCCAGCGAAGCGAGTGGGTCGCCGAGCCCGTGCTGAGCGTCGAAGGCACCGCGCCCGACGCACGCATCATGTACGATACGCGCGACCGCTCAGCGGCGAGCGTCCCCGTCTACTTCGGCGGTGGCGAGGCGTCGCTGCAGAACGCGAGTTTCGTGAACGGCAGCAGCGGGCCGCCGCTTGAGGAAGGCGAGGACTACGAGCTCGCCGGCCCCATCACGCAGTTCATGACGGACCACGAAATCGTCGCCCTGGACGGCGGTGTGCTGACCGGCCACGGTGACGTGATCTTCGTGACCTACGACGTCGAGTCGGGCTCGGCATGGTTCGTCCGGCTTGGGTTTGCGCTGTTCATCTTCGGCGTGCTGGCCGGGGCTGTGTTCTCGCAACTGGATTAACACCACGATGACCACCAATGACCGACACATCAGACGACGACGGACGAAGCGTACTCGGAAGCAAGCACACGCGGCGCGGCGTCCTCGCGGGGCTCGCGGGCGGCAGCGTCATCGGAATGGTGATCGCCGCCAACAGCGACGCCAGCGGCTCGCTGGAGGCTGGTAGCATGCTCGAGGAACCGCACCAGATCACCGACGGCTTGTTCAAAGGGCCGGAAGGCGCGGTAAACAGCACGCCGTACGATGTCGAGCCGAATGTTGAACGGTACTATGTCGCTGTCGACACCCAGACCGAGTGGTATGCCGACGGTGACACCTGGACGAAGCTGGGCCACGGCTCCCCCGAGAGCAAGATTCCAGAGCAGCACGTCGAATCGCACTATACAGACAAACAATCTATCGGATCGGTGAAGATCGCTGTCCTTAGTGACACGCACTACAACGAGGAAGGCGGCACAGCCAACGACGACATTCCCGGATCGAGTGGCTGGAAGTCTAATCTCGACATCGTCATCGACGAGATCAATGCCTGGAATCCCGATGTTGTAATCCATAATGGCGACCTCATCAAAGGCAATAAGGAATCAAAATCCACCCTCCAATATTACGTCTCGACGGCGATCGACTACATCGAAAATAGCGGCGGCAGCGACGGGGCGGGGTTAAACGCCCCAGTCCACTACTCCCAAGGAAACCACGAATACAAGCAGGCAGGTAGTTATGGCGCTGACTGGTCGTACGAGCCATACGGCTATTCTGGCGATTCTGATACGTGGTACGTCGAGGAGTACAAAAACGTCGACCTCATCGTTCTCAATACCGCGTATTCAACCACCGATGACGCCAACGATCACGAGATACCGCAGGGCTGTATCGACTTCCTCCGATCGCATCTCAACTCCTCCCGCCGCCCGAAGATTGTGTTTACGCATCAGCCCCTAACGTACACCACTGGGCTGGCCTACGACGAGACGGTCAATATGGACGAGGTTCGAGACCTTCTCAACGAGGACCCATCCGTCCATGCCGTGATTTACGGACACGTCCATCACGCGACCGATTCCTCGAGCGGGCTCGGGTCGTGGGACTCGATAAAACAGTCGATCGGACCTGGAAAAGAACATCCGGGCTGGTGGCACGTCCCGCATCCACACCATCTCGACTATGATACCTCGAAACATCCCTGGATGAAAATCGAGTTGACAGGGAGTTACAGCCGCGTTACTGGCCGGATTCAGGCCGCCTATGATAGCAGCACGTTCCCGACCGAGTGGAATTTGGGCGGTCAGACACAGATGTTCGGCGGGCGTGTCCCCCACGATCTCCAGCTTCCGCTGGGTAAATCGATATATTTCGACGACATGTCTGACATCGCCCGAATGAGAGTCGACGAGTCGAATAACCAGCTCCAACTGGCAGCAGACCCGGCTGGAAAAATCAAAGAGCTTCTGCTAACGATTGCTGGCTCAGGTGGCGATGACCTGTTGGTCAATCAAAATGAGGTCAGTATCGAAACCCGGGTTAACCACAATGAAAATGAGGTGGTTAAAGAAAAGAGCCAACAACTGTTCCCTCAGTCGGCCGCAGCAAGCACATACGACGCCAACTTTGCGGTCGCAGACGGGGCGAACTGGGACCCTGCCGGGACCGGGAACGCGGCACTCGTCGCCTACGGCCCCGGTGGGTCGTGGGAAGTGATACACGAGTTCTCCGGTGGATTTTGATTTTACACGGTCCGGTCGGGCGGATTGGCACGTCGACGAAGCAGTCTAATGCAGAGTATTATTTATTCATTCGCTGTGCAATGGCCGTACTTGTGGTACATAACCGTCTCCCGGTCATCGGTTTTATACGATTCTCCACATCGGCTACAGATTAACTTATTGTGCATATTATGACTAGCACCACCTACCAAATAAAAGTAAACTACATGCTTTTTATAGAGGCGATTGAACGATACCGAAAATGGAAGCACTCCGTGTAGGGCTGATGGTTGGGTCTGGGAACGTTGGTGGGGCGCCAACCCGATATTTCCATAATTTAGTACGACATTTGCAAAACGACGACCGTATAGAAGCCATTGTCTACTGTCGAGGCGATCCTAAAGACGTGTTCGGTCCTGATACCGATGGCCGACAACTACCGGACAAATCGATTCCACCTCGCTGGCATACCAAAATCAACGCCGATGAGTTGGATCTTCTTCATCTCGGGTGTAACGAGTTGTTTGGTGAATATCCTGCTTATCGGACCGACGTGCCCGTTGTCGCCACCAGCCACGGTGTGGAGCATTGGAATACTGAACTGCCAGATGAAGTGAACGTTTCTGGGCGGTTAAAATGGCGGCTACGCATACAGGACGTATTGCGAGCACTCACCTTGGACCGGGTCTTTTGTGTTAGTGAGTACGTTGCAGAGACGCTTCGGTCTCAGATTCCATTTGGCAACTCACGGTTGAGGGCAACGTACGAAGCTATTGATGATGTGTATTACACCCTCCCAAAGCAAAACCGACCGGAGGGAGCCCCAGAGCAGTATATGCTCCACGTCGCAACTGATCCAGGAATCAAAAATACGGAAACTGCTATCAAAGCGGCCCAATCGTGTGCAGCAGACCTCCCACTCTATATCGCTGGCGTGACGCGAGAGGACCTTCCAGCATCAACCAGCGGTAATGTCCATACGCTTGGGTTCCTCAAACCCAGCGAACTCGTGACTTGGTACGATAATGCAGCGTGCCTCATCCATCCCTCGTTTCACGAAACCTTTGGTCGACCGATTGTCGAAGCCATGACAAGGAAAACGCCAGTCGTCGCATCAGACTTGTGTGCGATTCCAGAGATTTCAAACGGCGCCGCGCTTTTAATAAACGATCCGACCGATGTCCCGAAATTTGCAGATGCGCTTGATAAAATTGTCTCAGATGAAATGGTTCGGTCGGAATTGGTTAAGAAGGGAGAAAAGCAAGCTAACAAATTTACATGGGAAAATCATCTTAACACGATTATTTCGGAGTACCGGGGCTTGCACGCCGAGCAATCTTGAGAATGCACAGCAACGCTGGTCCACCAGCGTACTTCTGAAATAAAACCCGTCCTAGCGTTTTATAAAATCCGCGTTGTTGTGAGTAGATGTGTCGGGGTGTTCGATATGCGGGGACAGCAGTTCGCTCCTGTACGATTGTAATTACTGTACGGGAAAATACTGTAAGAGCCATCGACTCCCAGAAAACCACAACTGCCCCGGCCTGAAGCAGGCCGACACGCACGGGCCTGAATTCAGAAGCAGCGGTAGCGGCGGATTGCTCGGAGAAGCATTTGGGTCAGAGACAGACCCGCCAAAGCAAAACGAGGAAACTGCTGATTCCGACACCGACACGGCGGACCCTGGCGCGGAGCTCCCGGGCGCCGCGAAGGACTACACGACCTCTTCAAGCCCGGATGTCAACCCCGACGGCTCCATTGCCAGGCCGGACGACGAGGACGCCGAGAACGATAGTCAGCGCTCGATCACAACGCAGGGGCGTCGCGTTGCCGCGACGATCGCTGGCTTGGCGATCATAGCGATCCTCGCTCCGTTTCAAGTCGTGAAGCGATTACCCTCGTATCTTCGACGGTTCAATCGTTGGTTGAGCCGACTCCTCGGCTCGATATTCAGCCTGGTCAAAACGGTGACGCCGATTCTACTTCTCGCGGTCGGTGCGCTGTTTCTCGCCGGGTTCTTAGGGACTGGCGTACCGGCTATCGATGAGAACGCCGAAGCGGGCGCCGGCGCCGTCGCTGGAATGCTCGATACGGACACCGAAAGCGAGGAAGAAGCCATCGAAACGGCGATTCATAGCGAAGTGAATGAGATTCGCTCCGAGCGCGGCCTCGCGACGCTCGAGAACAACCCGGCGCTCCACGGCGTCGCGAAGAATCATAGTCAAGACATGGTCGCACGGGACTTCTACGCTCATGAAAACCCTGACGGTGAGGACTCGTACGATCGAGTCACGTCTGTAGGCATCACCTGCAACGCTGTCGGTGAAAATCTCTATTACAGCGAGGGGTACGGCACCAGCCCGAATACGACCGCTGAACGCGTTGTCGAGTCCTGGTTGGCTTCTTCTGGCCACCGACGAAACCTTCTCAGCGACGCTTGGAATTCGGAAGGTATTGGCGTCGAGATCCGTGGCGATGAGCTCTGGGTGACGCAGGTTTTCTGCGGCTGACTTTATTTTCACTCCACGATTTCTTTCCTGCCGGAAATGAGACCCTGATTTTTATACCCATCTTGCGTCGGTCTCAGACATGATCGTTCGTCGGGACGTCTTCGACGAGGACCATCGGCCGACGAGACTCCTCCACCGCGAGAGCGAAACGGACCTCCTCCTGGAGGCACTCGACCCCGGCACAGACGGGTCCCATCGCGGCCACGCCGTCCTCTCCGGCTCCAGCGGCGTCGGCAAAACCGTCCTCTCGAAGCAATGCGTCGAGCGACTCCGAGAGCGCCGCGGCACGATCGACGCCCACGTCCGGTGTCTCGATGTCGCCCCCGGGTCCATCTATCGCCGCACCATCGAGAGCTTCCAGCGCGGGCCCGACGACGTCCCACGCACCGAACCAGTCGCCGACGTCCTCGCGATGCTCGAGGAGATCGTCGCCGACGCCGACCCTGCTGGCGTCGTGATCCTCGACGAAGCCGACGACATCGCCCGCGACGCGGTCGACACCCTCAGCAGCATGGCCGGGCTCTCCGTGGTCGTGATTTGTCACGAGCCGGAACGGTGGTTTAGCCGGCTCGACCCCGGGGTTCGCGACCGCTTTACCGCCGGGACGCACATCCCGCTGGACCGCTTCAGCGTCTCAGAACTCGCCGATATCCTCCAGCGCCGCGCCGAAGCCGGGCTGCGTCGCGACGCCTGGAGTCGCGCCCAACTGGAGGCGATTGCCGACCACCAGGCCGGCGTCGCTCGCGATGCCATCCAGTCGCTGCGGGCCGCCGCCGAGGTCGCCGACGAGCGCGGCCACGACGAGATTCACGACGCCGACATCGAGCGCGGCTACGAGCTCGCGAAGCGCGACATCCGGAAGGCGAATATCCGGAGTCTCCCTTTCGCCTACCAGTTCCTTTACGAACTCATCCGCGTGTACGGCCCCGTGTCCTCGTCGCGGCTCTACGACCTCGCCGACGCCCACCAGGACGACGTCTGGAACGAGCGGCCGTCGCGGCCGCCGTCGACGAACCGAACGCGCCGAAACCAGTTAGCGAAGCTCCGGGAGTACGACCTCATCGAGACCCAGAACAACGTCCACGAAGCGTGCGACTCGTCGATCGAGCCCTCGGTCGAGATTCGCCTCTCGAAGAAAACGCTCTAAATTAGCGAACCCAGAAATCGCGAGAATTAGGAGTGCTGACGTTATTCGTCGTCTTCGGATTCCGGTTGACCTGCTATTCGGACGAAACTATTCCCGGCGTGGTTCTCTATGATTTTAGCAGCCCCTGTCCCCGAGTGAGTGTGGCCGGCGGCGTGGAAGACGGAAAGGACGTGGTCTTGTAGATCATCGTCCTGTTCCAGCGGCTCGACGTTGAAACCGATCTCTTCGGCTTCATCCCGCATTATGGGCCGGTTGTGGCTTTTGTGTTCTTTCCGTTCCGAGAGGTTTTCGGCAAGTTCGCTCGCGGCATCCTCGGTGTCAACCTGGAACTCCTCTGCCCACCGCTTTGCAAGTTGCTCGGAGTAGTCGATGGCGTCCTCGCACTCCCTGATAAGGCTCGGCCCGTACTGGCGCAGAATCGGTGCCCAATGCCCGACTTCTCCTGTCTCTTTGAATTCGTTTCGGGCCATGTCGAATTGCTCGAGGATAGAGTGAGCGGGCACCATTCGAGGGCCGAGGTCTGTTCGGAGTCTCAGCTGCGGGTCGATCGGGCCGAGACTGGAGTGCGAACCCATATAGACGACATCGGCTGCACAGCAGACGAGCGTGGCCGCCGATCGGGCTGATTGCGGAACGAACGCTCGTATCTCATCGAAGTTGTCTCGAAGGTATTCGACGATTTGTTCTGCTGCCTCCGGTTTTCCGCCCGGGCTGTGAATCACAAGGTCCAGCGTATCGCCATCGAGGCCGCTGAGCGCCTCCATGAACCCTTGGATGTCACTATCATCGATGGATTGGTTCGCCGTGTTGTCCGACGGCGCCGTCCAGGATGAGGAATACAGGATGACGTCGTTTCCGGTGTAGTCCGCCAAGTCGTCAATGTACTTCTTACGAACGACGTCGTATGCCTCGAGACCGATCCGTTCACGGCCCTCTTCTATCTGGTCGAGAATCTCCCCCCAAGTAGGCATATGTTAGAAGTTAGTCGTGCTTCGCCCGCGCCGGAGCAGACGAGTTAGAAAGTCGTGCTTTGGGTTCCGCGTCCTCGTTCCGGTTATACGCGCGTTCGGCGAGCGCGACGGGTGACGTTTCGTCTTCAGCTGCCTCAAGCATCTCCTCAAGGTCTTCCTCACGCTCTGATTTGTCATCGCTCATAGTGTCCCATTCGTACCACTCACAGTTAATAGGTCTTATTCACTATTTCTGATACTGAAACAACCGCGATTGCCGGAAGTCACCCCTCCTCTTTTATACCGGAAATGCATCCCCCTTTTACCGTTCTATAGGCCGTCGCTCCTCGTGTATGGCAGCAGCAACCCCTGAACCGGACGTCGACGTAAGCGCGAAGCAGCTGGAATCCGTCCGCGGCTACATTTCGATGCTCCTCAACCTCGAGATCGAGGACCTGGACGACGACGCCGACCTTGAGGACGACGACGTCCAGATAGTCACCGAGGTCACCGTCGACGAGGTCGCGAAGAACACCTTGCCGCGAGAGCCAGCCGTCCGAGCCATCCTCGAGCAGATGGCCGGTGAGGCCGGCACCGGCGTCGAGCACGTCGACGGCGACACCTACGAAATCGAGCCGCGGAACTAAAACAGAATGTCAGTTCTCAGCCGCATCGACGATTCGTTGCCCCTCGACGGTGAGGTCCTCAGCCCGTTCGTCGACGAGGTCCTCGAAGTCCTCTCGGTCGCGCTCGTCGATGAGCTCGTAGGTCGCAGCGCCGCGAGCGGTGAGTTCGTAGACGCCTCGGCCGATGTTTTCGACGAGGCCGTAGTCCTCGAGTTGATTCAGACGTTTCGTGACCGTCTTCTGATGTCGGTCGATTTCGTCGGCGATATTCGCACCGAGGTTTCGGCCTTCCTGCAGCTCCCTGAGAATCATTTGGTCCGTCGGGTGCTGCAGCAGCATCACCGTATCCGTCGAAAGGGGCATACATGATACTATTGGTAACATGATATATGATACTGTTGGTGGACTCCAATTGGGGTACTACCACCAGTAGGATTATTAGGAACCGCATAAACGTATTCGGTAGGGAGCCAGGCCCATCGGGCGCGGCCAGAAGACGCCCGGCGTGTTGCACCACGCCGGGCCTGGTTTCCAAAACCCCCTGCAGAGGGAAATTTCAGAAACCATGCGAAATCAAGAATCCAGGGCCCGTAATTATGACGGCCCTACCACGACTGAGGAACAGTCTCGGGCGTCCGCCCGAGCGGATACCAGCGACGCGGCGGCCAGTTCGAAGAGTAAGGATCAGACAGGCCAGGGAGCCCGCCTACCGAGTGGGTCGGAGCGAGAGGCAAATAACACCTGCGGACCGACCGCCTGGGACCACGTCGTTCTCGCGAAGCTCGCGTCGCGCACGAAGAAGTACCACCTGCCGGCTGAGGACGACCCCTCGAAGCCGCGGTGCCACCACGGCACCCGCAGTGGCCGCGCGATCGACGCCGAGTCCTGGACGCAAGTCGACGCCGACAGCCCGCGCCTCCAGAACAAGACGCTGTGCAAGTGGTGCGACCCCAGCGTCGAAGTCGAGAACAACCCCGGCGGCCCGGAACTCGCCGGGAAGCTGGAAGACCTCGACCCTGACGACGTCGAGGTCCTGACCGACGGCGGTGTCGACACCTGTACGCCGGGAGCCGAGCCATCCGTCGCGAGCGCTGAGGAACTCGACGCGCTGTCCTCGGTCAATATCGAGCTCGTTCACGATATCTGCGAGGTCCTCGAGCTTAGCCAAGACGCGACCGAGCGCGCGACCGCCTACGCGTGCCGCGCCTGGATGGAACACCCCATCAACGGGCCCGCTCACCACATCGCCGCCGGCGCCGTCTACTTCGCGGCACTCATGGAGAACGAGAAGCGGACGCAGGAGGACGTCGCCAAGGCCTCCGGATCGAATCCGTCATCGATTCGGAAGTACTACCGAGAAATCGGCGTCGCCGAAGACATCCTCGAGCCCAAACCCGAGTCCGAGGACGAACCGGCTGAGACGACGTTCTCGGACCGCGTCGTCGCCGCGCTGAAGGAGGTGTTCAACCGATGAGCGCCGGCGAGAGCGAGCAGGTCACCGTCGACGCCGAGGTCGACAGCGTCTGCCCGCACGGTGAGGATTTCGAGCCGCCGGCGCCGCTGGACTACGTTCGCGACCCCGAGGAGGGCACGGCCGTCCTGTTCGACCCGGAGGACATCACCGGCGAGCGATGGCTCCAGGCCGACGAAAGCGCCTTCATCGACGGGAGGGCCGTCCGATGAGCGACGACCTCACGCAGGAGGACGCCCTCGCCATGCTGGAATTCCACAGCCTCATCCACCACACGGAAACCATCGGCCTCTCCATCGCCTCTTTCGGGTTGGGGCTGGGTGTCGGCCTGAAGCTAAGCCAGGTCAGCATCTTCACCCCAGCCGGCGGATACGTGGCAGCGGGCCTTCTCATGGTTCTTGGCGGACTCCTCGCCGTGTTCGGCCCGCGAATCCTCCTCAAGCAGATTCAGGGAGGTGACGCCTGATGTCAGCGTTCGCCCAGGACCAGGAGTGGCGCTTCGTCGACGGGCTCGCGAGCCCGCCGCGCTCCATCCCGCAGCAATGGCTCGGGGCCGGCGACGAAGAACCCGTCACCGAGGGCTGCACCCGCACCTACCCGATTCTGGTGCGCGCCGGCGTCGAACTCGCCGGCGTCCGCGCGGACGATGGTGACCTCGTCGACGGCCCGCATCGCGAACGCTCCGTCATTCGCGTGCTGTACGTCACGGACGACGGCGCCCTCGCCCACGAACGGTCCTTCGACGCCGACCGCGACGGCAACCACGTCACGCCCGAGTCATTCGTCGCGAAGGCCGCGCCGCGGACCGCCGACCTCGACGAGGTCCCGACAGCCAACCGCCCGCTGTACAGCCGCCTCGTCGACACCTACGACGAGCCCGACGGCGACCCTGACGAGGTTATCGACCGCTGGGAACAGCGCTGCGACGGCGCCGGGGTGATCGACGGATGTTAAAGAGCAGCGCCTTCCTCGGGACGCACCAGTACGAGGAACCAGAGAGTCTTCAGGAACGCATCGGCTACTCGTCGCCGCCCACTCACGTCTCGCTGTTTAGCGGAATCGGTGGGTTCGACCTCGGTTTCGGCCAGGCGGGATTCAAGAATCTCGTCGCGGTCGAGCAGAACGAACACGCCGCTGCTACGTATCGGCGGAACCTCATCGAGGGAGACCATCTCGACCAGGATGAACCGCCGGTCCTCATGGAACGCGATATCCGGAAGGTGTCGACGTGGGAGATCCTCGAGGCGGCTGGCGTCGGCGTCGGTGAAATCACCGCCATTTCCGGCGGCCCGCCCTGCCAGGGCTTTTCGCATATCGGGACTCGCGACGAGGACGATCCGCGGAACGAGCTCTACCTCGAGATGGCCCGCATCGTTCACCAAGCGAAGCCCGTCTCCTTCGTGATGGAGAACGTGCCTGGCCTGGCGACGATGAAGGACGGTCAGGCGATTATGGAGGTCTGTGAGACCTTTGCGGACGCCGGCTACAACGTAACTTGGGAAGTCGTCGACGCCGCTGATTACGGCGTCCCACAGCATCGCGAGCGCGTCATTATCACAGGGAAGCGCGTCGACGTCATGGGTGTTCCCGAAGAAGGCAACCCTCAGCTGCACCTCGGCGCGAAGCCGGGTCGGGTCAACCATCCGGAGTCTTTCCGCGAGCGGCATGACCTGAAAGAGCCCGACCAAGCGACGCTCGATTCGTTCGGAAACGAGCCCGAAACGTTGGATGGCCTTCTCGAGCAGGCGATTCAGGACGGTATCGAGTCTGTTGGTGGTGGTAGCCGATGAGCACCGCCGTCGACGCTCGTCGCGAACTCCTGGAAGAGCTCCGCGGCCACGAGCTCGTCGAGGATATCGACTTCACGCGTGACGGCTTCCAGACCGTCATCCTGCATCTCGGCGACCCCAGCGAGGGAGGTGTCGTCGATGTCTGAATACGTGGTTGAACCCGACTCACAGTCCTCTGTACTGCGAATCTTCATCGCACAGTACATCGACTATCTCGTGTCGGATTACAGCATCAAATGGCTGCAGGTCTGGGGGTCATCTCGACCTTCCTCACCGCGATCATGATTCCGGTGATGGTCGGGACAATCGTCTATCAGGCCGTCTCCGGGAATATCATCGACTACCCCACGCAGCACTTGATAGGGGTTGCTGCAGGGATATTGGTCGCTACCATCGTCTTCTGGCTGGTTGCTGGACTCGTGGTGGCAGCCGCGAGAACACTCGCTTCAACGCTGTTCGAAGAGGCCGAGGGGGTGACGGCGATGCCGAGTGAGCCGGTCGAGACCCGCTGGAGGCGTTCGCCGACCGCGACGAGGCCTTCGGCCAGGCCGTTCTCGAGTACTATCGCGATGACTGCGCGACGCTGCCGCCGCACCACCTGCTGGTGACGCTGCGGCGCGTCGACGGCGTGGCCCTCTACTTCGACAGCGGGCCTCGCGAATGGGCCATCACGACCAGCCTCGATAACGACGGCGCCGCTCGCTACCGCTACCACGACTTCACCACCGGCGGCGGTGAGGGCGAACCACGAAAGGCGATCGAACTTGAGGACCTCCTCCAGGAGGAACTCCCGGAGATCGTCGACGTCCAGGAGACACCGCTCGCGAACGCTGCCCAGGAGGTCGTCGAAGCATGAGCGACCTCGCGACGAACTACCGCGCGCTCGCGGACGTCCTCGACAAGCTCGAGACCGTGGACGCCGTCGACGTCGACGATGCCGAACTCCTCGAAGTCACCGACGACACCATCCAGGCCTCGGTGACGATCACGGCGCCGGCCGAGCCGACGCAGGAGACATCGGTGACCGACGCCGACCAGGAAGAGCACGTCGACGAAGCCGTCGAGGAAGACATCGACGAGGACGCCGACGAAGAGATCGAGTGCGACGTCGACGGCTGCGAGTACACCGGCAACCAGCAGGGGCTCGCGATTCACAAAGGCCGTGCGCACACAGACGACGAGGAACCTGAGATTCGGTGCTCCGACTGCGGTGAAACGTTCGACTCCGAGCATGGCCTCTCGATTCATCGCGGCCACCAGCACGGCAGCGATGACGAGGAAGATAGAGACGACGAGGATGACCTCGAGGACACCAGCGAACTCGGAACGGGGGACCTGACGCCGGCCGTTCAACGCGTCGACGACACGTCCGGCCAGCACGTCGACGACGAGGACGCTGCTTCGAACGGAAAAGATGCCAGCGAAGCCGCGACGAGCGTCCAGACGAAAGGATTCGCCGACGCGCCCGACGACACGTCCGAGGAGGAGCCGACGTCCTATCCATGGGTATGTCGCTGCGGCGTCGTCTGCAGCAACGCATTCGAGAAAGGAATCCACCGGACTGAGGCGCACGGCGTTCCGCAGGCTCGGCTGGACTATCTCGAGCCCGGCGAGTTCCAGGAGAAGGTCGACGACGCCTCGACAGTCAGCGAGCTCGCTGAGAACCTCGGCTGGTCGACCGAGCGCGTCCTGCGAGCGCTCGGCATCTACGGCTTCGACGGCGCCGTCGCCGGCGACGGCCTCCCAGACGACCCGACGACGGCCTGCGACCTGCTGACGCCAGATACCGACGCCGAGGAGGCTGGTCCCGCATGACCCGCTGGATCGTCTTCTGCCCAGCGTGCGGCGGCCGGTCGACCACCGTCTACCGCTGCGACAACGTCGTCGACGAAACTGATGGCGAACCCATCGAGTGCGGGCGCGATCTCGTCGACGAGCCAGTCGCGCCCTTCGAGTACCCCTCGGACTTCGGCGAACGCGAAAACGGCCTCGTCCGCGTCCGCTTCCGACGCATCTGCATCGAGTGCGGCGCCGAACGCTTCCTTCCACTCGAGTACCGGAGCGTCGGCGACGTCATCCGGGTTGGGTGTGAGGACTGCGGCGCCGTCACGAAGCACCGACCCACCGACGAAGACGTCCGCTACCAGCCCGACGGCACGTCGCTGCCGAAGCCGACCGACGCACAGCCCGCGAACCGAACCCCCTCCGTTTCCATTCCAGCATGAACGATAACTGCCGATTCTGTGACGCGACCGACCACCTCGAAGAACACCACGTCGTGCCTCGTCGATACGGCGGAACCGATGAGGACCAGAACCTCATTACCGTCTGCTCAGACTGCCACAAAACAATCGAGCGGACCTGGGACGCCGAATTCTACCACGAAATCGGCGTCCGGTCGGGTATGACGCCCGACGTGATGTTCGACACCATCCGGGAACTTCGCTGGACTCTCCTCCGAGTCCATGCAGCCGTTACCGGCGCGTACACGCTTCACGATGAAAAGCTGGAATACGCTGATAAAGAACCGATTGAGGAAGGGCGCTATTTAACCGAGTATGATATCCAGAAGCTGAAGCGCGATGTCTGTCGAGACCTCCTGGAGGGCGAATCCGGGCTTGGCTTCTACCCTATTAAAGACCTCGAGAGGCTCCGAGAAGAAACGGATCGCTTGATGAGCGATGTCCTGGAGGGAGACCGATGAGGGACATGTCGCCAGAGGAGGCAGCCCAGCGCTGGATCGACAAGCGCCGGGACGACCTTCGCGAAGCCTCGCTGTCGACGCTGCACTACCGGACCAAAGAGTTCGTCGAATGGTGCGCCGAGAACGACATCGAGTCGATGGCCGAGTTGACGCCGTGGGACATCGACGATTTCGAAGCCGACCGTCGCGCCGAAATCAGCACCATCTCGATGAACAACCAACTCGGTACGGTCCAGGACTGGCTGGAGTGGTGCGCGAGCCGTGGCCTCGTCGACGAAAACGTCGCCGAGGCGGTCGACCCGCCGACCGTCACGAAGGAAGAGCAGTCCAGCGACATCAAGCTCGATGCAGAGGACGCGATTCCGCAGATTCGCTGGTATCGGCAGAGTAGCGAGTACGGCTCCCGGAAGCACGTCGTCCTGGAGTTGATGTGGCATATCGGGTGTCGCCTCGGCGCCGTTCGCGGCCTCGATCTCCGCGACTACGTCGCCGACGCCGAGTCGGAGGAGTACTACCTCGATTTTCGGCACCGGCCGGAGTCCGGCACGCCGCTGAAAAACGGGTCCGATGGCGAGCGCCCCGTCGGGCTCCGGCCGACCGTCGCGGACGTCGTCGAGACCTACATCGACGAGAACCGGAAGGAGCGGCGCGACGACTTCGGGCGCGACCCGCTGCTCACCACGCAGTACGGCCGCATCTCGAAGAACAGCGTCCGGATGGCCGCGTACTTCGGGACAGCGCCGTGCTGGCGGACGACGTGTCCCCACGACCGCGAGGATCGGAACTGCGAGTGGTGGCACAACAACGGAATCGCGAAGTGCCCGTCGACGCGTTCGCCTCACCAAATCCGAACGGGCTCGATCACCTGGCAGCTCAACCAGGGCATCCCGATGGAGGTCGTCGCGAAGCGCGCGAACGTTTCGCCCGAGATTCTGCGACGACACTACGACAAGTCGGACCCGCTCGAGGAACTCCGGCAGCGGCGGCAGCCGCACCTGGAGAAACTCGACATCCCAACGGAGGACACCAAATCATGACTCATAAGAAAACAATCAGTTCGAAGTACGGCAACGGCGGCGGAAACCGAGATGTTCGTGTCACGGCGGTCCCATCCACTTATACGGAAACAACCGTCACAAGACGGTTCTTTATCTCAACCTCCAGCCGGAGGTGTTCGTCATGAGCCGGCCAGAGGAGTCTGCTGACACCGATACTCAGCAGCAGGGCTCCTTCCCGGTCTGTGACACGTGCGGGTGCTTCATCGTCGCCGACGAGCAGGACTGCCCTGCCCTCGACGACGGGAGGTGCCACGCATGAGCCTCTGGCTGGAGGTGATCGGCGATGTCTGAGGCCGCCCAGCAGTCCTCCAGCAGCGTCGAGCTCGGCGCCGTCCAGTTCGACCCTGTCGACATCCAGGACTTCCGCCTCAGCGTCGAAGGCACCTCGGGGACCGGGAAGTCAAACACCCTCGCCGTCATCCTCGAGGACCTCGCCGACGTCCCCATCCCGACGCTTATCGTCGAACGACTCGGCGCCCTCACGCCAGTCCGGCTCGTCGACGAACAGATCACGGTGGTCGGCGCTCGTGACGAAGAGGGCATAGACCTCGCTGTCGCCCTCAAGGACCTCGACAAGATCGGCGAATGGGTCCTCGACCGCGGGATGAAGATCCTAGTCGATATCTCCACCTACGCCGACTACGAAGACGAGAAGAGCCGTGTCCACCTCGCCGCGGCGAAAGTCCTGCAGTCCTTCAACGAGCGCGCACACGAGAAGTACCGCTCCGGTGACCGGACAAAGTCGCTACTGGTTCTCGACGAGGCGCACATGCTCGCGCCGAAGGACTCGGCGCCCGCGGAACTCCGAACTCGACGACTACGTAAAGCGCTGCCGCGGCCAAATCATCAAGGCCGCAACCGAGGGCGGCAACAAAGGCATCTCAGTCATCGTCGGGTACCAGCGCCGCGCCTTCCTACACAACGGCGTCATCCAGCTGTGTCAGGACTTCATCTCGCACAAGCCAGGCGACGAGGACCTCAGCCGGACCGCTGACGCGCTTCGATGCTCAGAGGAAGAACTCGCTTCCCTGGAGACTGGCGAGATACTCGCCCGCGGTCAGTCCATCACCGATGGCGACCTCATCGGCCCGATCACGGTCCGCAAACGGACTTCTCCCGACCCTCGCGAGGAAACCTTCGAAATCCCCGAGACCCCGGACGAAATCGCGGACGTCCTTGAAGACCTCCAGGAGGAAGTCGAAGAGGAAGCCCAGCGGCGTTCCGAGCGAGAAGACGAACTGGAGCGGCTTCGCGAAGAAAATGAAGATCTTCGCGAAGAGAACGAGGAGCTCCGACAGGAACTCGAGGATACTGACCGCCTCGCCTCAGCGCTTGAAAACCTCGGGTCGAACGGCGGCGGAGCTGTCGAGGACGTCGGCGAAGGGGTCGCGGACCTGCAGGAGCGCGTCGACGAACTGAAAGCACAACGTGATGCGCTCGAAGCCGACCTCGAGGAAGCCAGAGCCGAAGCCGACGCCGCTCGCGAAGAACGCAACGAACTGGAAGATCAGCTGGCCGACGTCGAAGCGGAACTGCAGGAACTCCGCGCCGCCTTCGACGCTGCAGCTGAAGACGTCGAGAGTCTCGTCGATACGTTCGATGTCGAAGTCGACTTCGAGCAGCCGCCCGAGCCGGAAGCCTCGACCGATGTGTCGTCGCAGCAGAGTACTCGTTCTGTAGGCGTCCAGGAAGACATCCTCGCGGACTTCGCCCAGGACGCCGTCGACCGACTCGTCGAGAAGACCGCCTCGCTCTCCCCACAGGAGAAGAAGCTCCTGAAGTTCATAGAAGCCCGCGGCAAGACGCTCGGCAGCCAGAAGGCGTGGGCACAGGCCGCTCTCGGGCTGGACGGTAACCCGAACTCGACGCACTACGACGAGATGGCGGACCTCATCGACGCTGGGTTCGTCCGAAAGAACAACGACGGCAGCGTCGCCCCGAACGTTCGCGGCCTCGTCGAGGACGAACTCGCTGACTACAACGTCGACGAGGCAACCATCGAAGAGACCTACCAAGAGGTCCTCGCTCAACTCGCACAGAGCAACGGAGGTGGTGGGCGGTGAGCCCTGCCTCCTACGACGGGCCCGCGCTCGACGGGACCGTTCAGCATCTCTCCGAGGCACCCTACTGGCAGGGTGACGGCGAGACCGTCGACGTCGTCGACGATCGCGTCGACGGCGCCGGCGAAGAACGCACCGAGAACGTCCCGGTACCTGACGGCGGGGAGAAGCCGGACGTTGACGGCCAGACCACGCTCGAGGACTGGGGGTGGTCGGCTTGAGCGACGCCGACGACGTTCGCGAACGCATCGAGCGCTACGTCGCTAACCATCCCGACGCCGACCGCTGGGAGGTCCTCGGCAAACTCGAACTCGAACCCGGAATGCAGGACCTCGTCGATGACGTCCTCGACGAGGCGACCCAGGAAAGTGACGACGAGCCGGTCATCGTCGATACGATTCCCGCCCAGAACTACAACCGTACGTGTGCGAACCCCTATTGCGACGAGCCTCGCGTCAACCCGCACCCGGATAGCCTCTGTGAGAAGCATCACCCGGGAGACCCGAACGGCACCACGGCCGGCCAGCAAGTTCTGGACCAGGACCTCAGCGATGCCGAGTCGGTCACCGTCGACGAAGACGTCCCCGACGGCGTCGATCGGGATATCAGCGCCGAAGCCGAGGCTATCGCTGGCTACGAACCCGAATCGAAGACACAACCCCCGGGTTCGACACAAGAAACTACGTCTCCAGAACCCGCGTCAGCCGGCGATAACGACGACGTCGACGCGGATAGCCTGACTGCCGCTGACTTCATGGGTGGGTCGGACTCGCCGGTCGCGAGCGACGACACCAGCAGCGAGTCGGCGCCCACCATGTCGGCTGGTCAGGTCGCCACCCCGACGAGTGTCCTCCCGCTCGCGCAACTCGAATCGCTCTCACCGAAAGAGCGGCGCCGGGCCGCCAAGAAGCGCGGCCTCGAGTGGCCGACCACCGATGAGCTTCGCGACCGCCTCGAGGAGAAGATCCACGAGGTCATCCGCCACGAGGACAAGCGCGTCGTCGACGCCCCGACCAGCGCCGGAAAGAGCTACACCATCGACTCCACGCGCTGGGGCGCCTACGACCACCTCACCGACGACCGCCCCGTCGTTCACCTCCTCCCCACACGTGACGCGCGGAACGAAGCTGCCGAGGTCGCTCGCGAAGAGGGCGGCGAACACTTCGTCTTCCGCGCCCGGCACGAAGCCTGCCCGGTCGCAGCGGGTAACTTCGACCCCGACCCGGACGACGAAGACGACGACCTCGTGTTGACTATCGACGGCCAGCCAGCCAGCGAATGGATCCAGGAGGTCTGCCAGGGCCGCGGCGTCACCTTCAGCGACGCCCACCGCTGGCTCGAAGCCCACAACGACCAGGGCGTCGACCTGCCCTGTAAAGAGGAAGGCAAGTACGAGCACGACTGCGACGCGATCGCCCAATGGGACGACTGGCGAGACAACGAGTACCCGCTCGTCATCGCGACCCACAACTTCGCGCACGTCCCCGGCCTCCGGAACCAGACGAACCTGGTTATCGACGAGCAGCCGGACTTCAGCCACGACCTCACCACCGAGCGCGTTAAGGGCGCGGTTGCCGCCTTCCTCGAGGAAGTCGGTGCGCACCTCGACACGTGGGAAGAGTTCTGGAGCGTCGCGACCGCCGACCACCCGAAGGAACGCCTCGCCGACCTCGTCGCCGACGACGTCGAGATGGCTGCCCAGAAACGCGGCCTCGTCGTCTCCGAATACCGAGACGCGCTCCTCGAGGAACTCTACGACCAGCTGCAGCGACAGCCCGACCGCGAGTGGTACTACTCGACGCCGCGGGCCCACACGCTCGCCGGGCCGCTCGCCCGTGCCATCCTTACCAGCGAGCAGCGCGCCGGCGGCCGTCGCGTCGGCCGCGTCAGCTACGAACCTGTGCGGCTGGACTCTGGCGCTCGCGACGACGACGGCTGGAACCGCGAATGGCTCACCGTCGTCTTCGACTCCCGGAACGAACTCCAACAGACCTGGACCACACCGGATATGGGCCTCACCCGCAGCGTGATCGGGCTGGACGCCCACCCGGCGCTCCCGATCTGGCAACTGCAGGTCCACCCAGAGATCCAGCGCCGGAAGGTCCTGGACGTCGACGAACGCCGCCTCTGGCGCCGCTTTGAACGCGGGCTCCGAGTCGTCCAGGTTGGCGACGCCACGCGCCCCCTCGCCTCGGGGAAGTACTTCAACGTCGAGCAGACCGAGGTTATCGTCGAGCATCTTCGCGAAGAGTACGGCGACGACTTCCGCACCGCCATCACCACCAGCGCCGTCGAGGACGACCTCGAGGGGATCATGCGCGACTACGGTGTCCCCGACCCCGAGACGATGCACTACGGCGAGGAGAAGAGCCGGAACGACTTCGGCGACGAATCCGTCGGGTACGTCCTCGGCGCTCTCGACCCCGGCGACGGCATGGTTATGGACGTCGTCGCCGCGCTCGATCTGGACGCCGAGCCGGAACGCTCGGACCCCGACGACCTGGACGACGAGACGAATGCGCATTGCGAGTCCTGCGACGGCGCCGGCTGCCACGACTGCCACGGCACCGGACTTAAACGGGCTCGTGGTCGCGAGTTCAAAGGCCAGGATGCCGACACCGCCCAAGAGATCCTCGCGAGCGTCCGCGAGAACCACGTCGCCCAGTCGGCCGGTCGCTACGCCCGGAACCCCGACGATCCGTCGTCGACGGCAACCGTGTTTGTCGAGACCGACGCTCTCCCGACCGGATTTGCCGACGTCCAGGTCCCCGGCACAATCCAGACGTGGACCTCGATGCAGTCCGACGTCCTTGAGGCGCTGCGGAACGCCGACGAACCCCAGTCCGCTCGCGACCTCGCCCGCGAAGCCGGCGTGTCGAAACAGCATGCCTACGAGACGCTGGAGCGAGCCGCCGAGTTCGACGTCATCGACGCCATCCAGGGCGTCGGTAGTCACGGCGCGACGCTTTACAGCGACGACGGCACGCCGAACGCCGGTGTTGTCGACCTCGGTGACGATATCGTAAGCGCTGCCGTACAGGACCCTACCTATACGTGGGCGCTTGCGATTACTGACCCCGACCACGACAGCACCATTGATTACGCCCCCGACGATGTCGCTACGGGTGGCGATGACGCTATCGCGGACGGAGACGATCCACCGAGAAGCGACTGATACCAGTCTGGAGACGTGGTGTTCGCCCCACCGGCCAGCGGAGGCTATCTCAACCATCTTGTTAAGCAGACCATACTTTTTAATTTCCAGAACATACTCGTTTGTATGCCAGTTAATGCGAAAGGGGTTGACACACTCTGGCAGGCTGTAAAATGGGGAATTGTCTGGGGGATCAAGCGACCCTTCGATGCACGAAAAGCGGGAGACGATAATCTGGTTGTGAGATACGCCAAGGCCCTTGTTTGGCTGGTGGGATGGCCGATTCTCTACACCTGGGTAATTGGCGTTGGGTTTGGAATGCTTCAGTGGTATCAAACTCAGTAATCGGCCTTTCAGACGCTCGACCCTCTCAACAGATTCGGATATTTTTCGTGTTTGTATAGAAACGTGCAACGCGAACCCCGGATGCCGGTCTAATCCCCGCTATATCGCCAGTTCACAGCTGCGAACCCACCCCGTGCATAGTTTCTAGTTGCACGAATCCCAAGAGAAGCGTGTAATGCGAACCGAACGGAACAAAGACGGCTCGTGGAACGTCTGGATGAGTCGCGACGAATACCAGGAACTCCCGCGAGCCGCCCACAGCCTCCAGGCCGAGGTCGCCATCCGTCTTATGGGCGACTGCGGCCTCCGGGTCGCCGAAACCCTCGACGTCCAGCCGCGACACATCTCGCGAACAAAGGACGGTCGCCACTACGAGCTCGCCGTCACCTCCGGGAAGGACACCACCGGCGAATACGAGGGCGGGAAGTACCGAGAGACCTGGCTCCCTCGCGACGTCGAGGTCCTCATCAATCGCTACGTCCAGGAGAACGACCTTGGCGAGGGGGATCTTCTCATCGACCGGAAGAAGCGAAGCGTCCAGAACTGGGTATCACGAGCAGCGGAGGCGGCTGCCGACGAGACCGGCGACGACGACTATCGACGAGTCTCGAGTCACGACCTTCGGCGCTGTTGGGCGAACCATCTGCTCGTCGAGGAAGGAGTCTCGCCGCGGATCGTGATGGCGCTCGGCGGGTGGTCGTCCTACGACGCGATCGAGCCGTACCTCGCGGCGCCGACCGAGGACAACATCATCGACCAGATGTCGAAGGCGACCCTATAGACGGACTTCCGAAACACGGCTATTCTCGGAAGCGGTTAAAGGAGGAAGAGGTAGGTGATGTAGAACATCCACACCCAGAGCAACGCCGACGTTAGCCCGGTCGCCGCAGTCCGCCGATCGATACACCCTCCCCGGTCGCAAGGGCGGGCGAGGACCATCCACCCGAAGACGATGCAAAAGATGATGAATGCGATACTTCGGCGTACGGGCATCGATTCGTCGTCGGTCCGGGCAGTGTTCGTGATCATGATAGTCAGAGCCGGTTCACCATTGCTATCATCAGCACGAGCATCGCGATTGGCACGACATTCAACAAGTCGATTGGCGCGATGCTCGGCGTGGTCGCCCAAGTATGAACCGTATCGAAAACAGGGTTCTGCATCGCCCATCGGGCCACACGAATTACGGCGAGACAGGAAAGTGTCACAAAGACGCCGGTGAGCAGGCCGATGCCGAATTTGGAATCCGATTCGTTGGAAGTGGTGGTGAATCGTCGCATCATGAATCACCTTCGGGCTCAGGGATGTCCGTCGTTTTCTGTGCTGTCTCGAAACACGCATCGAGAACTGCCTTATAGTACCGCCGCTCGAATTCCCTAATCACCGAATCGCCGGGGACGTGCTGGCGGATTCTGACCTCAAGCGCATCATCGACCGACAGGTCGGCGCCTTCGCTTTCGAGGTGGGTTTGAATCGGATTCATATCTTGACCACATCGTAATCGTCTGCCATGATGCTCTCTGGAGCGAAGCGGGCGCCGCAGACGCTGCACGCCAGCCACGGTTCGTCCCAGGTGTCCAGTTTCATCACCACGACCTCGTGACCTAATGCGCACACCGTGGCGCTGAGGAACCGACCGAGTATTGGCGACCGCAACGGGTGACACTCGTTGTACAGATGGTCGAATAGACTGGGGCCGTCGCTCACGTCGACGCACCTCCAGGATGGAACCCCTCGAAGGCGGCTTCCATCGCCGCCTCGATGCCGAGCCATTCATCGTACCACATCTTCAGGAACAATTGACCGTCGCTCCCGGGGAACGGCGCCGTATTCGTTAGGACAATCAACACCTCGGCGCCGGCGAGCACCTTGAGTCCGAAGCCAACCGAGCCAGACACGAGGCTGGCGATCGAGGCGAGGGCGACCGCCCACGTCACGTTGGCCATCGGGCCGACAGCGAACACAGCTCGAAACTCCTGATTCGAGAGGATTCCCTCGGTCGGTTTTACGAATGCGCCTTTTGGGATGCCCGCAGTAAACGACAGGCCGTAGGTGTCGATGCCGTTGCCGTACTTCTCGAGGACGATCGCGTGGCTCCCTTCGTGGAGAATCATCCCCGGAACCAGCAATCCAATCGCACCGATGACGCCGAGGTAAAGCTGAGCGAGCCCGATCGCAGCTTGCGATAAGCTGGGTAGCGGCGCCGGCTCTCGCTCGGGCGGCTGGCCAAAAAACGTCGCCCAGTCGGACGTGAGAAGCGTGTCAACAGTATTAGCAAATCCGTAGCCGAACAGCACGAACAACACCGTTACCCACGAGATAACGAGTAACCCGACGACAGTATCGGCACCGGCTGTCCAGTGGTCAAACACGGCATCCGGGATAGCTTCGGCGATGGTGTCCAAGCGGCCACACCCTCTCGATGTCTCGATGTCGAAGCTCACCCACCCTGTCCAGTCGACCCATTCCGGCGATACCCGTTCACGTAGCGTCATCGGGTGGCCTCCTGCTGGTCAGTGTCGTGTTGATCTATATCGTAGCCGTCGCGAAACTCGAGGAACGCTGCATCGGCTTCGGCCTTAATGGCGTCTCGTTCCTCCTCGGAAAGTGGCCGCCCTCGGCGGGCAGCTTCGCGCGAGCGCGCATACATCTCGACGATGATGCGGCCCGCGGGCGCCGAGAAGTTCGAACTCTTATCGGCCCGATCGCGCCCGACCTGATTCCAGACACCTCCTTCAAAGTAAAGGAAGGCATAGATGGGCAGCGAGATAGCGACGAGCGCGCCGAGATACGGTACCCACTCACCTTTTCCAAAGCCCTGCAGCATAATCGAGAACGTCGAAAACCCGGTGGCAAGAAGACTTATCGCCTGAATCTGACCCTGAATGGCGTCGATACGCGCTTGCCAGCGGGCGGCCATCTTGACCCACCAGCGATTCGCCGTCATGTCGGTACCTCCGCAATCTCGGGTGTGGTTGTTGTCGATGCAGCGTACTGCGTGGAGAGTTGTTCGAGCATCGTTCGATAGCGGTCGACCGCTGCCGCTCGTGAAAACCGGCCTTCGGCGATGGCGCGGCAATTCTGTGCCAGCACGTCGCTGTCGTATTCTTCCACAACACGGCGGGCGCTCGCCGCGAGTTGGTCGGCATCGGGCGTCGAATACACTTCACCCGTCAGGGCGTCCGTAATGGCGTCTTCGATGCCGCCGACCCGCGGGGCGACGACGGGCGTCCCGCAGGCGTAGGCTTCCAGCAGCACCGTCGGCAGCCCCTCCTGTTCCGAGGCGAGTATCACGGCCTGCGCGTCGGCGAGATACGCCGGTACCTCGTCGTGGGGCACCCAGCCTTCGTGGGTAACGTTCGGCGGGGCGTCGGCCAGCCGGTCGGCCTGCGGGCCGTTACCGACGAGCGTCACGTCGATCTCGGGGCCAAGCTGTCGCGCGGCCTCGAGGATGATGTCGATGCGTTTGTCGGCATCCAGCCGACCGACAAACACGACGTGGTCGGGACGTTCGGCCGGGGGCGTGTCAACGGAAAAGGCCTCCGTGTCGACGAACCGGGCGGCATCGGCATACACGCTCGCCGACTCGGGGTCGAGTCCCAACGACCGGGCCATCGTCGGGGTGTAGACGGCGGTGCCGTGAGCAACCGCAAAGCCGGTTCGTTCCAGGAGTTTCACGCCTGTTGCGAGCACCCGCGCGACGGCCGTCGGTGTTGAGCGGCGCCAGTCGGCATAGCAGGCCGCCGCGACATCGCCCTTCGGTTGGGCAATTACGTCGGCGCCGCCGAGGCGCGCGATCGCCATCGGGATGGCGTAGGTCGTCGCGCCGTAGAATAACACGACGTCAGTGTCGGCGCGGGCCAGCGCGACGCCCAGCCGGATCTGATTAACGAGGAACTGGACGGCCGCCGCGGCGATCCCGTCGGGAAACTGCCCGTCGCCGACCTCGAGGATGTCGTAGTCGTCGGCCAGCGGGGCGACGACTGCGGCGTTCAACGCGACGATCTGAACCGTCGCGACGGCCGAGAGGATGTCACAGAGCGATTCGGTCTGGTGGGTCATCGGCCCGTTATCCTTTTTGCCGGGTTGGATGACCACCGAGACCGTCGGCGAGTCTGCGCTCATCGTTTCCCGTCACCTCCGATGTCAGTGAGCCGTGTCACCGCGCGCACCAGCTCGTGGCCGACGGCTTCGGGGTCGTGCGCGCGAGCGACGTAGTCGTGGCCGCGGTCGCCGACGACCTGTCGACCCTCGGGGTCGCGCAGCTGGGCAAGCAACTCGGGGACGCGGTCGCCACTGGAGATCACGGTCGGGGCTGGCGACTGACTAAACGCGACGTGTGGATTCGTCAACACGGGCAGGCGAGCGGCCATCCCTTCCAATATCGCGTTCGGGAGGACGTCGAGGCCGGAATGGTGAATCATCACGTTCGCCCATTCTAACTCAGCTTCGGCGTCCAACTGGATGCCGTACTCGATGTTGTCGTACGAGCCGAGCACCCCCCGGATTTCCTCGCCGTGCTTGTCACACCACGACCCGATGCGCCACGTCCCCGACTCCAGAACCTCGTCGACGGCGGGCGCGAGTTCCAGTAGCGGCCGGTACTTGTCGGGATACGTCGCGTTCGTCAGCGAGATGATGCGTAACTCCTCGTCGGTGTGATCGCTATCCGGCCACTCGGCGACGTCCTTCGGCAGCGTCACGATGTCGGACTGCACACCCGTCTTCCGCGAATACTTGCTCGCCTGGTGGGGGGCGATCGCGAGACACCCGTCGACGGCCCGCAGCATCCGAAACAGGACGGCCTTCTTCACACGCGAATCAATCCATTCGCCGATGCCCCAGAATGGATCGCCACGCTGCCGGAACAGGACGGGCGTGCCGTCGAGCCGGCACTCGACGACCGTCCGAAGCATCTCCCGATCTGGCGTATCGCAGATGACAACGTCGAACGTTGTGGGGTCGACGGGGTTAACCGAGTAGTCAATGCCGGCAGCAGCTAGCGGTACGGTGAGACGGTCGGTGCGGTCGCCAGGGCTGACGATGGCGACGCGTGGTTCGATGCCATCTAACGATGGGGTGGCCAGCGTGGGTGTTGACAAATCACTACTCATCCTTGCTCGGTATCCTCCGGATCGGCCTCGATGCTGGCTCGCATCGAGTCGGCCTGCGTGTACCAGCCAGCATCCGTCGCCGCGCCGTAGATCGTCACGATCGTCATCACTGTCGCCGCGATCGTCGCGATGCCGAAGACGACGACCGCCGTTCGACGATGGATGATCGGCGCGTCGGTCACGAAGCGATACACTACGTACGGGATGCCGAACAGCAGCACGGCGTTGAACCCCATCTCGACCCAGGCAGCTGCGAGCGACCGGAGCCCCAAGTCGCGAATGATGGATAGCGCGGACATCAGTCGAGCACCACCCGGTCGAACTCGTCAGCTGTGTAGACGTTCATGTCGTGAGTCTGGGCGCTGTGCCAGTCGTCGCCGACGTTCTCGACGAAATGGTCGTTCTCGCGGTGGCGAAGCGTGCCGCGAACCAGAATCTCTCCAGCAGCGTCCTGAATCGTGTCCCACTCCGGAGCGTACTCCGGCATCGGCCGTTTCTGGTGCTGTCGATGCACCCACTCCATCACTTCCGGGGCCGACTGAACGGAGTCCGGAAGCGCCGGAACCCGCTCTCGGACGGCGTCCAGAAAGTCAGGTTCGCGCGTCGTGAAGCCGTACTCGCGAGGGACATGGTTCCCCAGCGGCGACGGCCCGTACGGGCGACTGTCGACACCGGGTTTGTACACCTGGCTCGTCGGGACCTTGTCCGTCGGGAGGAGCCACCACTCGCCCTGCCGGTCGGGTTCATCACCATCGCGCGCGAAGGCTTCGCGAACGGCGCCGGGCCGAAGCAGGTCCAGAGCGTCCCGAGCGGACGTCGGTGCCGGGAAGGGAGCAAACGGTTCGACGACAAACCCGAAGAGCGGCCGGGTGTCCTTCGCGGTCGGGTCGCTACCGACGAAGAGCAGCGACTCGTCCGGGAGCGCGAACAGCAAACCGAGGTCGACGTCGTCGGTAGCCTCCGAATCGAGGTCGTCGACGAGCCGGAGATTGTCCAGTTGTTGGTAGTGATGAATCCGACGTCGGTCATCGAGGAACTCGTCTTTCCCAACCGCAGGCAGGAGCGCCTTGATGAACGCTGCTGTCTGCCGCTCGATGTCTTCCCAGGGCGGGTCGGTTGCGCCCTCGTAGAAGCTGGCCGTTCGCTCCTCGAGATCGCCAAGCTCCTGCGAGGGATCGGTGTCCGCGGTGGTCGTGGAATCGGTGTCGGTCTCGAGATCGCCTTCGAGGATGTGCAGTTGTTCGGTCATGGTTCTCAGGTTCAGGACTGGTTAGCGGGCTATCTTAGGTACGCAGCCAGGGTTCGGACTCGACTCAGCCGACCAGGAGGCGGGACGCCGCCCGAGCCCCCCCCCCCGCTATTTCCACAAGTACACCCGGAAAATCCGCTATGCGCGTAATGGTATGTTGGTATGCTTGTGGTGGTAATGAATGGGTAAATCGGCATTTCAATTCTCCTGTAAAATATTGCTAATGGTGGTCTGTGAGACGCCGATCGCCTCACCGACCATACGCTGACTCACCGCTGTTTCCTCTATTTCTGGATGGGCGAATATCCCCTGGACAATCTCGTCCCGCGCTTCTTGGCGCGCTTGCTTCCGCGCCTGCTTCAACTTCTCCTCGTGCTCGTCCATGGGTACGAACCCATCGCCGTCCTCACCGCCAATTTTCGCCCGCTTTGCCTGGGTGAGTTTGTTGTAGACGTTCCTGAGATCGTGGTCGCCGGGGATATCGTCAAACTCGATGAACTGCTTTTTCGGCGTCATCAGCGTCTTCGAGTACCGTTCCCATTTGAAGTGATGGACGACGCCGGCGCCCTTCCTGGTGAGGCTGATCCAGACGTCGGCGAGCTTCTGCAGGTCCTGGTCGATAAAGTCCTTCAGCGGGGCGTTGATGACGACGTACTTCTGCTCGACTCGCCCCATCGACATGATTTCCCGCAGCGCCTGATTCGCCTTCGACATCGCTTGCCGATTCGAGGCGCCGACTTCAGCCTCGTCGAACACCAGGCCCGAGCGCTTCGGCTGCTCGGCGTAGGCGTTCCGGATCTCCTCCGGCTCGAGGGACACCTTGTCCCACGTAAGCCCCTCAGGCGTCTGGTCCATCGCGTTCGCTAACTGCATCGAGGCGACGGTCTTCCCGGTCCCACGCCGGGCATTCATATCGTCGATAATTATGATGAGGTCGCGTTCCTGCCGAACAACTGTGCCATACAGCTGGTGAAGGAACGTTCCTTCCTGGAAAGGGTTCGTCCAGGACGATTCAGGGATACCGGGCGATTCTGCTTTAGCCATCGTTAGAGAGAGGTGGAGTCAAATCCTTCCTCGGCCGGCATCTTCTGGTCGAACTCGACGCCGAAGCCGGCCGTGGAAAGAAAGCGGTTCGTCGCGCGGTACGCCTTTCGGCTCGCTGAAATCGGAATCGGCTGCCTGCCGTCCTCGGTTTCAATGACGCCGTCATTCTCGACGATATCCTTGAGCGTGTATTCGATATCGTTCACCTGGAACACGGGGTCCTCGTCCCAAGCGTCGGTCCCGTCGAGATCGTCGTTCTGCATTAGCGGCTCAACTTCGATAATGAAGTTCAACACGGCATCGGCAACCAGTTCGTAATATCGTTCTTCCGAGATACCGGGGTCGCGAGGGTCGTCAACGACTCGCTTTGCTTCTTCACTGATCGTCTCTGGGACCTGCTCTTTCGCGTTGTGAATCTGCCGGAGGCGACGTCGGAGATTGAAGTTCTCGGGGTCGACGGGTTCAGCGGTACGCTCGCGAGACCGTCGGGCTTCGGGACTCTCGTCTGTCGACATGGTTATTCCTCACTCTGAGAGGGTACAATCACGAGCGCGCCCGATTCGGCGTGCAGATACTGGTCGACGTCGTCGCCGACCTCGAGGCCGTTCCGATCGCAGAACTCGCTGGCTGCGGTGACTCGGGTGCTGCTGCCGGCGTAGTTCATCTTGTATTCGCCGAGTTTCCAGAGCTGGTCTTCTTGCATTGCGTCCATCGCCTCCCGGGCCCGCCGTTCGGTCTGTGTCAGTTCACTACCCCGTGTTCCCATACTCCTGTCTAGTTTCTAGTTGCAATTAAACATGCAACAGGGTTGCAATTCGAGTAGGAACATCTTCAGAATTTGATAATGGAATCTCTCTTGCAACCGAGTAGGTGGTGAACTCAGATGAATCCAATTAAGCGACTCAAAGAGGAGGCGCGTGCCTTCTCCGCGGGCACGCGTGGGCAGGGGACGAACCTCGCAGGACTCTTCATCGGGCTCCTGATTGCGGCGATCATCGCCGTCGAGGTCTTCATCCCGGTTGTCCTCGAGTCCGTCAACAGCTCGAACGCCAGCGGCACCACGCTGACGATCCTCGAGCTGCTCCCGATGTTCGCCGGACTGCTCCTGTTGATCGCACTCGCATCGCCGCTCATGCGGCGGATCTGAGGGGTGAACGATGGCAGACGCAAAGAAACTGGCTGGAGTGATGGTCGCAGTGACCATCGCAGCCGTACTCTTCTCGCCGATCGCGACGACTATCGGTGACAACACCGGGACGCAAGCCGTTGACAACGAGACGGTGACCGCCTCCCACGGCGAGTACGTCGACCTTCGTGGCTACGACATCCAGACGGATAGCGAAACCGTCTATTACACCAACGATACCTCAGGCGAGTGGGAAGAAGCGACGCCCGGTACCGACTACGAGATGGATTATCCACCCGGATCGATACAGACGCTGTCGAGCGGCAGTATCGATGACGGCGAGGAAATCCGCGTCTCGTACGACTACCAGGCGACCGACGGCACGACAACGACCGTCATCACGATGGTCCCGATGTTCGTCGGGCTGTTGATCCTCGGAACGCTCGCCGCACGCGTTATCGACGAGATGTGAGGTAGCGTAGTCACCCCACCCCATCCCCCATTCACCCATACTTTCAGACCAACGATGATTTTGATACTTGCCGCAACGTTCACAGCTCTCGGATTTATCGGCTGGCTCGTCGGCATGCTACTGGAGATGCCGGGCGTCGCCATGCTCGGCGCCATCCTCGTCGTCGGCGTCGGCGGCATGGTGATGTCCGACGGCCTCCAGGTGCGTGACGGCCAGATCGAGCGCAACGTCTCGGCTGACGAGACCGAAATCGAGTACACATACAGCGATTTCCAACCGATGGATCGCTGGCCCGTCGGTGAGCTGTGGCTCATTTTTGGCGGCATCCTAACCCTCCGCAGTCTTTCAGGAGTGAGTGAGTCATGAGCAACCAGATCCAACAGACCCAACAGCAGACCGACCAGCCGCAGCGCCCGCACAAAGACCTCGATCTCTATCAGGAGGCGGTAAACCCGAGTCTGACCGAGGAGTTCCTGAACAACAACAATCTCGGCCTCGGGAACTTGACAGAAGCCGAGGTTTACCAGCAAATCGAGTCCTATCGGGCGGGGATGTTCGCCGATGCGGCGCTTTCCGACCGCATCGACAATCGTCGCCTCGAGGAGACGAAGCGTGCCCTCGCCGAAGAAGGCTGGACGTATATCAACGACAACGGCAAGAAGAAGGACGTCAGCGGCTGGAACGGTAAAGGCGACTCCTGGAAGGAAAGCGAGGACCGACGGCGGTATCTGGAACGGCGCGGCGAGGAGATCTGGGACAGTCTGCCTGAGGAACAGCAGTTCGAGGCGATCGTCGAATTCACTGGCCGGCCGGACTGGATGGCGCCGCACTATCGGATGCTGTTGATGCGGAACGAAGCCTCGAAATCGAAGGAGGCGCGCACGCAGGACAACCTCTTCGGCCGCGTCAAGAAACTCATCAGCAATGACGACAACGGTGATGGCGGCGGCGCTCGCGAGCGGCTTCGCGGCCTCACTGGAGGTGGGCAGCGATGATCGCCCAGCTCGCGGGGGTTTCGTCGACGACGCTTCTCGGGTCGCTGGCGGCGGTCACTATCGTGGTGGTCGGGATCGCCGCTGTAGCCCATGTTCGGGGAACCAGCAGCGATGGCGCGGACGTCGACACGCTTCCGGATGGCGCTGACGTCGAACAGCGGGTGTCGACCGAGGATGGCGAAGCCCAACTCGTCTCGTTCGACGAGCCGGATATAAAGACGGCTCGCTGGGGGCTGTTCCAGAAGCTCTGGCGGATGCGACGGAAGATGAAGAAGCGTCGCCGCTTCGCGAACAAGGGCTATGTCCAGTGGTTCCTGATTGATGACACGTTCCCGAAGCCGAAGTTCGTGAAGCCCCAGACCGACGGGTCCGGCATCCCCTACGTCGTTCACAAGGGCAAGCGCTATCTCTTCCCGAAAGAGGCGATGGTCGCCTCGGAAGAACAGGGTATCTGGACCATCGCGCACAAGGCGAACGAGGCCGACCCGATCAACCTTCGCGACCCGTCGAAGAACGCGATTCCGGCCGATACGCTCGAAGAGGTCGCCACGCTGATGGTGACCTCCAGCAAGCCGGGGCTTCTCGACAAGTTCGATATCGACGCCAAAAGCGCGCTCCGATGGATCGTTATCGGACTGATTGGGTTCGCTATCTTCCAATCCGTCATTGGAGGTGGCCTATGAGCGGTCAGCGTCGGTTCGTCCTCCGGGAAGAAGACGAACGCTACGGCGGCCGGAGCAAGGAACTCTACCAAGCCGACTCACTCGAAGAGATCGCGAAGTTCATCGCCGAGAAAGGCGGCGGGGGTCGTTTCGCGACGGATGGAGGTGTTGACGATGGCGATAGCTGACCAGTTGCAGACCCTTCGACAACGCGCCGAACGACGCGCGAAGCAGCGCGAACGGGAGCGATTCGAAACCGAGCTCGAGCGCGCCCAACGCGAAGCCGACGGCGGCCGTCTCACCCGCCTGAAATCCGCTGCTCAGGAGGCGGCGAAACCGGCTCGCATCGAGGCGCGCGGCGCCGTCCAGGAGGCGAAGCAACTCGCCGCGCAGAGCCCGCGGGACGTCGCGGCCGTCGCTGGCAGTGCGGCGGCCAGCGCTGGCCGGTCGGCCGTATCGAGTATCGATGCGCCAGCCTCGACTGCTGGCGGCGATGACGAGCGCGAGCAGGTGCTTCGGAACGCTGAGCGATCCGCGCAGGCGGCGGCGCCGGTCGATGCGACGCTCGATCCCGTGACGTCGCCGCAGGACCTCGCCGCCTTCGTGACGGGGCGATCGGCTCGCGCGCCTGGCCGCCAGCCGGGGCCAGCAGTCGATCAGTTGGTCCTTCCGAATCGGAACTCGGCTGGAATGGAGGCCTTCGTCCTTGGCGGTGGCGGTCCTCATGGAGGCTCGACTATGCATGAGTACACAGAGGTAGTCAACGACTCAGATCAGCTACAGTATCGGCAAGAACACAACGGCGGTGTCGAGACTGTTGTCGTCGCGAACAGGCTCCCGAACGGTGACTGGCGAGCCCTCGCCTCGGAGAGGGGGAACGGACAGGTCCGTATTGGCGTCTTCGAGAGCAAAAGCGCCGCGAAGGACGCGATGCAAGCCTGGATGCAGCAGAACCCGCACGGTCTCGAAATCGCCGCTGGCGCAGGGTCGGCGGCTTGGATGGATGAGGGGTGGCTCGGCGTCGGGTCTACGGGAACGGACTCCACCGACGATACGGAGGAGTCTGGATTCTTCGACTTCGCCGACGGCGGATTCTTCGGCGGTGAGGAAGGCAATCGGGACGGGCCACACGTGGACGACCTCGTCACAGGGAACAACGACGACGATGATCTCCTGAGGTTCTGACCATGAGTTGCATCAAACACACCGGAGGTGAGGCTCGATGGTAATCGCAGATCCGTCCGGTGGTAGCGGCACCGACGACACAGACGACTCCTCGAGTGAGAGCACCGGCACCAGCACCGATGCAACCGACGAGCAGACCCGAACGGAGTTCGGCGCCGGCGAAGCCCGCGACCGCCAACAGGAGACTGACACGTCAAACGCCGACACCGGTGGCGAGACTGACACCTCACGCGGTGACTACCAGGACGCCGTCGACCCGCGTCTCGACGACGGCAACGAAGAAACGGACGGTGACGCCGGCGGTGAGGGTGACACGCGCACTGAGCAAGGTGCTCGCGAGGCCCGCGAGCGCCAGCAGGACTCGACGACGCAACCCGTCGAGGACACCGACCCCGGTGGGACGCCGCCCGAGACCGGTCGCGGCGACTTCCAATCGGATGTCGATCCGCGGCTTCGCGATAACTCAGGGGAGACGGAGGAAACGCGTACCGAACGCGTCGCCGAAGCCGCTCGACAGGAACAGGCCGAGCAGACAACGCGAACCGAGGCCGAAGCCCAGCGGCTTGCGCGTGAAGAGGTCGACGAAACGCTCCAAGAAGGCCTCGAGGGCGTCGACAGTTCACCCTACCAGGAACAGGCGGCCCAGCTGGAGCAGCGAGCGATCGATGAGTTCGCCTGGGCCGACGATCCAAGCGATATAGCGATTAGGCGCCGCGGGGACGACCTCGTCGCCGTTCCGTCCCGATCGGCACGGATCGGCGCCGCGACCCAGCAGATCGAGAGCCAGATTCGAGAGCAGCGCCAGCAGGCGTGGGAGGAACGGTTCTCACAGGAGCGGGCAAGCGCTCGCGACCGCGCAACCGCGCAACTCGAAGCGCAACTGGAAGCCGAGACCGGAGTCGACCTGGAGCCCGGCGAGGACTTCGTTGTCGAGCAGACCGACGATGGCCGCTGGCAAGCCCGATTGCTCCCCGGCTACGGCAGTCGCGAACAGCGCCTCCAGCAGGCATCACAGCAGGAGGACATTTTCAGCGGCGCCGTCGAAACCGTCGAAGACGCAACCGGCCTCGAGAGCCCGGTCGAGGGCAGCGTTGTCAACCGGGCGCGCGTTCGCCGCGAGTTCGCGCAAGCGAACGACGAAGAGCAGTTCGGTGACTCGACGATTTACGTCGGCGAGTTGCTCCCGACGTCGCCGGCAGCAACGACCCAGCCCGGTCGCGGGCCGCGCGTCGAGGACGTCCTCGTTTCGGCGTCCCAGACCACCCAACAGCAGTTCTGGGAGCCGATCGCAGAGACTGCCGGCGACCTCGCTCGGACGCCGGGTGGTGCCGCGGCGTACCGCGTGACCGACCCGGTTGGGATGACCGCATCGACACCTGGCGAGCGGGAAGCTCTCGTCGAGGGCGCCGTCCAGGGCGTTGGAACGATTGCCGATCCGGCCGGCCTCACCCTTACCGTGAAGGAAGCCGCCGAGTTCGGTGGGGCGGCGGCCGCCGAGACGGCTCGCGGCGATGGCAGGGAGTTCGCTACCGAAGCCGCTGGCGCTGCTGCGCTCGCCGGCGCCGGCTTCACACAACAGGCGATGGAAGAGCCGCGGCGAACGCTCGGGCAGGTCGGAGGGAGCGTCGTCGCAAGCGGCGGCGTCATCGGTGGCGCTCGACGCATCGGCGGCGCTCGAGCTGGTCGGGCCGCCGCGTTCGGAATCCAGCCTGGCGAGGAAATCGCCATCACCGCTGCACGGTCGGGCGCTATCCCGTCCCGACTCGCCCGCGCTGTTCCAGGCGTTCGCGAGGGACATATCGACCCGCAACCCCAGCGGTTGCCGTCGGAATCCGAAGCTCCTCGAACCGACTTACCCGACGAACGGCCGGAAACACTGACCAGCGAAATGGTCGACGAGGCACAGGGCGTCACTGGCCCCTCCCGGCGGGCGCGCGCTCGACGGCGAGCCCGAGATCTCTTCGAGGGTGCTCGGGAACGCGTCGGCGGGACGAGCGTCGAGTGGCGCGCCGGCGCCGGCCTCGTCCCGCCGCGCGTCGAAACCGAGGGGCGAGCCGACACGGAGACTAACGCCGGTGACGCGCCGTTCACCGACTACGACCCGAGTCGCTCGGAAGTCCTCGAGGGTAGCCCGCGCGACCAGATGAGCGGCGACATCACTCGCCGCGCCCAACAACAGCGCGCACAAGCCACGGGCGACTACGAGGGCGCGACCGACCCGCTGGCCCCGACCGGTAGCCGCGCCAGTCGCGGCCCGCTCTTCACCGAGGACGGCGACGTCATCGGGCTCGACCCCGTTCGGCCGCGGCGAAGCGCGGCGGCCGAAGCCGCAGCGAGCGGCCGCCTGCTGACAACCCAGCAGACGGCCGCCGCCAGCGGTGGGTTGGCCGCCGCCGTCACGTACGGCGCTCGCGAACGCCTCTTCGCGGCACAGACCCCGACGGTTACCGAGACGGACGTGCTTCGCGGGCGTCCCGAACGCGTCGGGCTCGGCGCGATCACCGTGACGGGCGCCGGCACGCTGGGACTGCTCGATACCGCTTCGGAGAGCATCAGCGACTTCGAGGGCAACGTCGTCCAGACGGAGACGGGCGTCGCGACTGACCAGGAGGTCGGGACGGAGACCGAGCCGTTCGTCGAGACGGAGCCGCGTGGCGACACCCGGCAGGACGCACGGCCGGAGACGCGCCAAGAGCAGCGCTCCGAAACGCGTCAGGAGCCGCGTCTCGACACTCGGCAAGAAACCCGACAGGAGACCCGGCAGGAAACGCGGCAGGAGACGCGCCAGGAGCTTCGACAGGAGCGTCGCGCCGAGCCGTTCTTCGAGACTCGCTGGGAGTCGCGGGCTGAAAGCACGACGGTCCCGGAGGCGTCGCCGTGGGCGCTGGCGTTCGGATCGCCGACGACGGAGACGGCGCCGATGCCGGCGACTGAGTCGGTGCTGGCGCCGGGCTGGCTGCAGGAAACCGTCTTTACCGTGGCGACGACCGGCACGCAGACGCCCCGGGCGCCGTCCCAGGAGACGCTCGAAGCCCAGCCGGTGAGCCTGCGTCGGACGGGCGAGTTACCCGTCGCCCAAGCGCTCGATGACGGCTTTGCCGGTGCGTTCGCGGACGTCCAGTCGTTTTTCGACCCCGGCGCCGGTGTCGCCGGAGACCGCTCTGACACGGGTGACGCCCGGCAGCAAGACCGTCAGCGTCGTGCCGACGGGGCTTGGGATGGCGTCTTCGCTGGGTTCGATGCCGACTTCGGGTTCGGCGACGGCTTCGGCCTCGAGTTCGACGACGGGGGGTTGCTATGAACCCGTTCGATTTCCCGTTCGCCCTGTTGGGGTTCTTCGGCCTCGTCGCAGTCATGCCAGCGTGGATGTTCTTCATCACGAGCTACGCACCGATGGAGAATCTGCCGACCGAGGCGCAGTTCCTCGCCCAGCTGGTCCTGCCGGCGACGGTCGCGCTCTTCGTCGTCAGCTGGCTGCAAGGAGGCTAACAGACATGACAACAAACCCAAGAGACGATACTCGCGGCGCCGTCCAACTCACCGACGTCGTCCTCACGCTGTTCGTGCTCGTCGCAACGATCTCGCTGGCACCGACGATCTATCACTTCATCGGGATGGTCAGCGCCGAGGCCGACCCCTTCAGCAGCCTGCTGCTCCAGCTGGTCGTCCCGGCGCTGTTCATCGGGCTCATCCTCAGCGTCGGCGTGTCTGCACGGAGGGGGACCTAACGATGCCGAGTGACACCCGCGGCCGCCTCACCGTGCCGGATATCGCGTTCCTCACCTTCTCGATCGCGATCGTCGCCGCGCTCTATCCCGTCTTCTGGGAGCGCCTCCAGGCGAACGTAGGTGTCATGTCAACCGGCACCGCGTATCTCTTTCAGTTGATCCTGCCGCTGGCGGTGCTCGTCCTGCTGGGCGTGATCTTCGTGAAAGCAACCGCAGGAGGTGGCTGACGATGCCGCCGCCCAACCCGTTCTCGCGCGATGAATCGCCACCGATCACCCGCGCCGGCCGGGACACGCCGGCACCCACCCATCCATGACCGACGACTCACCAACCAACGACGATCCCGACGAACTCTCGCGACGCCGCGTGCTCGCCGGCGCCGCCGGCATCGCCGCCGCCGGCGCCGCCGGATTCTACGCCGGCGCGGAAACCGTCGAGGCCGCCCCGCAGGGCGTGTTCCCAGTCGAGAGTGACGACCCGCTCGAAAAGCTTCGCGCCGACCGCATCCGACTCGTCCCCCGAACCACTGATCCATCCAGCCCGGACGCGGGTGAACTCTGGTATAACTCGGAGGCCTGACGATGGGGCGCGGCATCATCGAAGCCGAGCGATTTCGCACCGAGCGCCTTGGCCTCGCCGCGTTAACGAGCGACCCGACCGACACGCAGCCGGGCGAGGCATGGCTTCGAACCGACCTCAACGGCGCCAGTGGCGACGACCAGATCGCCACCCTCCGATTCCAGACATCCAGCGGCATCACGTCCCTCCGAGTGTTCGCGACGAGTGGCGTCCGTCCCGACGAAGCCGCCGTCTATCGAGTGTTCGTCGGCGGCGAAATCGGCGTCGTCCCGGTCCTCCCCACCGAGAACGCCCAGGCGCCGGGCGTGCGAATCCAGCACAACGGCGTGAAGGCGCTCGGACGACGTCCGGTCCAGAGCCCGGCGTTCGCGAACGCAATCCACCATTACCCGATGCATGACGGCGACGGCACGGTGTTACCGGACTATATCGGGAGCGCTGACGGCGACATCCAGGGGCCGGCGTGGACGTTCGGCACGTATCAAGCTGACTACGCGCTTGAGGGCGATGGGAGCGGCGACTACGTCACCTTCCAGGGGAACCTCTCGACGTACGGCTCCACGCTGAACGGCGAAGCCTCGTTCGCATTCACAATCGAGAACGTGTCGAGCAACGAATGGGGAGACCACATCCTCGGGGTTCGGGAAAACCCCTCGAGTGGCGAGCGATTCACGATTCGAATCGGCGACGGGCTGTTGCTCCGGTCAGGCCACCTTGGCGTGATCTTCATCGATGCATCCGGAAACCGATACATCGCTGAGACGGACACAGCCGTCGACGACGGGAGTCGGTATCGCATCGTCTTCACGAAGAGCAGTGACAGCACCGCCGACTGGACGTTCTACGTGAACACGACTACGAGCACGAACGTCCAGGAAAGCGGGACGCTCGGGACGATGAACGACTTCGCCCGAGCGCTGTATCTGTTCGCCGAACACTCCGACTACGGCGGCTACATCAACGCCATCGTCGATAACGTCGTGCTCAACGATGCTGCGGCGACAACCACCGAGATCGACGACGACTACACCCAACAGCTATGGACGTAACCACTCGGCTCAGCCAGGTACAGCTCGCGCTCCTGGTAGCCGTGCTTGTCGTGGTCGGTACTGCCGGCGCCGCCACGCTCCTGACGGCTGGCACCGGCGTGATGTTCGACCACCCGGATGGCATCAGCGTCACGCTCGACGAAGACACCGGCATCGCCGGCGACAACCCCTTCGGCACTGACGGCTCCGTCACCATCCAGAACACGACCGTCGATGGCCCTGCTGGATCATCGACGAGACTGGCCGGGCCAAGTAGCGACGCCCCGACGCTGTCAGCGATCGATTCGAACGGCGGCACGATGGAGGCGAACACCACCGGCATCCAGACCGTCGGGGTGTCAGGCGTCTCCTCGATCACCTATCGGGACGTCGACCTGCAGGACACGACGACCACCGAGTTCGACGTCGGCGGCACGGGCACGCTCTATGTCCACGGGTTCAGCGCGGGCCAGTGGATTCGCGTCAACCGAGCGAACGGCGATGACGAACTCGTTCAGGCCGGTGGGTCGGGCGTCGCGACGATCTCCATCTCGTCGGGCGCGCAACTCACGCTCGTCGAGCCGAAGGGCGGCCCGACGCTATCCGATCCCTCACCGACCAACGGCGAAGAGTTCTCCGACGTCGAGGTGAACCTCAGCGTCAACGTCACCGACCCGGACTTCGACACCACGAACGAGGAGGTCACGCTCGAATGGTACGTCGACGGGGAACTGAACGGCACGACCACCGTCACGAGCAACGGAACAGCAACCTACACCGCGACCGTCAGCGAGGGTGGCGAACACGAGTGGTACGTCGTCGCGACCGACTCGACCGGCGACACCGCACAATCAGGAAGCGATTCGAACCCCCACACGTTCGCCACGCCAGGCACGCTCTATATCCGCGAAGAGTCTGACCCGACGACGCTCATCGACGGGATCGACGTCGAGCTCCGGTTCTATTTCTCAGATGGCGAGAGCCTGATCGTCTCCCGAACTGCGACGGACGGCACCGTCAATATGACCGGGCTCCCGGCAGATCGCCCCTTCGTCGTGGTCGCCGAGGCCGACGGCTACTATCCACGCCGTATCTACAAGCAAAGCCTCGTCGAGAGCGATATCGTCTACCTGCTGAACGACACCGAGCAAGCCGTCTCGCCAACGTTCGAACTCATCGACTACTCTGGTCGGTTCGCCGATGAGGACACCGTCATGCTGATTCAGCGCGGTCTCGCGAACGAGTCCGGCGATATCGACTGGCGAACCGTCCAGGGCGACTACTTCGGCGCGAACGGCGAATTCCCAGCGCAACTACGGTACAACGTCCGGCATCGCCTCGTCCTCATCAACACGGAAACCGGCGCCCGGACGGTGAAAGGCCAGTACACGCCGACCGATGACAGCGCCCAGGAAGTCACCGTTCGGCCGGACGGCACGATCACACTCGACGAGCAAGCCGCGCTGATCACGGTCGCGCCGAGCACCAGAACGCTCCTGGAGAGCGACACCGCCGGCGTCACTGTCGACTTCGACAGCGAAACCGTCGAGATTGAGTCGTGGGACCTCACCATTCGCGCCCAGAACGAGACGAACTCGTCGACGCTCTACCAGACGAGCGGCACGGGGTCGGCAACGGTGCAGCCGGAGTTGAACCTCACCGGCTGGGGCGGCGGGAACGTCACCGTCGAGGCGACCGCGTCGCTGTCGAACGGCGAGACGATCGAGGAATCGATCACGTTCGCCGTGCGGACGACCTACGACAACGAGTACGCGCTCTTGCCCGTCCTCGCGGACGTCCCAGCCCACCTTCCGAGCGGTGGCGGTGGCGCACTGACGTTCCTCGCGATGCTCGTCACCGTCTTTGGGAGCGCCGCTGTCGCTTCGACGACCGCTTCAACCGAAGTCGTCGGCCTCACGGCGGTCGGCTTCATCGGCGGGTTCTACGTCATCGGCTGGGTGTCTGAAAGCCTCATGTTCATCACAGTCATCGCGTTCGTCGCAATCGCGGCCACACGGAGGGGACTCTAACTATGCGCTTCAGCAACGTCATCATGGCATACTTCGTCATCGGCGCGGTCATGTGGGGCGGTGGCGCCATCGCCTGGACCGACGCCGGCGTCGCCGAACTGTTCGTCGACAATCCTGACGGAGACGAGGCATCGGCTAACAGCGAAACCGCACAAGCCCTCGAGGAGATCTCCGGGCCGATCAAGCAAGCCGCCTCGACGATCGGCGGCGCCGGCCTGCTGGCCGTCCTGGGACTGTTGACCAGCCTCTTCGGCTATCTCTTCTGGCCGCTCACCACGCTGATCGGGCTCGGCGCGCCACTGGAAATCTCGCTCCTGTTCGGTGGGAGTCTGACCTGCGCGTTCTACGTCTCGCTCATCCGCGTCATCAGGGGGTCCGCATAACCCATGTCCACGACCACGACCACGACACCGACGACGGCTGCGCTGGCTACCGACCGCCGCGTTCACGCACTTGTGATCGCCATGCTGCTGGTCGTCGGGGGCATCGGCAGCATCGCATTCGCAGGCGTCGCGAGCGCGCAGACCAACGAGACGGCGACCGAGAGCCTCGACGAAAAAGCGCCGTACTACGCCGACAACACCACCCAGGTGGACAACGAGTCGTGGATGGCCGGCAACGAGAACGCGACGCTCGAGAGCTTCGTGACGATGCTCTCTCGCCTCGGGACGTTCGTTATCGGCGAGCCGCCGGACGATAACGGTCCCGGCGGCGCCATTATCGTCGGCCTCATCGTTGCCGGCACCATCGGCTCGACGTTCATCCGTGCCGGCCCTGGCCCCGTGGGTGGCGCCGTGATTGGGCTGGTCGCCCTCGCCGGCGTCACCGCCGTCGGGCTCGCACCCGTCTGGCTGATGGGCGTCTCACTGTTCGGGCTCGGGCTCGTCCTCACATCCGTCATCATCGGGGTGTTACGATGATGCTCGAAGTCGCCCTCTCCAGCGGGCTGGTCGAGACCGTCCAAGGGCCGCCGTGGCTCGCCAACGTGCTTTATGACCCGCCGCGATGGCTATACGTCGCCTGCACTGTCGCGACGCTCGCGATGGGCTTGCTGTTATCCGGGCTCGCCGTCCACGTCGGCATGGACAAAGAGATCGTCGTCGAGATGGCCACCAACGCCAGCATTGTCGCCTGCATCGGCGTTGCGACGCGCCTCAGCACCGTTTTCCTCACCCAACCCTACGTCGTCGACGTCGGACTCGGCTTCATCGTCGGCGCTGCTGTCAGCCTCGGCCTGGTGAAACCCGCCCTCAGATCTGCCTTTGGCCTCGACGCCAACGCCGAGACCGAGCAGGGGACGGACAGCGCTGGCACGGCGTAAGCGGGCTCACACACCTCGGGTAGGAACTATCCTTACAACATGAGTTGCTACTTCAGTTGAGCCATATGCTCATCGAGCGCGCTTCAACGGGTAGAGGCGAGTCCGCGTGTCCGAGGACCTACTCACGACGCTTATCGTCGCCGTCATCATCATGTCCGTCCTTGGGGCCGTCCTTGGCGGCGGACTCTTCGCCAGCGCCGCGCTCGAAGACCAACAGCAGGACGTCGAGATGCTCGACGGCGGCGGCACCCTAGAAAACACGCGGACGGGCGATATCACGAACATCTCGGCGAACAGCACGCTCGGCGACGCCGTCTACCTGACCGGCGCGAGCGACTCGCAAGTCAGCGCCGACCTCGACGTCACCCTCGGCGACAACTGGAGCGCCTGCACCTACAGTACTGCCGACAGCACCGTCGTCGACAACGGCTCGACGCGCGCACTGCTGGCCGTCGAGACCGACCGCTACGAGATCGTGCTCACGTACAACGACTCGGCGAGCACGTACGAGGGCTACTACTACGACGCCGCCAGTCGCGCCTCGCACACCGCCGCGGTCGCGGCGCCAGACCCGACGAACCGGACGCTCGTCTGTGCGAACCGGAACGCCACCAGCGAGACGTTCACCGTCAGTCGGAACACGACCGTCGGCACGGCGACCAACACCAGCAGTCAGACCGTCGCCGATCGGCCCAGCGCGCAGAACTGGCACGGCACCCTCGAGGAGACGCGGCTGTACCCGGCGGTGCTGACCAACAGCCAGCGAAGCGAGTGGGTCGCCGAGCCCGTGCTGAGCGTCGAAGGCACCGCGCCCGACGCACGCATCATGTACGATACGCGCGACCGCTCAGCGGCGAGCGTCCCCGTCTACTTCGGCGGTGGCGAGGCGTCGCTGCAGAACGCGAGTTTCGTGAACGGCAGCAGCGGGCCGCCGCTTGAGGAAGGCGAGGACTACGAGCTCGCCGGCCCCATCACGCAGTTCATGACGGACCACGAAATCGTCGCCCTGGACGGCGGTGTGCTGACCGGCCACGGTGACGTGATCTTCGTGACCTACGACGTCGAGTCGGGCTCGGCATGGTTCGTCCGGCTTGGGTTTGCGCTGTTCATCTTCGGCGTGCTGGCCGGGGCTGTGTTCTCGCAACTGGATTAACACCACGATGACCACCAATGACCGACACATCAGACGACGACGGACGAAGCGTACTCGGAAGCAAGCACACGCGGCGCGGCGTCCTCGCGGGGCTCGCGGGCGGCAGCGTCATCGGAATGGTGATCGCCGCCAACAGCGACGCCAGCGGCTCGCTGGAGGCTGGTAGCATGCTCGAGGAACCGCACCAGATCACCGACGGCTTGTTCAAAGGGCCGGAAGGCGCGGTAAACAGCACGCCGTACGATGTCGAGCCGAATGTTGAACGGTACTATGTCGCTGTCGACACCCAGACCGAGTGGTATGCCGACGGTGACACCTGGACGAAGCTGGGCCACGGCTCCCCCGAGAGCAAGATTCCAGAGCAGCACGTCGAATCGCACTATACAGACAAACAATCTATCGGATCGGTGAAGATCGCTGTCCTTAGTGACACGCACTACAACGAGGAAGGCGGCACAGCCAACGACGACATTCCCGGATCGAGTGGCTGGAAGTCTAATCTCGACATCGTCATCGACGAGATCAATGCCTGGAATCCCGATGTTGTAATCCATAATGGCGACCTCATCAAAGGCAATAAGGAATCAAAATCCACCCTCCAATATTACGTCTCGACGGCGATCGACTACATCGAAAATAGCGGCGGCAGCGACGGGGCGGGGTTAAACGCCCCAGTCCACTACTCCCAAGGAAACCACGAATACAAGCAGGCAGGTAGTTATGGCGCTGACTGGTCGTACGAGCCATACGGCTATTCTGGCGATTCTGATACGTGGTACGTCGAGGAGTACAAAAACGTCGACCTCATCGTTCTCAATACCGCGTATTCAACCACCGATGACGCCAACGATCACGAGATACCGCAGGGCTGTATCGACTTCCTCCGATCGCATCTCAACTCCTCCCGCCGCCCGAAGATTGTGTTTACGCATCAGCCCCTAACGTACACCACTGGGCTGGCCTACGACGAGACGGTCAATATGGACGAGGTTCGAGACCTTCTCAACGAGGACCCATCCGTCCATGCCGTGATTTACGGACACGTCCATCACGCGACCGATTCCTCGAGCGGGCTCGGGTCGTGGGACTCGATAAAACAGTCGATCGGACCTGGAAAAGAACATCCGGGCTGGTGGCACGTCCCGCATCCACACCATCTCGACTATGATACCTCGAAACATCCCTGGATGAAAATCGAGTTGACAGGGAGTTACAGCCGCGTTACTGGCCGGATTCAGGCCGCCTATGATAGCAGCACGTTCCCGACCGAGTGGAATTTGGGCGGTCAGACACAGATGTTCGGCGGGCGTGTCCCCCACGATCTCCAGCTTCCGCTGGGTAAATCGATATATTTCGACGACATGTCTGACATCGCCCGAATGAGAGTCGACGAGTCGAATAACCAGCTCCAACTGGCAGCAGACCCGGCTGGAAAAATCAAAGAGCTTCTGCTAACGATTGCTGGCTCAGGTGGCGATGACCTGTTGGTCAATCAAAATGAGGTCAGTATCGAAACCCGGGTTAACCACAATGAAAATGAGGTGGTTAAAGAAAAGAGCCAACAACTGTTCCCTCAGTCGGCCGCAGCAAGCACATACGACGCCAACTTTGCGGTCGCAGACGGGGCGAACTGGGACCCTGCCGGGACCGGGAACGCGGCACTCGTCGCCTACGGCCCCGGTGGGTCGTGGGAAGTGATACACGAGTTCTCCGGTGGATTTTGATTTTACACGGTCCGGTCGGGCGGATTGGCACGTCGACGAAGCAGTCTAATGCAGAGTATTATTTATTCATTCGCTGTGCAATGGCCGTACTTGTGGTACATAACCGTCTCCCGGTCATCGGTTTTATACGATTCTCCACATCGGCTACAGATTAACTTATTGTGCATATTATGACTAGCACCACCTACCAAATAAAAGTAAACTACATGCTTTTTATAGAGGCGATTGAACGATACCGAAAATGGAAGCACTCCGTGTAGGGCTGATGGTTGGGTCTGGGAACGTTGGTGGGGCGCCAACCCGATATTTCCATAATTTAGTACGACATTTGCAAAACGACGACCGTATAGAAGCCATTGTCTACTGTCGAGGCGATCCTAAAGACGTGTTCGGTCCTGATACCGATGGCCGACAACTACCGGACAAATCGATTCCACCTCGCTGGCATACCAAAATCAACGCCGATGAGTTGGATCTTCTTCATCTCGGGTGTAACGAGTTGTTTGGTGAATATCCTGCTTATCGGACCGACGTGCCCGTTGTCGCCACCAGCCACGGTGTGGAGCATTGGAATACTGAACTGCCAGATGAAGTGAACGTTTCTGGGCGGTTAAAATGGCGGCTACGCATACAGGACGTATTGCGAGCACTCACCTTGGACCGGGTCTTTTGTGTTAGTGAGTACGTTGCAGAGACGCTTCGGTCTCAGATTCCATTTGGCAACTCACGGTTGAGGGCAACGTACGAAGCTATTGATGATGTGTATTACACCCTCCCAAAGCAAAACCGACCGGAGGGAGCCCCAGAGCAGTATATGCTCCACGTCGCAACTGATCCAGGAATCAAAAATACGGAAACTGCTATCAAAGCGGCCCAATCGTGTGCAGCAGACCTCCCACTCTATATCGCTGGCGTGACGCGAGAGGACCTTCCAGCATCAACCAGCGGTAATGTCCATACGCTTGGGTTCCTCAAACCCAGCGAACTCGTGACTTGGTACGATAATGCAGCGTGCCTCATCCATCCCTCGTTTCACGAAACCTTTGGTCGACCGATTGTCGAAGCCATGACAAGGAAAACGCCAGTCGTCGCATCAGACTTGTGTGCGATTCCAGAGATTTCAAACGGCGCCGCGCTTTTAATAAACGATCCGACCGATGTCCCGAAATTTGCAGATGCGCTTGATAAAATTGTCTCAGATGAAATGGTTCGGTCGGAATTGGTTAAGAAGGGAGAAAAGCAAGCTAACAAATTTACATGGGAAAATCATCTTAACACGATTATTTCGGAGTACCGGGGCTTGCACGCCGAGCAATCTTGAGAATGCACAGCAACGCTGGTCCACCAGCGTACTTCTGAAATAAAACCCGTCCTAGCGTTTTATAAAATCCGCGTTGTTGTGAGTAGATGTGTCGGGGTGTTCGATATGCGGGGACAGCAGTTCGCTCCTGTACGATTGTAATTACTGTACGGGAAAATACTGTAAGAGCCATCGACTCCCAGAAAACCACAACTGCCCCGGCCTGAAGCAGGCCGACACGCACGGGCCTGAATTCAGAAGCAGCGGTAGCGGCGGATTGCTCGGAGAAGCATTTGGGTCAGAGACAGACCCGCCAAAGCAAAACGAGGAAACTGCTGATTCCGACACCGACACGGCGGACCCTGGCGCGGAGCTCCCGGGCGCCGCGAAGGACTACACGACCTCTTCAAGCCCGGATGTCAACCCCGACGGCTCCATTGCCAGGCCGGACGACGAGGACGCCGAGAACGATAGTCAGCGCTCGATCACAACGCAGGGGCGTCGCGTTGCCGCGACGATCGCTGGCTTGGCGATCATAGCGATCCTCGCTCCGTTTCAAGTCGTGAAGCGATTACCCTCGTATCTTCGACGGTTCAATCGTTGGTTGAGCCGACTCCTCGGCTCGATATTCAGCCTGGTCAAAACGGTGACGCCGATTCTACTTCTCGCGGTCGGTGCGCTGTTTCTCGCCGGGTTCTTAGGGACTGGCGTACCGGCTATCGATGAGAACGCCGAAGCGGGCGCCGGCGCCGTCGCTGGAATGCTCGATACGGACACCGAAAGCGAGGAAGAAGCCATCGAAACGGCGATTCATAGCGAAGTGAATGAGATTCGCTCCGAGCGCGGCCTCGCGACGCTCGAGAACAACCCGGCGCTCCACGGCGTCGCGAAGAATCATAGTCAAGACATGGTCGCACGGGACTTCTACGCTCATGAAAACCCTGACGGTGAGGACTCGTACGATCGAGTCACGTCTGTAGGCATCACCTGCAACGCTGTCGGTGAAAATCTCTATTACAGCGAGGGGTACGGCACCAGCCCGAATACGACCGCTGAACGCGTTGTCGAGTCCTGGTTGGCTTCTTCTGGCCACCGACGAAACCTTCTCAGCGACGCTTGGAATTCGGAAGGTATTGGCGTCGAGATCCGTGGCGATGAGCTCTGGGTGACGCAGGTTTTCTGCGGCTGACTTTATTTTCACTCCACGATTTCTTTCCTGCCGGAAATGAGACCCTGATTTTTATACCCATCTTGCGTCGGTCTCAGACATGATCGTTCGTCGGGACGTCTTCGACGAGGACCATCGGCCGACGAGACTCCTCCACCGCGAGAGCGAAACGGACCTCCTCCTGGAGGCACTCGACCCCGGCACAGACGGGTCCCATCGCGGCCACGCCGTCCTCTCCGGCTCCAGCGGCGTCGGCAAAACCGTCCTCTCGAAGCAATGCGTCGAGCGACTCCGAGAGCGCCGCGGCACGATCGACGCCCACGTCCGGTGTCTCGATGTCGCCCCCGGGTCCATCTATCGCCGCACCATCGAGAGCTTCCAGCGCGGGCCCGACGACGTCCCACGCACCGAACCAGTCGCCGACGTCCTCGCGATGCTCGAGGAGATCGTCGCCGACGCCGACCCTGCTGGCGTCGTGATCCTCGACGAAGCCGACGACATCGCCCGCGACGCGGTCGACACCCTCAGCAGCATGGCCGGGCTCTCCGTGGTCGTGATTTGTCACGAGCCGGAACGGTGGTTTAGCCGGCTCGACCCCGGGGTTCGCGACCGCTTTACCGCCGGGACGCACATCCCGCTGGACCGCTTCAGCGTCTCAGAACTCGCCGATATCCTCCAGCGCCGCGCCGAAGCCGGGCTGCGTCGCGACGCCTGGAGTCGCGCCCAACTGGAGGCGATTGCCGACCACCAGGCCGGCGTCGCTCGCGATGCCATCCAGTCGCTGCGGGCCGCCGCCGAGGTCGCCGACGAGCGCGGCCACGACGAGATTCACGACGCCGACATCGAGCGCGGCTACGAGCTCGCGAAGCGCGACATCCGGAAGGCGAATATCCGGAGTCTCCCTTTCGCCTACCAGTTCCTTTACGAACTCATCCGCGTGTACGGCCCCGTGTCCTCGTCGCGGCTCTACGACCTCGCCGACGCCCACCAGGACGACGTCTGGAACGAGCGGCCGTCGCGGCCGCCGTCGACGAACCGAACGCGCCGAAACCAGTTAGCGAAGCTCCGGGAGTACGACCTCATCGAGACCCAGAACAACGTCCACGAAGCGTGCGACTCGTCGATCGAGCCCTCGGTCGAGATTCGCCTCTCGAAGAAAACGCTCTAAATTAGCGAACCCAGAAATCGCGAGAATTAGGAGTGCTGACGTTATTCGTCGTCTTCGGATTCCGGTTGACCTGCTATTCGGACGAAACTATTCCCGGCGTGGTTCTCTATGATTTTAGCAGCCCCTGTCCCCGAGTGAGTGTGGCCGGCGGCGTGGAAGACGGAAAGGACGTGGTCTTGTAGATCATCGTCCTGTTCCAGCGGCTCGACGTTGAAACCGATCTCTTCGGCTTCATCCCGCATTATGGGCCGGTTGTGGCTTTTGTGTTCTTTCCGTTCCGAGAGGTTTTCGGCAAGTTCGCTCGCGGCATCCTCGGTGTCAACCTGGAACTCCTCTGCCCACCGCTTTGCAAGTTGCTCGGAGTAGTCGATGGCGTCCTCGCACTCCCTGATAAGGCTCGGCCCGTACTGGCGCAGAATCGGTGCCCAATGCCCGACTTCTCCTGTCTCTTTGAATTCGTTTCGGGCCATGTCGAATTGCTCGAGGATAGAGTGAGCGGGCACCATTCGAGGGCCGAGGTCTGTTCGGAGTCTCAGCTGCGGGTCGATCGGGCCGAGACTGGAGTGCGAACCCATATAGACGACATCGGCTGCACAGCAGACGAGCGTGGCCGCCGATCGGGCTGATTGCGGAACGAACGCTCGTATCTCATCGAAGTTGTCTCGAAGGTATTCGACGATTTGTTCTGCTGCCTCCGGTTTTCCGCCCGGGCTGTGAATCACAAGGTCCAGCGTATCGCCATCGAGGCCGCTGAGCGCCTCCATGAACCCTTGGATGTCACTATCATCGATGGATTGGTTCGCCGTGTTGTCCGACGGCGCCGTCCAGGATGAGGAATACAGGATGACGTCGTTTCCGGTGTAGTCCGCCAAGTCGTCAATGTACTTCTTACGAACGACGTCGTATGCCTCGAGACCGATCCGTTCACGGCCCTCTTCTATCTGGTCGAGAATCTCCCCCCAAGTAGGCATATGTTAGAAGTTAGTCGTGCTTCGCCCGCGCCGGAGCAGACGAGTTAGAAAGTCGTGCTTTGGGTTCCGCGTCCTCGTTCCGGTTATACGCGCGTTCGGCGAGCGCGACGGGTGACGTTTCGTCTTCAGCTGCCTCAAGCATCTCCTCAAGGTCTTCCTCACGCTCTGATTTGTCATCGCTCATAGTGTCCCATTCGTACCACTCACAGTTAATAGGTCTTATTCACTATTTCTGATACTGAAACAACCGCGATTGCCGGAAGTCACCCCTCCTCTTTTATACCGGAAATGCATCCCCCTTTTACCGTTCTATAGGCCGTCGCTCCTCGTGTATGGCAGCAGCAACCCCTGAACCGGACGTCGACGTAAGCGCGAAGCAGCTGGAATCCGTCCGCGGCTACATTTCGATGCTCCTCAACCTCGAGATCGAGGACCTGGACGACGACGCCGACCTTGAGGACGACGACGTCCAGATAGTCACCGAGGTCACCGTCGACGAGGTCGCGAAGAACACCTTGCCGCGAGAGCCAGCCGTCCGAGCCATCCTCGAGCAGATGGCCGGTGAGGCCGGCACCGGCGTCGAGCACGTCGACGGCGACACCTACGAAATCGAGCCGCGGAACTAAAACAGAATGTCAGTTCTCAGCCGCATCGACGATTCGTTGCCCCTCGACGGTGAGGTCCTCAGCCCGTTCGTCGACGAGGTCCTCGAAGTCCTCTCGGTCGCGCTCGTCGATGAGCTCGTAGGTCGCAGCGCCGCGAGCGGTGAGTTCGTAGACGCCTCGGCCGATGTTTTCGACGAGGCCGTAGTCCTCGAGTTGATTCAGACGTTTCGTGACCGTCTTCTGATGTCGGTCGATTTCGTCGGCGATATTCGCACCGAGGTTTCGGCCTTCCTGCAGCTCCCTGAGAATCATTTGGTCCGTCGGGTGCTGCAGCAGCATCACCGTATCCGTCGAAAGGGGCATACATGATACTATTGGTAACATGATATATGATACTGTTGGTGGACTCCAATTGGGGTACTACCACCAGTAGGATTATTAGGAACCGCATAAACGTATTCGGTAGGGAGCCAGGCCCATCGGGCGCGGCCAGAAGACGCCCGGCGTGTTGCACCACGCCGGGCCTGGTTTCCAAAACCCCCTGCAGAGGGAAATTTCAGAAACCATGCGAAATCAAGAATCCAGGGCCCGTAATTATGACGGCCCTACCACGACTGAGGAACAGTCTCGGGCGTCCGCCCGAGCGGATACCAGCGACGCGGCGGCCAGTTCGAAGAGTAAGGATCAGACAGGCCAGGGAGCCCGCCTACCGAGTGGGTCGGAGCGAGAGGCAAATAACACCTGCGGACCGACCGCCTGGGACCACGTCGTTCTCGCGAAGCTCGCGTCGCGCACGAAGAAGTACCACCTGCCGGCTGAGGACGACCCCTCGAAGCCGCGGTGCCACCACGGCACCCGCAGTGGCCGCGCGATCGACGCCGAGTCCTGGACGCAAGTCGACGCCGACAGCCCGCGCCTCCAGAACAAGACGCTGTGCAAGTGGTGCGACCCCAGCGTCGAAGTCGAGAACAACCCCGGCGGCCCGGAACTCGCCGGGAAGCTGGAAGACCTCGACCCTGACGACGTCGAGGTCCTGACCGACGGCGGTGTCGACACCTGTACGCCGGGAGCCGAGCCATCCGTCGCGAGCGCTGAGGAACTCGACGCGCTGTCCTCGGTCAATATCGAGCTCGTTCACGATATCTGCGAGGTCCTCGAGCTTAGCCAAGACGCGACCGAGCGCGCGACCGCCTACGCGTGCCGCGCCTGGATGGAACACCCCATCAACGGGCCCGCTCACCACATCGCCGCCGGCGCCGTCTACTTCGCGGCACTCATGGAGAACGAGAAGCGGACGCAGGAGGACGTCGCCAAGGCCTCCGGATCGAATCCGTCATCGATTCGGAAGTACTACCGAGAAATCGGCGTCGCCGAAGACATCCTCGAGCCCAAACCCGAGTCCGAGGACGAACCGGCTGAGACGACGTTCTCGGACCGCGTCGTCGCCGCGCTGAAGGAGGTGTTCAACCGATGAGCGCCGGCGAGAGCGAGCAGGTCACCGTCGACGCCGAGGTCGACAGCGTCTGCCCGCACGGTGAGGATTTCGAGCCGCCGGCGCCGCTGGACTACGTTCGCGACCCCGAGGAGGGCACGGCCGTCCTGTTCGACCCGGAGGACATCACCGGCGAGCGATGGCTCCAGGCCGACGAAAGCGCCTTCATCGACGGGAGGGCCGTCCGATGAGCGACGACCTCACGCAGGAGGACGCCCTCGCCATGCTGGAATTCCACAGCCTCATCCACCACACGGAAACCATCGGCCTCTCCATCGCCTCTTTCGGGTTGGGGCTGGGTGTCGGCCTGAAGCTAAGCCAGGTCAGCATCTTCACCCCAGCCGGCGGATACGTGGCAGCGGGCCTTCTCATGGTTCTTGGCGGACTCCTCGCCGTGTTCGGCCCGCGAATCCTCCTCAAGCAGATTCAGGGAGGTGACGCCTGATGTCAGCGTTCGCCCAGGACCAGGAGTGGCGCTTCGTCGACGGGCTCGCGAGCCCGCCGCGCTCCATCCCGCAGCAATGGCTCGGGGCCGGCGACGAAGAACCCGTCACCGAGGGCTGCACCCGCACCTACCCGATTCTGGTGCGCGCCGGCGTCGAACTCGCCGGCGTCCGCGCGGACGATGGTGACCTCGTCGACGGCCCGCATCGCGAACGCTCCGTCATTCGCGTGCTGTACGTCACGGACGACGGCGCCCTCGCCCACGAACGGTCCTTCGACGCCGACCGCGACGGCAACCACGTCACGCCCGAGTCATTCGTCGCGAAGGCCGCGCCGCGGACCGCCGACCTCGACGAGGTCCCGACAGCCAACCGCCCGCTGTACAGCCTCGTCGACACCTACGACGAGCCCGACGGCGACCCTGACGAGGTTATCGACCGCTGGGAACAGCGCTGCGACGGCGCCGGGGTGATCGACGGATGTTAAAGAGCAGCGCCTTCCTCGGGACGCACCAGTACGAGGAACCAGAGAGTCTTCAGGAACGCATCGGCTACTCGTCGCCGCCCACTCACGTCTCGCTGTTTAGCGGAATCGGTGGGTTCGACCTCGGTTTCGGCCAGGCGGGATTCAAGAATCTCGTCGCGGTCGAGCAGAACGAACACGCCGCTGCTACGTATCGGCGGAACCTCATCGAGGGAGACCATCTCGACCAGGATGAACCGCCGGTCCTCATGGAACGCGATATCCGGAAGGTGTCGACGTGGGAGATCCTCGAGGCGGCTGGCGTCGGCGTCGGTGAAATCACCGCCATTTCCGGCGGCCCGCCCTGCCAGGGCTTTTCGCATATCGGGACTCGCGACGAGGACGATCCGCGGAACGAGCTCTACCTCGAGATGGCCCGCATCGTTCACCAAGCGAAGCCCGTCTCCTTCGTGATGGAGAACGTGCCTGGCCTGGCGACGATGAAGGACGGTCAGGCGATTATGGAGGTCTGTGAGACCTTTGCGGACGCCGGCTACAACGTAACTTGGGAAGTCGTCGACGCCGCTGATTACGGCGTCCCACAGCATCGCGAGCGCGTCATTATCACAGGGAAGCGCGTCGACGTCATGGGTGTTCCCGAAGAAGGCAACCCTCAGCTGCACCTCGGCGCGAAGCCGGGTCGGGTCAACCATCCGGAGTCTTTCCGCGAGCGGCATGACCTGAAAGAGCCCGACCAAGCGACGCTCGATTCGTTCGGAAACGAGCCCGAAACGTTGGATGGCCTTCTCGAGCAGGCGATTCAGGACGGTATCGAGTCTGTTGGTGGTGGTAGCCGATGAGCACCGCCGTCGACGCTCGTCGCGAACTCCTGGAAGAGCTCCGCGGCCACGAGCTCGTCGAGGATATCGACTTCACGCGTGACGGCTTCCAGACCGTCATCCTGCATCTCGGCGACCCCAGCGAGGGAGGTGTCGTCGATGTCTGAATACGTGGTTGAACCCGACTCACAGTCCTCTGTACTGCGAATCTTCATCGCACAGTACATCGACTATCTCGTGTCGGATTACAGCATCAAATGGGCTGCAGGTCTGGGGGTCATCTCGACCTTCCTCACCGCGATCATGATTCCGGTGATGGTCGGGACAATCGTCTATCAGGCCGTCTCCGGGAATATCATCGACTACCCCACGCAGCACTTGATAGGGGTTGCTGCAGGGATATTGGTCGCTACCATCGTCTTCTGGCTGGTTGCTGGACTCGTGGTGGCAGCCGCGAGAACACTCGCTTCAACGCTGTTCGAAGAGGCCGAGGGGGGTGACGGCGATGCCGAGTGAGCCGGTCGAGACCCGGCTGGAGGCGTTCGCCGACCGCGACGAGGCCTTCGGCCAGGCCGTTCTCGAGTACTATCGCGATGACTGCGCGACGCTGCCGCCGCACCACCTGCTGGTGACGCTGCGGCGCGTCGACGGCGTGGCCCTCTACTTCGACAGCGGGCCTCGCGAATGGGCCATCACGACCAGCCTCGATAACGACGGCGCCGCTCGCTACCGCTACCACGACTTCACCACCGGCGGCGGTGAGGGCGAACCACGAAAGGCGATCGAACTTGAGGACCTCCTCCAGGAGGAACTCCCGGAGATCGTCGACGTCCAGGAGACACCGCTCGCGAACGCTGCCCAGGAGGTCGTCGAAGCATGAGCGACCTCGCGACGAACTACCGCGCGCTCGCGGACGTCCTCGACAAGCTCGAGACCGTGGACGCCGTCGACGTCGACGATGCCGAACTCCTCGAAGTCACCGACGACACCATCCAGGCCTCGGTGACGATCACGGCGCCGGCCGAGCCGACGCAGGAGACATCGGTGACCGACGCCGACCAGGAAGAGCACGTCGACGAAGCCGTCGAGGAAGACATCGACGAGGACGCCGACGAAGAGATCGAGTGCGACGTCGACGGCTGCGAGTACACCGGCAACCAGCAGGGGCTCGCGATTCACAAAGGCCGTGCGCACACAGACGACGAGGATCCTGAGATTCGGTGCTCCGACTGCGGTGAAACGTTCGACTCCGAGCATGGCCTCTCGATTCATCGCGGCCACCAGCACGGCAGCGATGACGAGGAAGATAGAGACGACGAGGATGACCTCGAGGACACCAGCGAACTCGGAACGGGGGACCTGACGCCGGCCGTTCAACGCGTCGACGACACGTCCGGCCAGCACGTCGACGACGAGGACGCTGCTTCGAACGGAAAAGATGCCAGCGAAGCCGCGACGAGCGTCCAGACGAAAGGATTCGCCGACGCGCCCGACGACACGTCCGAGGAGGAGCCGACGTCCTATCCATGGGTATGTCGCTGCGGCGTCGTCTGCAGCAACGCATTCGAGAAAGGAATCCACCGGACTGAGGCGCACGGCGTTCCGCAGGCTCGGCTGGACTATCTCGAGCCCGGCGAGTTCCAGGAGAAGGTCGACGACGCCTCGACAGTCAGCGAGCTCGCTGAGAACCTCGGCTGGTCGACCGAGCGCGTCCTGCGAGCGCTCGGCATCTACGGCTTCGACGGCGCCGTCGCCGGCGACGGCCTCCCAGACGACCCGACGACGGCCTGCGACCTGCTGACGCCAGATACCGACGCCGAGGAGGCTGGTCCCGCATGACCCGCTGGATCGTCTTCTGCCCAGCGTGCGGCGGCCGGTCGACCACCGTCTACCGCTGCGACAACGTCGTCGACGAAACTGATGGCGAACCCATCGAGTGCGGGCGCGATCTCGTCGACGAGCCAGTCGCGCCCTTCGAGTACCCCTCGGACTTCGGCGAACGCGAAAACGGCCTCGTCCGCGTCCGCTTCCGACGCATCTGCATCGAGTGCGGCGCCGAACGCTTCCTTCCACTCGAGTACCGGAGCGTCGGCGACGTCATCCGGGTTGGGTGTGAGGACTGCGGCGCCGTCACGAAGCACCGACCCACCGACGAAGACGTCCGCTACCAGCCCGACGGCACGTCGCTGCCGAAGCCGACCGACGCACAGCCCGCGAACCGAACCCCCTCCGTTTCCATTCCAGCATGAACGATAACTGCCGATTCTGTGACGCGACCGACCACCTCGAAGAACACCACGTCGTGCCTCGTCGATACGGCGGAACCGATGAGGACCAGAACCTCATTACCGTCTGCTCAGACTGCCACAAAACAATCGAGCGGACCTGGGACGCCGAATTCTACCACGAAATCGGCGTCCGGTCGGGTATGACGCCCGACGTGATGTTCGACACCATCCGGGAACTTCGCTGGACTCTCCTCCGAGTCCATGCAGCCGTTACCGGCGCGTACACGCTTCACGATGAAAAGCTGGAATACGCTGATAAAGAACCGATTGAGGAAGGGCGCTATTTAACCGAGTATGATATCCAGAAGCTGAAGCGCGATGTCTGTCGAGACCTCCTGGAGGGCGAATCCGGGCTTGGCTTCTACCCTATTAAAGACCTCGAGAGGCTCCGAGAAGAAACGGATCGCTTGATGAGCGATGTCCTGGAGGGAGACCGATGAGGGACATGTCGCCAGAGGAGGCAGCCCAGCGCTGGATCGACAAGCGCCGGGACGACCTTCGCGAAGCCTCGCTGTCGACGCTGCACTACCGGACCAAAGAGTTCGTCGAATGGTGCGCCGAGAACGACATCGAGTCGATGGCCGAGTTGACGCCGTGGGACATCGACGATTTCGAAGCCGACCGTCGCGCCGAAATCAGCACCATCTCGATGAACAACCAACTCGGTACGGTCCAGGACTGGCTGGAGTGGTGCGCGAGCCGTGGCCTCGTCGACGAAAACGTCGCCGAGGCGGTCGACCCGCCGACCGTCACGAAGGAAGAGCAGTCCAGCGACATCAAGCTCGATGCAGAGGACGCGATTCCGCAGATTCGCTGGTATCGGCAGAGTAGCGAGTACGGCTCCCGGAAGCACGTCGTCCTGGAGTTGATGTGGCATATCGGGTGTCGCCTCGGCGCCGTTCGCGGCCTCGATCTCCGCGACTACGTCGCCGACGCCGAGTCGGAGGAGTACTACCTCGATTTTCGGCACCGGCCGGAGTCCGGCACGCCGCTGAAAAACGGGTCCGATGGCGAGCGCCCCGTCGGGCTCCGGCCGACCGTCGCGGACGTCGTCGAGACCTACATCGACGAGAACCGGAAGGAGCGGCGCGACGACTTCGGGCGCGACCCGCTGCTCACCACGCAGTACGGCCGCATCTCGAAGAACAGCGTCCGGATGGCCGCGTACTTCGGGACAGCGCCGTGCTGGCGGACGACGTGTCCCCACGACCGCGAGGATCGGAACTGCGAGTGGTGGCACAACAACGGAATCGCGAAGTGCCCGTCGACGCGTTCGCCTCACCAAATCCGAACGGGCTCGATCACCTGGCAGCTCAACCAGGGCATCCCGATGGAGGTCGTCGCGAAGCGCGCGAACGTTTCGCCCGAGATTCTGCGACGACACTACGACAAGTCGGACCCGCTCGAGGAACTCCGGCAGCGGCGGCAGCCGCACCTGGAGAAACTCGACATCCCAACGGAGGACACCAAATCATGACTCATAAGAAAACAATCAGTTCGAAGTACGGCAACGGCGGCGGAAACCGAGATGTTCGTGTCACGGCGGTCCCACTCAACTTTTAACGCCGACCGATTCGCTGACAGCCATGTATGCGAATCGTCCGGTCGCGACCGTTCCGTGCGCCTAAATACTCCGGCGACCAATTTCGATTCGTGCCCGACGGTTACGACAGCGAACGCGACGACGCCATCCCGCCGGTAGAGGTCGACGACCTGCCGACGGTGACCTGCTCGCAGTGCGCTCGGGAATGGGACCTCGAATACGAACTCGACGAGTTGCGCGTCGGCAATCAGGCGCTCGAACGGTTCGCGCTGGACCACCACCGCCACACAGGCCACTTCCCCGACGAGATAACGCCGTGGGTCGTCGCCTGCCGGCAATGCCCCGACGGCGACGAGTTCCTCGAAGAGCGTGCGGCCCGCCGCTGGGCGGAGACACACGCCCGACACACGCGCCACAGCGTCACGCTCCGACACGCCGACGAGGAGAAGTCGGTTATCGACCCCGAAACCGAGTCGTAGTCCGGGACTACTCGCCGTGGGCGTCGCGGGCGGCCTGCCGTAACTGCTCTGCTTCCTCACTTTCACACGTTAGTTCCGGCACCGCGGCGGGATTGCGCTCCTCGTCGACGGCGACGAAGACGAAATTCGAGTCGGTCGTCTGGACCCGGTCGCCGGTTTTCGGGTCCTCGTGATAGGCGCGCAGTCGGACCGAACAGGAGGTCCGGCCCGCCCGGTAGACGTAGGCGTCGAGATAGAGCGTGTCGCCGGAGGGGACCGGCGCGAGGAAGTCGATGGCGTCGACGTGGGCGGTCACACACCACTCGCCGGTAAAGCGGATGGCGGACAGTGCCGCGGCCTCGTCCATCCACAGCATCACCATCCCGCCGTGGACGCTGCCGTAGTTATTGGTATCGTTGGGCTGGACGCGCTGACGATTCTGTATCCGGGTTTCGAGCAGGTCGACCATCGACCGATGATTCGCCCGCGGGCGGTTTAAAATCGCGCTCCGGGAACAACGCTTTTCGAGGCGTCGCCCGAGATGGTGGGTATGTCCGACACTACGGCCCCGCGGGACCCCGACGGCGTCGCCGTCGAGGACGTGTTGAACCAACTGGAGGAACTCGAAGAGACCGTCGACGACGAGGCCGAACGCGAGGAGGTCCGCCGCGCGATGCGCCTCGTCGACAGCCTTTCGCCGGAGGGCGTCCGCGGCACCATCGACAAGTTCACGCGCCGGGACATCGCCGAGGCGTTCGTCGGCGCTATCCTCATCTCGCTGCCGATGCTCGTCGAGGACGGCGTCAACGCCATCGCCGAGCACCTGCTTGCGGCGCCGGCGCTCCTCGTTATCAACGTGAGTTTCGTCGTCATCATGACCGCGGGAATGCTCTATTACGCCGAGTTCCGGGAGGTGGAGGTCTCTCGGCCGCTCTTCGGACTCATCCCTCGGCGACTCCTCGCCGTGCTCGTCATCGCCTTCATCACCGCGGCGTTCACGATGACCGTCTGGGGCCGCCTCGACGGCTGGGCCGACCCCGTCGTCGCGCTGGGTCGGGTCTCGGTCGTCTGGGCCGTCGCCTGTTTCGGCGCCGCACTGGGTGATATCCTGCCCGGTGAATCGAGCGGGACGGACATCAACGACGAAATCGACGAGTTCGGCGAGCGGCTCGGAATCGGCGACGAAGAAGGGCTGTTTTAGGCAGCGACGCTGGATTTTCCCCAGTCAGTCGTGAATTAGCACGTCAATGACGTCCGTGCCCTCGCTGTCCAGCGCTTCCTCGTAGACCTCGGGGAATTCCTCGGGCGTCTCGACGAGGTGGCCCCGGGCGCCGTGGCTTTCGGCGTTTTTCGGGATATCGACGTTCGGTTCGAAGTCCATGCCGACGAACTCGTAGTCTTCTTCCTCGCCGCCGAGCATCTTCATCGTGTTGTCCTTCAGGATACGGTAGTTGCGGTTGTCGGGGACGACCACGGTTAAATCGAGGTTGTTGCGGGCCGCCGAGTAGATGGTGTTGGGGTAGTAGAGATACGACCCGTCGCCGATGTAACCGACGACGTTCCGGGGGTCATCCCGGAGGGATTCGGCGAAGGCCGCGCCGACCGCCGCGGGCAGGCCGTAGCCGAGGCCGCCGCCCTTGTTCGAGAGGTACTGTTCGGGCGACAGCGGGAACCGCGTCAGCAGCGCGAACTTCGAGGTGACGCCCTCGTCGACGATGTAGGTGTCCGGGTCGACGGCTTTCATGTTGTCGACGAGTTCGGCCTTCGAGGAGCGGGTTTCGCCCTCGGGTTTCTCGTCTTCGCCCATCTCCTGCATCGTCGATTCGAGGCCGGCCTTCATCGTCTGGACGTAGTCGAGGCGTTCCTGTCGTTCGTCCTCGCTGAGGCGGTCCTCGACGCGCTCGGCTATCTGGTCCATCACGCGGCCCGGGTCGCCGACGACGGCGGCATCGGCGGGCTGGTTCTTGCCGACCTCCCATGGGTCACTGGAGACCTGAACCGTCGTCGTATCCTCCGAGACCAGCGGCTCCTCGTGGTGCATCAGCGTCGTGTTGGTCGAACAGCCGATGAGGCCGAGCGTGTCGGTGTCCATCAGCATCGAGGCGATACCCTCGTCAGGGCCGATGAAGGAAATCCACTGGTCGTGGTCGGTGGGGTAGTTGACTTCGCTGGCGAGGATTTCGCCGTGGACGCGCGCGCCGGTGGCTTCGGCCAGCCGGACGGCCGCGTCGACGGCGTCCTTGCCCGAGCGGGCGATGTGGTCGCCCAAGACGAGTACCGGCTGGTCGGCCTCGACGAAGTAGTCCGCCGCGGCCTCGATTTGAGCCGTGTCGCCGCCCCCGGCGTCGGGGATGGGCCCGAGGCGTTCCGGCGAGGCGTCGGTTTCGGTCTGCATCACGTCGGCCGGAAGTGCGAGAAAGACCGGCCCCGTCGGCGGCGTCATGGCGACGCGGAAGGCGCGCCGAATCATCATCGGGAGGGCGTCGATATGAGTTACCTCCGCCGAGTACTTGCAGAACTGGTCGACGAGCTCCTCGAGGTCGCCGGTCAGGATTGGTTCCTCGTGGCGGAAATCGAGTTCGTGGTTGCCGGCGGTGACGACCATCGGCGCGCCGCCGTATTCGGCGCCGAAGATGTTGCCCGTCCCGTGGGCGAGGCCCGGCGTGATGTGGAGGTTGGCGACGCCGACCGGACAGACCTCGGGGTCGTCGTCGGCGTGATACCGGCGCGTGGAGGCGTAGCCGGCGGCCATCCCCGTGGCGACGTCCTCCTGCAGGCCGAGGACGTACTCCACCTCGCTTTCCGACAGGGCGTTCATGATGGGCAACTCGGTCGTCCCGGGGTTTCCGAAGAGGTGCTGGACCCCGTATTGTTCGAGGGCGTCGACGAAGAGGTCCGCCCCCGTATACGAATCCGTCATGACGCACTCTGTCGGGGCCAGTGATATATACTTCATCCCGTCGGAAATCGGCGCGACTTATAAGAACGGGAAACGGGCGGTGGGTTACTGCCGCGACGGGGTCAGTACCGCGGGCAGTCGGCCGGTGTTCGTCAACGCGAGAACGACGACGCCGAAGGCCGCCGCAGCGAACTGGGCGGCGTTCATCGGCGCGAACATCGCGACGGCGGCGACGGCGATGTAGCCGATGCGGTGTGGCCACGGGAGTCGCTGAACGCCGTCGTAGCCAACCGTCGCGACGACCAGCGCGACCGTTCCGACGAGGACGACGCCCAACTCGAAGAGAATCGGCTGGACGAGCGCCTCGAGCAGGGCCGACCCGCCGGCCTCACGGGCGTCGCTGACGACGTACTGCCATTGGATGATGCTGTCGTTGGCGACGAAGGCGAAGGGGATGACGAACCCGGGCGCGCCGATGCGGAGCGCCTGCTTACAGGAGCGCATGAAGTCCGAATCCGCGATGCGGGCGCCGACGGCCACCGCGACCGCGACGGGTGGCGTAATCGCCGACAGCATCGCGAAGTAGAAGACAAACATGTGCGCCGTCAGGCTCTGGACCTGCATCTGGACCAGCGCGGGCGCGACCAGCGCCGCGACGACGATGTACGCCGCGGGCGTCGGCATCCCGAGGCCGAAGAGGATGCTCGTCAGCATCGCGAGTATGAGCAGGAAGACGAGGACGCCGCCCGCAAGCGAGACCATCCGGAAACTGATGCGGGCGCCCAGTCCCGTCTGTTCGACCATCTGGATGACGACGCCGAGGGAGGCGAGAATGCCGACCAGCGGCGCCATGTCGACGGCGCCCTGCCGGAGGCCGTCGAAGGTCGTGACGACGAAATCGAGTGCGACCTCGGACGCGGCTTCGTCGGCGTCGTGGGCGTCGATGAGCCGTTTCAGCAGCGCTGAGGGAATCATCGCCGCCATGGTGTACAGCCCCGCGCTCAGCGGCGAGTACCGGAGGCCGATGAGCGTGTACAGCAGGACGGCAAGCGGGAGGACGTAGTGGATACCGCCCAGCAGCATCCGCTTGTCGAAGCGGCCGTCGGCGGGGGTCGTCCAGCCGAACTTGTGGACCGTCAGGTGGACGGCGATGCCGACCGCGAAGTAGAACAGGAGCGCGGGCAGCGTCCCGGCCATGACGATTTCGACGTAGGGAATCGCGAGGAAGTCCGCCATCAGGAAGGCGGCCACCCCCATGATGGGCGGGAGCATCTGCCCGCCGCTGGAGGCGACCGACTCGATGGCACAGGCGAAGTCCTTGCGGACGCCTTGGTCCTTTATCATCGGAATCGTGAAGCTCCCGGTCGTCGCGGTGTTGGCGGCCGCACTGCCCGTGATGGAGCCCATAATCATGCTGCCGACGACCGCGACCTGCACGACGCCGCTTTCGAGGACGTTGCGCACCTCGCGGCTGATCTGCAACACGAAATCCATCAGGCCGTAGGCCTTGGCCATCCCCGCGAACATCAGGAAGATGGCGACAGCGGTCGCGCCGACTTCGAGGATGAAGCCGTAGACGCCGGTCAGGCCGATGGCGCCGTGGCGGGACACCTGCTTCCAGTCCATCCCCGTATGGTAGAAGACGTCGGGGAGGTACGGCGAATCGAAGACGGGGCCGACGAACGCGTAGGCGATACCGGCGACAACGACCCCGGCGATGACGTTGCCGAAGGCCCGCCGCGTCGCGTCGGTGACAAGCGCCATCGCGGCCCACCCGACGTAGTAGTCTGTCGTCGTCCAGCCGAAGATGGGTGCCCGGTCGAGCAGGCGCGCGTAGTGGACTTCGACGTAGCCCGACACCGCGGCGGCGACGAGAACGCCGACGACGAGCGCGACGAAATCGAGTTTCGACCAGATGGGGTGCCCGAAGGCGTCCGAGAACGGCGTCTCGATGAACGGGTCGGGTTCCTCCTCGTCGCCGCTGCTGGGGTCGGTTTCGGCGATACCTTCCTGTGAGTCGGCGACGTGGTTCTCCAGAATCTCGACGAGGTAGAACAGCGCGACGCCGACGCCGAAGAAGACGTTCGCGTAGCGACCGATGTCCGTCCACAGCGTCGCGGCGTAGTAGACGGTAAAGAGGGTGAGGAACACCCCCAGTACGTAGATGATGCTTCTGAGCGCGAGCTCACCCCGTGGTCGGTCGAACCGTTCGCGGAGACGAACGGTGGGTGGCTTCTCAGGTTCCATGGCCTATTCCTCGTAGCGTTCGAACTCGTCGCGCCAGACGCCGATTTCCTCGTAGAAGTCGGCGGCGGCGGGATGGAACGGGAGCTCGTCGTACATGTCCGAGACCCAGTATTCGGAGTCGGCGTGATAGCCCAGCAGGGCGTTGTAATCCGAGAGACTCTCGCGGGCCTCATGCAGGGTTTCGAGGAATGCGTACAGCGTGTCGTAGTCCAGGTCGTCTCGGACGATGAAGTTGTAGGCGAAGGTGATGCTCGGGATGGTATCCGAGGCGTAGTCGTAGCCGTCGAACTTCGTCATGTCGACGTCGCTGATGAACAGCCGGTCGTCCTCGCGCATCTGCGAGACGGCCTCCTCGGGCCAATCGAGCAGGCGGAGGTCGACGCTGCCCTTCATCTCCTGGACCCAGCCGGGCTCGATGTCGCCGTTGAGAATGGTAATCGCGGCGGAGTCGATGCGACCTTCGCTGAAGGCCGACCCGAGGTCGCCGTACTGGACGCTCGTACGGTCGTATTCGGCGTCGGTAGCGTAATCGAGGCCGTATTCGAGGGCGGGGCGCGTGCCGGAGCCACGGGGGGTCGGCACGACGCGACTGTCGCCGGTGATGTCGGTGACGGAGGTCCACTCGGGGTTGGCCGACGCGAAGATCCACGGCAGGTTGTAGAGGTGGAAGGCCTGACACGGCTGGTAGTTGAGGTCGTTGAAGGGCTCTTCGCCCTCACGGATGCGGGCGGCCGTCCAGTTTTGGATGTAAGAGATGTCGCTTTCCTCCCGGTCGAGGCGGGCGACGTTGGCGTCGGTCCCCGAACTGGGTCGGGCGTCGACGCGTACGTCGCCGTCGCCTTCCTCCTCGATGGCCGCGGAGATGCCCTGACTCGCGGCGTAGGCGGTCGTGCCCGACCCCGACGTGGTCATCACGAGGTTGCCGTCGGAGCCGGGAGCTTCGCCGTCGCCCCCGCCGTTCCCGTTGCCGCCACCATCGCCGAGACAGCCGGCGAGTGCGAACGTACTCACGCCAGCACCGGTTGCGGTTAGAAACCCTCTACGACTCTTCGCACTGCGGAACGATGGCGTGTCGTCTGCCATGGCGGTCCGGTAACACCCTGGGGTAATGAATGTCGTGAAATTTACCAACGGTAATCTAGTTTGATTTCATTCCCACAGATGGAATCGGTTTCTCCCCGATTTACTGAACACTATAAACATGACACGTCAATTCATAACAATGATGGGTCGTGCCAACACCCACCATCTATCGGGAACAGGCGAGTCGGAAAACGCTGCGGTGAGAAGGGTCAGTTCGGTGCCAGCGCGTCCATCGTCCGCTCGATCTGTTCGAGGTCCGCGCCGCGGGGGAACGACACCGAAACCGCGTCCGGGCCGTCGATATCGGCGAACCGCTCGAAGCGCTCGCGGGCCTCCTCGGGCGTGCCCCAGACGGCGAGGTCCTCCAGCAGGTCGTCGGGCATGGCGGCCATCGCGGCCTCGCGGTCGCCCTCCTGCCAGTTGTCGTAGACCTCGTTGGCGACGTCCTCGTGGCCCTGCCGGGCGAGGTTATCGCGGTAGAAGGTGCCCATCCCGCCGATGTAGAAGCAGGTGTGGGCCTTGACGAGTCGCTTGGCCTCCTCGGCGTCGTCCAGCGCACAGCAGGTCAACGAGAGGTTGACGCGCTGTTCGGAGCGGTCACGGTCGCCCATCTCCGACCCGCGGTTGAAATCCTCCAGTCGGTCCTGAATGCCCTCGGCAGTCAGCATGAGCGCGTGCCAGCCGTCGGCAAAGCGGCCGGCGAGTTCGACGGCCTTCGGTCCCATGCCGGCGGTTTCGACCGGCGGGACGGTCTCCGGCGGGTCACAGCGCAGGCGGAACCCCTGCAGGTCGAAGTACTCGCCGTCGTACTCCAGTTCCTCCCCGGAGAGGACCTGCTTGACGATGTCGACCGTCTCGCGGGTCCGGCGCAGGGGATTGCCGAAGTCGGCGCCGTGCCAGTTCTCGATGACGATGGGCCCCGACGGCCCGAGGCCGAGGCGGAACCGCCCCTCCGAGACTTCTTGCAGGGTGGCGGCGGTCTGGCCGATGAGTGCCGGCGACCGCGAGTAGACCGGCATAATCGAGGTTCCGATGTCGATGTCCTCGGTGCCGTGGGCGATACTCGTCAGCGTCGTGACGGCGTCCCGGCCCCACGTTTCGGGGAGCCACGCGGTGTCGTAGCCTAACGCCTCGCCCGTGCGCGCCTGCTCGACGAGCGCGTCGACGCTCGGCTGGGCGGCCACCGGGAGGAAGACGTCGCGTTCGGTGTCGGTCATGGTTCTCAGAGTTGGGAATCCTCGAGCGGCGGCACGCCCTCTGCGGTAATAGTTTCACCGACGATATACGAGGAGGCGTCGCTGGCGAGGAACTGCGTGATGTCGGCGATTTCTTCGGGCAGACCCATGTCCTTCGCGATGTCCTCGCGGTCGACGTCCGCGGGGTCGATGCCCATCTGGGAGGCGACGCCGGGCGTGCCGACGAGGCCGGGCGCGATACAGTTGACGCGGATGTTCTCCTCGGCGTATTCGGCCGATAGCGACGTCGTCAGGTTGACGACGGCGGCCTTGGCGGCGCCGTAGTGGCTCATGTAACGGGAGCCCATCGTGCCCGCGACCGACGCGAAGTTGATGATGGTTCCACCGCCGTCCTGCTGTTGCATCTGCTGGCCCGCGATTTGCGAGCAATGGAAGGTGCCGTGGAGGTTGATGTCGACGATGGTCTTCCAGCCGTTCTCCGAGATGTCGTCGAAGGAGGCCATAAAGGAGGCACCGGCGTTGTTAATCATCGTGTCGACGCGGCCGAACTCCTCGACGGTGGCGTCGACGAGCGCCTCGATGGAGTCGCGCTCGCGGACGTCACACTCGACGGCGATGGCCCGGCCCGGCCGGTCGCTGTCGTTGATTTCGTCGGCCACCTCGTCGATTTTGTCCTGCGAGCGGGAGGTGACGACGACGTTGGCCCCCTCGTCGGCGAACCGCTTTGCGGTCACCGCGCCGATACCCTGGCTGGAACCGGTGATGATGGCCGTCTTGTCCTCGACGCTGTACTGTTCTAACATCGGTACTCACGCGCCGTCCGGGCGCTCACGTGTGTCGCTGTCATTGTGACGGCTGTCCGTTTCGAGGGAACGTTAATAAAGGTAAGTTCCGGGGGCGGATGTTGAACAATGGAAACTGAAGGGGCGTTGTATCAAAACGAAGGCTTAAGCCGTGGGGTCGCATTTTTCCGGTGAATGGAAGTACGGAACACGGAGACGCAGGTCCACCGACTGGAGTTCGACGTGGAGTGGCCGCCGGGCCACGTCGCCTGCTATCTTGTCGACGGTCCCGAGCCGGTGCTGGTCGACGCCGCCGACCCGGACCACGCCGAGGAGTTCGAGGCGGCACTGGCCGACCACGGCTACGACCCCGGCGATATCGAACACGTCCTGATTACCCACCCGCACATCGACCACGTCGGCCTCGTGCCGACGGTACTGGAGGCCGGCGACCCGACGATTTACGCTCCCGCCGGCGTCGAAGCGCGGTTCCAGCGCGACCCCGCAGCCCTCGAAGCCCGCGTCCGACAGAACTGTACCGAGGCCGGCTTCCCCGACGAGCAACTGGAGATGGCCGTCGACATGGCCGTCCAGTCGCTCGAACGGGACGCCGAACACCTCCCGCCCGAGGCCGTCGACGTCTGGATAGAGCCGGGCGACACCACCACCGTCGGCCCCCTCGAAATCGGCGCCGTCCACGTTCCCGGTCATCAGGCCGACCACCTCAGCTATCCCACCGAAATCGACGGCGAACGCGCCCTTCTGGCCGGCGACATGGGCATCGAACCGTTCCGCCCCGTCGTCATGCACGACGGCCTCGACGACGGCCACCGCGAGGCCTTCGATGCCTTTTACACCGCACTGGACCGCCTCGAATCGGTCGACGTCGACCGCGTCTACCCCGGCCACGGCCCCGTCCACGAGGACCTGCAGGCCGCCGTCGAGCGTGACCGCGAGAGCCTCGATGACCGTCTCGACCGCGTCGCCGACCTCGTCGCCGACGGCTACTCGACGGTCGGCGGCGTCGCCATGGCGCTGGCCGGCGACCGCGACGTCAAGTATCTCATTCCCGAGGCGATGAGCGCGCTCGCCCACCTCGATAAACACGGCGAGATTACGAGCGAACTCCGCGACGGCATCCGTCACTACGAGCCATGAGCGGCGACGCCGAGGCGACCGACCGAAACTACGACACCGTCTTCTGGGACATCGGCGGCGTCATCGTCGAACTCCGCTCCATCCGCGAGGGATACGCGGCCTTCATCTCGGAACTCGCCGCCGACCACGGGATGGACCCCGAGGCCGCCCTCGACGAGTGGAAATCCGTCCTTGGTGAGCATTTCAAGGCCGCCGACGGCGCCGAGTACCAGTCGGCCCACGAGGGCTACCGGAAGGCTACCACCGCGCTCTTCGACGGCGACCCGCCGGAGGACTGGGAACTCATCCTCGAAGAGTCCACCGCTGCTACGCTCCGTGCCGAGGACGGCGCTATCGAGACCATCGAAGCCCTCCACGAGGCCGGCATTCAGCAGGCCATCGTCTCCGATATCGACACCGCCGAAGCCCACGATATGCTCGAATCCTTCGGCATCCACGACTGCTTCGACCACATCACCACCTCCGAGGAAATCGGCTTCAAAAAGCCGGATTCACGCATGTTCGAGGACGCGCTGGACGGCACCGGCGCCGTCCCCGAACGAACCGTCATGGTCGGGGACCGTCATCGGAACGATATCGCCGGCGCTGCCGGGGTCGGTATCGGGACCGTCGGCTACGGCGAGGAGGCCCGCGGGCCCGAAACTGACCACGAAATTGAGAATTTACGCGAGTTGCTCGATATCGTGGGAATCGAAGAATAATCGCCTGCCTGCGAACTATTCCTTACATACAGTTCGTTACTGCTCGTCCAGAAGTCGGATACCGTGCTCGACGACGGCATCGGTAACGAAGAGGCTCGTCTCGTTCTGGAGTGCTCGCATGCTGGCTGCGGCCTCGTCTCGGCTGAGGGGTCCTCTACTATACCCGAGCGCGATGATGCCGATGGAACCGTGCACGTCGATACCGGCGCTCTTCGCTGTTTCTCTGGCGGCGAGGTCATCCGTCAGGAGGACGGCCTCGTGTTCTTTTGCCGCCGCTAATGCAGCGCGTTCACCGGCATCCAGTTCCTCTCCAAAGCCGCTATCATCGCTCTCGACACGGGTATACGAGATGTCCTCCAGAGCGTCGGGGAGACCGCCCTTCTCGACTTCTTCGTAGACGGCTTCCGGAATCAGGAGCGTGTCGAAGACTGCTAACAGGTCGAGTGATTCGATTTCGGCGAGATGAATGAGTGGCCCAGCGTCCGAGACGGCCGCAAGCGTCACGCGTTCAGGCCCCAGTCGACGTCCTCTTCGACCAGTTCACGCTCCTGCTCGGCGCGTTTGACTTTCGTCCGGCCGACGCGTTCGATGGCTTCCTCACGGTCGAGTTCGCCATCGAGGTACCGCGCGAGCACGAGTTCTTCCCACAGGTCTTCGAGACCGCGTTCGAGGGCCCGCTCGAAAACTTCCGATTCGGGGAGGTCACGCGCCTCTGCGATTTCCCGAACTCGATCCGATATTTCGGCGGCCATGTCGCATTATTGCTCGCCAATATTCTTAAACCCACGTTCGGTACCGAACTGACCGTCCGTGGCGACAGTCACCGACGTCCGTCCTCCGAACCTGTTCCCAGTCGTCATTCCGAACCCCCTACTAAACGAACCTCCCATCACCGACCCAATTCTTATGCTGGAACCCGTTACATAGCGGGACGCAATGGATCTAGGACTCGACGACAAAACCGCCCTCGTAACGGGCGGCGCCGGACGTATCGGAAGCGAAGACTGCCGCATTCTCGCCGAGGAAGGCGCTGAAGTGGTCATCCTCGACGTCGCGCTCGACAAGGCTGAGAACGTCGCCGACGAGATCGAGGAGGATTACGGCGGGACGGCCCACGCCGTCGAATGTGACCTCACCGACCGCGACGACGTCGCCGCCACCGTCGACGCCCTCGAAGAAGAGACGGGTGGAATCGACATCCTCGTCAACAACGCCGGGATGGTCGACGCCCGCGACAAGGTCGAGGACTTCGAGAGCGACATCTGGGACCGCGACATCGCGGTCAACCTCACGGGCGCCTACAACATCACCCGCGAGGTCTACCCCAACATGAAGGAACGCGGCTTCGGCCGTATCATCAGTATGTCCTCGATGGCCGGCTGGCAGGGCGGTTTCGGCCAGCTTTCCTACTCCGCGACGAAGGCCGCCCTCATCGGCTTCGGCAAGACGCTCGCGCTGGAGGGCGCCCAGCACGGCGTCACCTCCAACGTCATCGCGCCGAGCATCGTCGTCGGCCAACTCGCCGACCTCCCCATCGAACAACTCGAAGAGGTCGACGAACACTTCGCCCGCATCGCCAAGGCCACCCCGATGCGGAAACTCGGCAAGGAGGAGGACGTCGCCAACCTCGTCGCCTACCTGTCCTCCGAGCAGTCCAACTACATCACGGGACAGGTCATCGGCGTCACCGGCGGTATCGACCTCTTTTCCTTCTAAACGAACTTTTTGCACGGGCGCCTGCGGCGCCCGGCAAAAACTTCGATGAAAAAGACACGTCGACTCTCCCTCAGGAAGACTCGCTAGCGCTCGTCTTCCAACGCTCCCGCTCGCTTCGCTCGCGGGACCTACGGTCGAGTCTCGGTCCCGCGCCTCACTTCGTTCGGCGGGGCGGAACCGCTCGCGCCCTGTGGGCGCTCGCGGATGCTTACTCGTCGTTTCTGGCCTTCTCGTCGACGTAGTCCTGCTGGCGAGCCTCGCTATTTCTCTCTGCTGGGTCGCCGTAACCACCGCCACCGGGCGTCTTGACGGTGACCGTCGTCCCAGCGTCGACGTCGACTGTCGTCTTGGCGGGCACCGGATTCCCGTCGATGAGGTTCGCGCCGGTCGCACCGTCCTCGCCGCCTCGAAGTCCGGCGGGGGCGAGACGGCGTCGCTCGGTCAACAGGGATACGGTCGCATCGGTTTCGACAGTCACGGAGCGCTCGATTCCGAGGCCGCCGCGATACTCCCCGTCGCCGCCGCTTCCGTCGCGGAGCGCGTACCGCTCGACGCGCATCGGGTATTCGGCTTCGAGGGCCTCTATCGGCGTGTTCAGGGTGTTCGTCATCCCCACCTGCACGCCGTCCATGCCGTCGCGGGCCGGGCGCCCGCCGAAACCGCCGCCGATGGTCTCGTAGTAGGTGAAGCCGCCGGCCTCACGACTGCCGATGATGAGATTGTTCATCGTCCCCTGCCCCTGTGCGGGGACGCGTTCGGGGACGGCCTCGGCGAAGGCCGACAGCACCACGTCGGTCACCCGCTGGCTCGTCTCGACGTTGCCGCCGACGACGGCCGCCGGGTGGGAGGGATTCAAAAGCGACCCCTCCGGCACCCTGACCGAGACGGGCTGATAACAGCCCTCCGTTGGCGGAATGTCGGGGTCGGTCACCGCCCGAACCACGAAGTAGACGGCGCTCTTGGCGACGGCCAGCGGCGCGTTCATGTTGCCGGCCACCTGGTCGGCGGTTCCCGAGAAATCGACGTCGGCGCTCGCGCCGTCGACGGTGACGGTCACCTCGATGGGTATCTCGTCGTCGGTGACGCCGTCGCCCTCCAGCGCGTCGCGAGCCTTATATACGCCGTCCGGAATCTCGATGAGTTCGCTTTCGACGCGTTCCCGGGAGTAGTCGATGACGGCGTCGAACGCCTCGATAACCGTCTCGCGGCCGTGCTCGGCGATGAGTTCGCGGACCCGCTCGCCGGCCCGGTCGTTGGCCGCCAACTGCGCGCGCAGGTCGGCCTGTCGCTCGTCTGGGTTCCGGACGTTCGCGAGGACGAGTGACAGTACGTCGTCGTTGATTTCACCATCGTCGACGAGCTTGACGGCGGGCAGGCGGATGCCCTCCTGATAAATCTCCGTCGCGCCGGCGGGCATGCTTGCGGGCGTCATCCCACCGATGTCGCCGTGGTGGGCGCGAGTGACGCCGAAGCCGACGATTTCGCCGTCGACGTCGATGGGTGCGACGATAGTCACGTCCGGCAAGTGGGTCCCGCCGGTGAAGGGGTCGTTGAGGATGTAGGCGTCGCCCGGTTCGGGGTCTTTGTCCAGCACCACGTCGACGGCCTCGGGCATCGCCCCGAGGTGGACCGGGATGTGTTCGGCCTGGGCGACCATCCGGCCCTCGACATCGAAAAGCGCCGTCGAGCAGTCCTGTCGCTCCTTGATATTGGGCGAGTAGGCGCCGTGAATCAGGACGTGACCCATCTCCTCGGCGATGCCCGCAAGCTGGTTCCGCAGAACTTCCAGCGTGACCGCATCGAGGCTCATCGTCCACCCCCTTCGAGTACGAGCGCGCCGTCGGGTTGGACCGTTCCGGACCAGCCGGGCCGGACGACGACGGTGCTCTCGTCATCCTCCAGGACGGCCGGGCCGTCGATGGTCGTTCCCGGCGTGACTCCGCTTCGGGCGAAGACGGGGAGTTCGTGGCGCTCGCCGTCGAAGACTGCGGTCCGAGTTCCGAGGTTGGCGTCCGGCGCCCCCTCGTAGCCGGTCGTCGGCACGTCGTGTTCGACCCGCGCGGAGACCCGGAGGGCAACGAGTTCGACCGGTTCGTCCATGCGGTAGCCGTAGGCTCGCTCGTGGGCGGCATTGAACCGCTCGCGAACCTCGTCGATTGCAAGGGGTTCGTCGACGGGAACCCCAAGTTCGAAGCTCTGGCCGTCGTATCGGAGTTCGGCGATCCGCTCGATAGTCGGTTCCTCGTCGGCGGTTACGTCGGCCCGCGCTTCCGTCGTGAGAGCGTCGTAAATCGCTTCGAGTTCGCTCGGATCGGCCTCGTCCAGCAGGGTCCGGTGGGTGTGCATCGCGTCGTGCTGTTCGTCCGCGCCGAGCAGGCCGTACGCCGAGAGGACGCCGCCCGCAAGCGGGACGATGACCCGGTCCATCTCCAGCCGCTCGGCTAGTGCCGTCGCGTGCATCGGGCCGGCGCCACCGAAGGCGACGAGGCCAAACTCCCGTGGGTCGTAGCCCCGTTCGATCGTGACCGACCGAATCGCCCGGGTCATATTCGCGTTGGCGACCCGATAGACGCCCTCGGCGGCCTCCTGGGCGGAATCGAGACCCGCCTCGTCGGCCAGTTCGGCGAGGACATCACGGGCCGCCTCGACATCCAGCGATACCTCGCCCCCGAGGGCCGCGTCTGCGCCGATATAGCCCAACACCACGTTGGCGTCGGTAACCGTCGGCTTGCCGCCGCCGCTGCCGTAACAGGCCGGTCCAGGGTCGGCGCCAGCGGATTCGGGCCCGACCCGGAGCGCGCCGCCGGCGTCGACCCATGCGATGGAGCCGCCGCCGGAGCCGACGGTGTTCACGTCGACCATCGGCATCGCGATGGGGAGGCCGTCGATTTCGGCGTCGGTCGTCCGGGCGATTTCGCCGTCGCGGACGAGGCTCACGTCGCTGGAGGTGCCGCCCATATCGAAGGTGACGACGCCGTCGAACGCCTCACCGTCGACGGCGCGTTCGGCGCTGGCCTTGGCACCGACGACGCCCGCGGCGGGCCCGGACAGGACGGTCGTCACTGCCCGCTTGCGGACCGTCTCGGGGTCGGCGATACCGCCGTTGGACTGCATCACCCGCGGGGCCGGAATCCCGGCCTCGGTGGCGCGTTCGGTCAATCGGCCGAGATACGAGTCGATAGCCGGCCGGACGTAGGCGTCGACGACGGTCGTGGAAGTGCGTTCGTACTCCCTGAAGGCGGGCAGGACCTCGTGAGAGACCGATACCGGCACATCGAGGGCCTTGCGGAGACGGTCAGCGACGATGGCCTCGTTTTCCGAGTCGTTGTAGGCGTGTAGCAGGGAAACGGCGATGCTTTCGGCGTCCGCCAGTTCCTCGGCGAGCGCGTCGACCTCGGCGGGGTCGACCGGCATCTCGATGCCCTTCGTCGTCGCCCGCTCGTCGAGTCCGTAGCGGCGCCGTCGGGGCACGAGCGGTGGGGTCCGCTCGGCGTCGAGGTCGTAGAGGGCCGGCCGGGTCTGGCGGCCGATCTCCAAGACGTCTCGGAAGCCGTCGGTCGTCACCAGCGCCGTCTCGGCGCCGTTTCGCTCCAGCAGGGCGTTGACCGAGACGGTCATCGCGTGGGTGAACGTGGCCACCTCGTCGGGCGCGATGCCCGCCCGGTCGCAGGCCTTCCGGATGCCCTCGAGGACGCCCTCGCTTTGGTCGGCCGTCGAGGGCACCTTCGCGGTCACGAGGTCGGAATCGGTCGTCAGCACGACGTCGGTGAAGGTGCCGCCGACGTCGACGCTCACGTGCGGCGTCGCTACCACCGGTTTCCTCCCGTCGGCCCGCTCCCAGTTCGGACGCTATCCGTCATCTCGAGTGGCAATACGTCGGTCGGCGGTTAAGGGTTGCCGACGCGGTTCATAAGTGTCGACGCATGAGAGGGGAAACGGACAAACCCGAATCGGACGAGAGGCGGGCATGGGCGTCCTCGACCGATTCAGATTGGATGACGACGTGGTACTGATTACGGGCGCGGCATCCGGCATCGGCAAGGGGTATGCGGAGGCCTGCGCCGACGTGGGCGCGGACCTCGCGCTGGCCGATATCGACAGCGAGGGCCTCGACGAAGTCGCCGAGGAACTCGACGCCGAGACCATCACGCTCGAGGTTGACGTTTCGGACCCCGAGCAGGTCGCGGCGATGGTCCAGGAGACGAAAGCCGAACTCGGCGGTCTCGACGTGGTCTTCGCCAACGCCGGTATCGGCCGCCTCTCCTTGCCTATCGACCGCTACCCGCTCGAAGAGTGGGACGACGTGATGGACGTCAACCTCGACGGCGTCTTTTATACGATTCGCGAGGCGGCCGCGGCGATGGACGACGGCGGCAGCATCGTCACGACCGCCTCCGTGCTCGGCGAGGTTGCCTCCGATTGGCCCGGCGTCGCCGCCTACGTCGCCTCGAAGGGCGGCGTCGTCCAACTCACCAAGCAGGCCGCCGCAGACCTCGGCGACCAGGACATCCGCGTCAACGCTATCGCTCCCGGCTGGACGCACACGGATATCGGCGGCGGCGCGTTCCGCAAGGACTCCGGCATGGACGAGATGCACGACCGGATGGCCGAGGAAACCCTGCTCGGCCGTCTCGGCGACCCTGAGGACCTCAAAGGCCTCGCCGTCTTCCTCGCCAGCGACGCCTCGGTCTACTGTACGGGCGGCGTCTACAAGGTCGACGGCGGCTGGACGACGACGTAACCGACACTTCCGCCCTCCGGCGAAAGTTTATATACTATAACCCGAGCAGACGGTGCGTGCGCTGACGAGTTGCCGACGGGCCGCCGAGGCGGGAGCAGGCGCCGACCGCGCCGCTGTGACCCACGGTCTGTCGTCCCCGAACGGGTCACCTGTTCGCTACCGAAACGGCAGGGATTTGCCGGAGGGTTGGCTATCCGAAGGTGTGTCACGGCTGTACGCCACTTCGATGTTCGTCACCCTCGCGGCGCTGTGGGGCCTCTCGTTCCCGGCGATAACCGTCGGTCTGGAGTATCTTCCGCCGCTTCTGTTCGCGGCGTTCCGCTACGACGTCGCCGCGGTCCTCCTTCTGGCCTACGCCGTCGTCGCTCGCGACGACTGGCGTCCGACCGGTCGGAACAATCGCCTCGCAATCGTCAGCGGCGGACTCTTTCTGGTCGCCGGCAACGGCCTGCTGTTCATCGGCCAACAGACCGTCCCGAGCGGTATCGCTGCTATCCTTCAGGCGCTGGTCCCCATCGTGACCGCGATATGGGCGCTCGCCTTGCTCGGTGAACGCCTCTCGCCGGTCGGGGCCGTCGGTGTCGGCCTCGGCTTCCTCGGCATCGGCCTCATCGTCCAACCCGACCCGAACAACTTGCTCGCCGGCGATACCGTCGGCCGACTCATCATCGTCGGGCAGGCGATTAGCGTCGCGCTTGGGGGCGTCCTCGTCCAGCGTGCCGGCCCCTCGATGGACCGCGTCGCCCTCACGGGCTGGTCGATGCTGGTCGGCGGCCTCGTCCTGCACTCCGTCAGCTTCGGCGCCAGCGAACGCCTTGCCGCCGCCACGCTCGCACCGACCGCGCTCGGCGCCATCGTCTATCTCGGCGTCTTCTCGACAGCGTTCGCGTTCGTCATCTACTACACCATCCTCGAAGAACAGGGCGCCTTCGAGACGAGCCTCGTCGCCTATCTCGTGCCGGTCGTCGCCACCGTGGCCGGCGTCTTCCTGCTTGAGGAATCCATCGGCCTGCTCTCGGTCGTCGGCTTCGTCATCGTCTTCGTCGGCTTCGCGCTCCTGAAGCGACACGCGCTGGCCGACCTGCTCGCCGTCGGCGTCAATTAATCGCGCCCTCCTCGCGAAGCCGTTCGAGTTCCTCGTCGTCCAAGCCGGCCTCTCGGAGCAGCGCTTCCGTGTGGGTTCCGTGTCCCGGCGGTGCGTCGACGGTGTCCCGGTCTATCTCGGAACCGCAAAGCGGGAAGCCGACCCGCGATTCACCCTCTTCGGGCTGTTCGACGTAGCCGCGGGCCTCGATTTGTGGGTGTTCGAACGCTTCGGCCGGCGTATAGACGGCGTCGACGGCGGCGTCGACGTCGGCCATCGTTTCGGCCCACTCGTCGCGGGTCCGTTCGGCGAAGATGGCTTCCAGTTCCTCGCGGACGGCCTGCCGCTCGGCCGGGTCGTCGGTCATGTGCTTGCCGATGAGTTCGGGCCGGTCGACGGCCTCACAGAAGGCGTTCCAGAACTGTGGTTCCAGCGCGCCGAGGGTGACGTACCGGCCGTCGGCGGCTTCGTAGACGTCGTACCACGGGTATTTCCCGGTCAGCGGCGTCTCGCCCGGTCGCGGGTCCTCGCCGGCCAGCGCCTGCGGTGCGAGCGCTTGCGAGAAGGAGACGACGGCATCGGTCAGCGCCACGTCCAGATACTCGCCGCCAGTGTTGCCGAGTTCCCGGGAGAGCAGCGCTGAACAAATCGAGAACGCCGCGAGCAGGCCGCCGGCCATGTCGGCTATCTGGTAGCCCGGCATGCGCGGGGCCTCGTCGGTGTCCTCGCGGGTCATATCCAGCAGGCCCGCGAGGCCGATGTAGTTGAGGTCGTGGGCGGCCTTGTCGGCGTGGGGGCCGTTCTGGCCGTAGCCAGTCAGCGAGCAGTAGACGAGGTCCTCGCGGTAGTCGGTCAGGGTTTCGTAATCGACGCCGAGGCGTTCGGTGACGCCGGGCCGGAAACTCTCGATAACGACGTCGGCCTCAGCGACGAGTTCGTAGAAGGCTTCTCGGCCGCCCTCGCTTTTGAGGTCCAGCGCGACGCTTTTCTTGCCGCGGTTGACGGCATCGAAGACGGCGCCGATGCCTTCGTCGGTCGTCGGCGGCATGTGTCGGGCGTAATCGCCCGCGCCGGTATCCTCGATTTTCACTACGTCCGCCCCCGCGTCCGCGAGCAGTTGGGTCGCGTAGGGGCCGGGCAACAGGCGCGTGAGGTCGAGCACGCGTACGCCATCAAGTCGCATGGAACGTGGGTGGCCGCGGCGGCACATAAGCCTGCCGTCGGCCGGAAACCTGCGATGCGTGGGTAATTTAAACCCGCCGGTGAATCGACGCGCAGCCTTCAAGAGGGCCCCGCCGTATGTGGGGCCATGGCAAGCGAGTCTGCCGGCATCAACTTCGACACCGACGAGGAGACGAGTCTCATCCTCTCGAGCCTCGAGGAGTTCCTCGAAAGTGAGGTCCAGTCCATCGAGGACGACCTCGGGGAGACGTGGTCGAACCCTCGAAAGCGCCACGAGGACGACGGCCGTCTGGTCCCCGAGGTACAGGAAGCGATTCAGGAGGTCCGTAAGAAGAGCGCCGACGCGGGCTTTTACGCGATGAACCTCCCCGAGGACGTCGGCGGCGAGGGCGTCTCCAACGTCACGTGGTATCGGTCGGTCAAGAAAGTCGCCTCGACGGGACCGGGCATCGCCGAATACGCACTCGCGGGCCCGGAAGGTCCGAAACCGCTTCTCGCCCAGGCCGAGGGCGAACAGGTCGAGAAATACCTGAAACCCTGCATCCGTGGGGAGAAGTCGACGGCTTTCGCCCAGACCGAACCCGGCGTCGGCTCCGATTCGCCGAACATGGACACCACCGCCGAGAAGGACGGCGACGAGTGGGTCCTCAACGGCCGGAAACAGTGGATTACGAACGCGCCCTACGCCGACTTCGTGCAGGTGTTCGCCCGCACATCTCCCATCGAGGAGATGGGCCGCTACGGCGGCATCTCCTGTTTCATCGTCGAGGAAGACGAGTTCGAAGTCGCCTCGCTGAACAACGCCGTCGGCATGACGGGGATGCAGGGCGAAATCGCCCTCGATGACGTCCGCATTCCCGAGGACCGAATCCTCGGCACCGAGGACGGCGCCTTCTACGATGCCATGGAGTTCCTCTCGCTGGGCCGCCTCGAAATCGGTGCCCGCGCGCTCGGCCACACCGAGTTCCTCATCGAGAAGGGCGTCGAATACGCCAACGACCGGGAAGCGTTCGGCCGTCCCATCGGCAAGTTCCAGGGCATCTCCCACAAACTCGCGGAGGCGCGGGCGAACGCCTTCGCGGCCAACGCGGCGGGGCTCCGTCTCGCGTGGCTGATGGATAACGGCGAACAGGCCATCGAGGAGTCCTCCATCGTCAAATACCTCGCCTCGAACGTCCTCTTCGACGTCGCCGACGACGTGGTGCAGGTCCACGGCGGCAACGGCCTCGCGGAGGACAACCCCTTCATGGACGAACTCCAGACGGGTCGTATCCTCCGCATCGTCGAGGGCACCGACGAAATCCAGTTGAACACCATCGCGAAGGAACTCGGCCTGCCGTAATCGGGGATGTCGCCGCGTCTGCGCCCCGCCTCGCCACCGTGGCCGCGGTCGGTCCGTGCCGAACTGGAGACGACCGACTGGAAGCGCTACCCCATCGTCGATATCGTCACGTACGCGCCCGCAACGTCCCGAGGGCTGGAGGGCGACCGACAGCACATCGAGGTGTATCGGTATCGCGAGGCGCCGTCGGCCGCCCAGTATCAAACCGAGGAACGAACTGCTCGTATCGAGCGTTTGACTCGGCCGTTGTACGACCGCCTCCTCGACGAGTAACCTCTCCGCCGGCATCGCCCTTCTTGGTGCTGGCGACCGAACACATGTCCATGTCCGATTTACGGACCAATGACCTCCGGCAGACGGTCGAAGACGGCGACGTAGCATTCGGCGTCATCGAGGGCGTGTATAGCCCGACGATGGTCGAACTCGTCGGCGAACTCGGCTTCGATTTCGTCTGGCTGGACTTCGAACACGGCGGCCCGAGCCCGTGGGACGGCCAGCGGCTCGAAGACATGCTCCGGGCCGCCGACGCCGTCGGAACCGAACTGCTCGTTCGCCTGCCGACCAACGAACCCGCGTTGGTACGGAAAACGCTTGATGCGGGCGTTCGGAACGTCTTTATCCCCCGCATCGAGACGGCCGCGGAGGCTCGCGAAGCCATCGAGGCGGCCCGCTTCGAGTACGACGGCGCGCCGGGCCAGCGCGGCCTCGCCTCCCCGCGAGCAAGCCGGTGGGGCGGCGCCGGTGACACCTACACCGAAACCGAGGACGAGGAGGTGATGTTCGGCGTCACCATCGAAACCGCGGCGGCCGTCGAGAACATCGCCGACATCGTCTCGGTGCCCGAACTCGGCTTCGTCTTCATCGGCCCGAACGACCTCTCGGTGTCCTACGGCCATCCCGGCGAGGCCGACCATCCGGAGGTGCAGGAAGCCGTCGAGTCGGTCCGGACGGCCGCCCTCGCCAACGACGTGGTGGTCGGTGGCCTCTCCAGCGGGATGGACGACGTCCACGAGAAAGTCGACGACGGCTACCAACTCCTCAACGTCGGCAGCACGGTCGGCGCCGTCAAGAAGAGCCTCGGCGACTGGTTCGAGCAGTACGAAGACGCCGAGTGACTACAGCGACGCTACGGCCTCTTCGATTTCCTCGCGCGGCACCGGATAAATCCAGTCGTCGGTGTCCCACGCGTGGCGGACGGCGCCAGCCTCGTCGAGGACGAAAATCCCACGGCGGGCGGTTTTCGTGCCCGCCATTCCCTCGCGTTCGACCAGCAGGTCGTAGGCGTCGGCGACGTCGCCGCCGGTATCGGAGAACATGGAGAAGGGGCTGTCCAACTGGCGGAGGAACTCGTTGATTGCGTAGGGGCCGTCGCTGACGACGCCGTAGACGGGAACGCCGTCGAAATCGGCCCAGCCGTTGCTGTCGTAGCGACGCCACCAGTTCCGGGCGATAGCTGAAAAGACGAACCCGTCGAAAACGAGGACGGCGCCCCGCTCGCCGACTGCGTCACCGAGGGCTGTTGGCCGAAAGGTCTCGCCGTCGCAGAGCAATGCCTCGAACTCGGGGGCGTCTTCACCGACAGATGGTGGCATACCACGTCCAACCGGCGGCACTGACTTAAAAACGCGGACGGCAGCAAGTCGTGTGGTTTCGGCGCCGCCTGCCGCAAGCCGTCCGGTTTCGGCGCCGCCTGCCACAAGTCGGGGTTCCGACGCCGCCGGCTTTTTGCTCTCCGGGTACGGGTGTCCGTGTATGTCCATCACACTCTACCGTCTGGAGGCCTGTCCGTTCTGCGAGTTCGTCGTCGACAAACTCGACGAACTGGGCGTCGACTACGACAGCGTCTGGGTCGAAGGGCCACACTCCAATCGCGACGAGGTAAAGGCGGTTTCGGGCCAGCGACAGGTGCCGGTCATCGTCGACGACGCCTACGGCGTCACGATGAGCCAGTCGGCCCGGATTCTGGAGTTCATCGAAACGACCTACGGCGACGCCGGGTCGCCGGAGGACGTCGACACCGACTTCGACTTCTAATCCTCCAGCGAGTGGGGGTCGAGACCGGGGTCTTCGACCGGCGGCGCGCCGAGCGAGAGGACGACGCCCTGGTCGTCGCCGACGTAGCGGTGGCCGTGGCCGACCTTCGGCTTGGCGACCCAGAAGGTGCCCTCGTCGGCGTCGATGTACTCTTCTTCCCCGGACCGACCGAGTTTCAGCGAGAACTCGCCTTCGAGGACGAAGTAAAGCTCTTCCTGCTCGCTGTGGGCGTGATACTGGATTTCTTCGCCGGGTTCGAAATACCAGACCGTCGCTCGCATCTCCTCGAGTCCGAGTTGGTCGCCGACGGGCCGGATATCGAGGTCCGGCGGCACCCCCTCGATTTCGGAGAGGTCGGTTACCGGCACGTCGTCCAGGTCGATGACCTTGTAGTCCATGACATTCCACCCCACGAATCGGGGATGCAAAAAGCTACGTCCCGTCGACGACCGCCTCGGCGAGGGCCGGCAGCACCTCGGTCACGTCCGCACGGAAGTCGAAGTCTGCCCGGTCCGAGAGGTCAGTCGGGTCGAGATTGACGATGATGAGCGTCGCGCCGTTGCTCGCGGCGGTCCGGGGCAGCGACGCGGCGGGTTCGACGGTCAGCGACGACCCGACCGCGAGATACGCGTCGGCGTCCTTCGACAGTGATTGCGCGCTGAGGAGTTCGTGCTGGGGGAGCTCCTCGCCGAAGAGGACGACGTCGGGTTTCAGCACCTCACCGCACTGCTCGCAGGTCGGCGGTACCTCCCCTTCGCGGACGCGCTCGAAGACGGGGTCGGCGTCCTGCCGTCGGTTGCATCCGGTGCAGGCGACCCGCTGGCCGTTGCCGTGAATCTCGATTGGGTCCTCGTTGCCCGCCCGCTGGTGGAGGCCGTCGACGTTCTGGGTGACGAGGCCGTCGAGGTGGCCCGCCGCCTCCAGGTCGGCCAGCGCCTCGTGGGCGGCGTTGGGTTCGAACCCCTCGCCGAAGAGGTCCTCGACCAGTTCGATGCGGTCGGTCCAGAAGCCTTCGGGGTCGGCCCGGAACCGACGGACGTGGAAGTCGTTGGGGTCGTACTCGGTCCAGATACCATCCTCCGAGCGAAAATCCGGGATGCCGGAGGCCGTCGAGACACCCGCGCCGGTCAACGCGGCGACGGTGTCGGCCTCGCGGATTTCCGCGGCGGCGTCGGCTATCTCCTGCCGGGTCATACCCGCCGATTTCGTTGCGACCGGAAAAAACCACTCGCCGGCCGGGACCGGTTCGCTACTCGTAGGCGCGGATGCCGGTCAGTTCCTTGCCGACGACGAGTTGCTGGATGTCCGTCGTCCCGTCGGGAATCGTCATCGTACGCGCGTCCCGGTAGTAGCGTTCGAGGGGGTACTCCTTCGAGAGGCCGTTGCCGCCGTGGACCTGCAGGGCCTCGTCGGCCACCTCGACGGATTTCTCACAGACCCACCCCTTCGCAAGCGAAGAGTACATCCGGGCCTCGGGGTCGGCCTCGGCGACCTTCCTCGCGGCCTCGTAGGTCAGCAGGCGGCCGGTTTCGAGGCCGGCACGGATGTTGTAGAGTTTCTCCTGAACGAGTTGGTGGCCGCCGATGGGTCCGCCGAAGACTTCGCGGTCTTTCGCGTAATCCAGCGCCGCCTCGTAGGCGGCCTGCATGATGCCGACCGACATCGCGGCCATCCCCGTCCGCATATAGGCGAACATGGCGTTGAGCGGGTCGCCGGTCTGGAACATCTCGTTTTCCGCGAGGTCGGAGTCGCCGGATGCGAGCATGTTCATCACGGCGTTCATCAGTTTGTTGTCCTCCGGCACCCGAACGTCGTCGAAGAATATCTGGCCGGTCGGCGACCCCTTCCAGCCGAGTTTGTCGAGTTCGCGCGTCTCGACGTCGTTCGTGACCGTATCGACGATGAAGAAATCCCGTTGGCCGGCCGCCTCGTCCTGTGCGACGACGAGGGCCATGTCGGCGATGGGCGCGTTCGAGACCCACGTCTTCTCGCCGTTGATGACGTATTCGTCACCCTCCTTGACCGCGGTCGTTCCCGGACTGGCCGTGTCGCTGCCGCCGTCGGGTTCGGTGACGGCCATACAGCCGATACAGGAGCCGTCGTCGAGTTTGTCGCCGAGGGCGTCGGCCGTCTCCTCGCCCGCATACGGCGCGAATATCGTCGGGAACGACATGTTGAGCGTGACGTTGAGCGACGGCCAGATACGCGAGATCTCCTCGGAGGTGACCGTATACGTCAGCGGGTCGGCGAACCCGTCGCTTTCTGTGTCGCCGGGACCGATGCCGAGGTCGCCGAGCATCTGCTGATACTCGATGGCCTCTTCTTTGCTCATCGGCTTCCGGTCGGCCTCCGGCAGGTCCGGCGCGATTTCGTCTTCGAGGAACTCCCGGACGGAGTTCCGAATCATCTCGTGTTCGTCGTCGAGGTGGGCACTGCTCATGGCTACCCTACCTCACGTCGGTATCCGCAAATCTATTCGCCGTCTCATGGGAGGCGGTTTATGTGCAGGTGGGTGGCACGACTCATCACCAACGCTGGTGAAAGGCTGCGAAAAGGGCGGTTTCCCCGGTCGATAGCTCGCGGTTATCCTTCTTCCGACCGTTCGGTTTCGAGGTCGTCCATCGTCTCATCCAGCGCAGCGACGATGTCGCCGTTGGCGGGTTGGTCTTCCCACGTCTTCCGATACGTCGTGACCCGAAGCCCGACCGTCGCCCCGACCAGTAACTGCGGGGCCGGGTTCGCTTCGCCCAGTCCCCGGGTATCGAACGCGTTCTGAAACTCCTCGGTTCGAGCCCAGTCGGTCCAGGTCTCCTGGGCGCGCTCGCCGAGCAAGGCGACCGCGCGGTCGTCCGCGAGCCACGAGACGGCCGTCTCGGCCGAAACCGACGCATTGCCGTGTAGCACGAGGAGGTCGGCGTTTGTCGGCGCAGATACCCGTGGAACGGCCTCGGGGAAACTCACCCCGACGTCATCATCGACGTAGACCGCGATGTTCCGGAGCCGTTCGTATGTCGGGGTATCCGTCGTCGGAGCGGTGCTCTCGGGGAGGGACGAACAGCCGGCGAGCGCGACGAACGGAAGTGTGCCTGCAGTCCGCAGGAATCGTCGTCGAGGGAGGGCCATCGTAGCCGAAAACAGGCCGGATATCGGGTTAAAAACTCGGGAAGGTCAAACGGCCATCGGAGTCACCGACCGGTCGGCCGTTCTTATACCGAACCAATCCGCATCAGTCGTCGGTCGGCATCTCCATCCGAACGCCCTCTTCCTCGGTTTCGGGGAACATCTTCCCGGGATTGAGGATGTCCTTTGGGTCTAACGCGGCCTTCACGGCTCGCATCGCCTGCACGCCGCCCGCGCCGTGCTCCAGTTCGAGGAACTTGCGCTTGCCCATGCCGATGCCGTGTTCGCCGGTTGCGGTGCCGCCCCACTCGATAGCTTGCTCGACGATGTCGTCGTAGAGTTCGTCCGCGGCGGCGACCATCTCTTCGTCGTCGGGGTCGACAAGCGCCGCATAGTGGACGTTTCCGTCCCCTGCGTGGCCGAAGCAGGGAAGCAAGATGTCGTGTTCGGCCGCTCGGTCCTTCGCGTAGCGGATGATATCGGGGTACTTGCTGATGGGGACGGTCACGTCGCCGGGGTGGCGGGGTTCGAGGTCGGGGTCGTACTGCTGGACGGCGAAGGCGAGTTCGTCGCGGGCCGCCCAGAGTTCGTCCATCCGCTCTTCCTCGGCGATTTCGAACTGCTCGACGTCGTGGGCCTCGAGGATGGCCTCGAAGAACTCGATTTCCTCCTCGACGTTGTGGTTGGCGTGGAACTCGACGAAAATCATCGCTGCGTCGGGGAGGCCGGTATCGAAGTAGTCGTTGGCCATCTCCCCCGCCAGCGGGTCGATAAGTTCGAGTTTTGCCACGTCGACGCCCGACCGGACCGAATCGAAGACGGCCTCGGCGGCGTCGTCCATCGACCCGAAGACGGCGCGGCCGCCGCGGATTTGCTCGGGGCGGCCTTCGAGTTCCAGCGTCGCGCGCGTGACGATTCCGAGTGTGCCCTCGCTGCCGATGATGAGGTCCTTGAGGTTGTAGCCCGACGACGTTTTGACGGCCTTGCTTCCGGTTTCGATGACGGTGCCGTCCGCGAGGACGACCTCGAGTTCGAGCACCCAGTCGGCCACCTCGCCGTATTTGACGGTCTTTTGGCCCGCAGCGTCGTTGACAATCATACCGCCGATAGTCGAGATATTGGCCGAGGAGGGCATCGGCGGGAAGAACATCCCGTGTTCGCCGACCGTCTCGTCGATGACGTTGCCCATGACGCCCGGTTCGACATCGATCTGGAAGTCGTCCGGGCGGACCTCCAGCACGTCGTTCATCTTCGTCATGTCCATGCTGATACCCTTGAAAAGGGGCACGGCGTTGCCCTCCATCGAGGTACCCGCCGCGTAGGGCGTGACGGGCACCTCGTGTTCGTGGGCCGCTTCCATGACAGCCGAGACGTCGGCGGTCGATTTCGGCCAGACGACGGCGTCGGGCGTGACGCCGAGGCCGGCCTCCTGTGCGACCCAATCGGCCGCGTGGTTCGCGCGGGCCGAATCCTCGTAGGACACGTCGCCGTCGAGGTCGAGCGAGTCGAGGAACGAACAGTCGTAGGTCATACAGTAGGGAGACGACCGGACCCGCTTAAAACTACTCGCGCAGGTGATAGGGCGTTTAACTGCCTCATGCCTTCACCGATTGTTTAACACGGTATTAAAATCGGCCGTGTGTGGTTAACATTGATAAGACGTCCGCCCACAGGTAGGGACACATATGAAAGCAGCCCAGGTAACCGAATTCGGCGAGACAGGCGTCTTGGAGATTACGGAGGCGGACGAACCGGAACCCCGCGAGGGGCAGGTCCGCATCGAGGTCAAGGCCGCGGGTATCAACTTCGCGGACATCATGCAGCGCCGCGGCCACTATCAGGGTGGCCCCGAACCGCCGTACATCCCGGGAATGGAGGTTGCGGGCGTCATCGATGCCGTCGGCGAGGGAGTCAACCGCGAGGAGGGCGAGGCCGTCGTCTCGCTGGTCAACGGCGGCGGCTACGCGGAGTACGCCATCGCCGACGCCCGCGGTCTACTGGACGTGCCCGGTGACCTCTCCTTCGAGGAGGCCGCCGGCTTCCCCGTCCAGTGGCTGACCGCGCACAACTGCCTCCACGAGTGGGGCGGCCTCGAAGAAGGCGAGACGGTCCTCATCCACGCCGCGGCGGGCGGTGTCGGCAGCGCCGCCGTCCAGTTGGCCGACGAGGCCGGCGCCGAAGTCATCGGCACTGCCTCGACCGAGGAGAAACTCTCGATGGCCGAAGACCTCGGTCTGGACCACCCCGTCCAGTACACCGAGGAGGACTTCGTCGACCGCGTGAACGAAATCACCGATGGCGAGGGCGTCGACCTCGTGCTGGACGGCATCGGCGGCGACACGAGCGACCGGAGCCTCGATGCGCTGACTTCCTTCGGCCGGATGGTTTCGTTCGGCGCCGCCGCCGGCGAACCGGGCCGGCCGAACACCGCCGACCTCCTGTTCGGCAACAAGAAGGTCATCGGCTACCACCTCGGCCGCGCGCTGAACGAAAAGCCGATGAAGGTGATGGGCGCAGTGCCGGAACTCACCCAACTGCTCGGCGACGGCACCCTCGAGGTCCAGGTCGGCCACACCTTCGACCTCGAAGACGCCGCCGAAGCCCACCAGTTCATCGAGGACCGCAAATCCAGCGGGAAGGTCGTCCTGAAGCCGTAACCCGGTTCGCGGACCGTTTCAGCGCTCGTCGTCGGTATCCCGGCGGGCGACGCGTTCGGCTTCCTCGCGGCTCATTTCCTCGCGCTGGTCGTGTTCGGCCCGCACAAGCCAGTACAGCACTAGCGGCGAGGCTATCGCGACCAGTAGGAAGACGATCAGGAGGGCGCCGTCGGCCATCAGCCGAGGAAGACGTCGACGATGTCGCTGGACCCGGCCGTGGTATCGCGGTAGAGTTCCGAGTAACCGCAGTTCGTACAGGAGACGACCTTGAAACTGTTCGTCTGGATGTCGAACATCTTGCTCAGGCCGCCGCCAGTCGTCGAAATCGTGCCGACTTCGGTTTCCGTGTGACCGCACTTCTCGCAACCGCGGGAGGAGTCTGGTTCGGGGACCATGCGAGAAATGCTATACCACAACGTAATAGGCTTTTATCCGGAGCAGGCCGGTTCGGCAGGAATCAGCGCTGGCGGCAGGAATGGCTGCACTGCGGTGCCGTTTCAGCTATCGAACCATTACCTGCATTTTATATCTTGTGGCCGAACCGTTCGGTAATGGGGTCGAACAGCGGCGACCGAGCGGTCTCGCCCGTCATCGGCGTTATCCTAATGGTCGCGATTACGGTGGTGCTGGCGGCCGTAATTGGTGTGATGGCGTTGAGCCTCGGGGAGACCCCGCCCGACCAGCAGGTCGAGACGGTCGTCGACCTCCACGGCACGAACGCGGGTGCCGAACTGACACCGACGGCCGTCGGACAGACCTTTCAGGTCCGGCTCAACGGCGAGACCCTGACGACGCTCGACCAGAGTTCGACCGGGTCGACGGTATTCCTGCCGACAGCACCGGACGACGAGGTTCTCCTCGTCGCTGAAGGCGACGAGACGAGCGTCCTCCTCCGCGAGGAGTTCGAAGCCGGCGAGGCCGGCGATTTCGTCGGCTACTACACCTTCGACGGAAGCGGGAGCACGCTCGAAGACGGGTCACGAAACGGGAACCACGGAGACCTCGAAGGCGACGGCGGTGGGCCGCAGTGGGTCGAGGACGGAAACGGAACGGCGCTGTCGTTTGATGGGACGGTTGACGGCTCAAACGAATCGGACGACTACGTGCAGGTTGACGATCTCAAGACCGAGGGAACTGGCGACGTCGAGGCCTTCACTGTCGCGACGACGTTCCGTCTCGACGAGAACGGGAGAGTACAGCAACTCGTCGAACACAGCAGCGGCAGCGAGGAGTGGCACATCGAAACGACCGGCGATGACGAACTGCAGTTCGGGGTCAACTACGGGGACGACCACTTCATCACGACCGCCAACGACGCGCTTCAGACCGGCGAAACCTACGTTGCCGTCGCCACTTACGACGGTGAGACCTACCGCCTCTATCTCGACGGCACGAAAGCCAACGAGTCCACCTACGAGTCGCCCGTCGACATGGGAAGCATGCGAATCGGGCAGGACGACTCAGGTGCCGACCAACCCCTCGACGGCCGACTCTACGAGTTCCGCCTCTACTACACAGCCCTCGACGAGGACGAAGTCGAGATGCTCACTCGCGCGATGGAACGTTCCTGACCCTCCGGTCTCTATCGCCGCCCCCGGCAGCCGAACGTTTCCGTCCGCTCGACGGCGCGTCCTCCTTGCTGCTTCCGCGCCGCGTCCAGTCGAGATGGCGGCTTTCGTCTTCGAGCGCTCGGCGCGGTCGGCGTCGTACCTGTGAAATACTATACGCCACTGACGGTCGGTAGCGACGTAATTCGGCGGGCCCGTGACCGGCTACGATGGGTGGTATCGCCGTACGTCCCCATCCATCGACGAGTCGATGACGCCCTGCCGCTCCAGCCGCGCGAGCGCGCCGACGGACTCGAATATCGTATAGGGACGTTTCTCGAGGTTCTCGATTCGGGCGTCAGTCACCTCGTAGGCCGTCGCAGCGCCGAGGTCGCTGAGAGTCGTCCGGCAGTCCTCGACGAGGGCCTCCAGTGACGCACGGTCCCGCTCGATGACGGCCTGAAGGTCATCGAAGACGGGCCCGTGGCCGGGATAGACCCGGTCGATGTCGGAGGCGACGGTTTCGAGGGCGTCCAACCCTCGATGGAAGGCATATATCGCCTCGTAACAGCCGTGGTCGAGGCCGACGTGGAGGGCTGCCGGGCGGAACGGTTCGACGGCGGTGTCGCCGGCGAAAAGCAGGTCGCCGTGTCGGAACGCCGCCTGATTCTCCTGGTGGCCGGGAACGTGAACCGCTTCGAAGGCGATACCGCCTGCTTCGACGGCTTCGCCCGGCGCGAGTTCGACGTCGATGTGCTCCGGCGGTAGACAGTCGCGATTGCGTCGAAGCGAATCGACCGCGCGGTCGACCTCCGCTTCGGGGTCGGGGACACCGACCTCGGTGGCGTTCGCACGGATGGCGGCCGCGAGGTCGTCGGCGTCGCGTGCGAGGCGCTCGCGAACGCCTTCGAGCGCGTAGACGGTTGGGTCGGCCGCCTCGACGATCGTCGCGGCCTGTCCGCCGTGGTCCGTGTGCGGGTGTGTAATCAGGAGGTGTTCGATATCCGCAAGTTCGTACCCTATCTCGGCGAGGCCGTCCCGGAGTGTCTCGGTGCCGGATTCGCCGGGGCCCCCGGCGTCGACCAGTACGGGTTCATTGACGTCGACCAGATACGCGTAGGCCGTATCCGGCGGCCACGGGATATCGAACTCGATGCGGTGGACCGACACGGAACTCATCGCCGGCGCTTCGCCGCGGGGTCTTATAAGCAGTGTGCCGCCGTCAAAAGGGGCCGCCTCGGGTCGAATCCGATGGTCGCTACCTGCCGGCCAGCCACGGCAATTCGATGCGTCCGCGGCGGCCATCGAGGAGGCCGAACTCCTCCTCACGTCGCATTTCCAGCCACCGGAGCAGGCGCTCGGCCCACAGCAGTTTCCGGGCCTTTTGCCGGCCGACGGTCGGGTCGTCGAACTCCCAGCCGGGGAAGACGAGCCGATCGGCGCCGCAGGCGTCGGCGAGAAACGCCGCCCGGTCGCCGTCGGTGAAGCCGCCCAAATTGACGACCGAACCGACGGGGTCGGCCTGCGTCGTCGGTAGAACGGCCGAGGCGTCGAACTTCGGCACCTGCTCTCGGAGGGCCTCGATATTGTCGCCGTGGGCGTGAGCCGCGACGGGTGTTCCCGCCTCGGTCAGCGCCCGGGCGGTTTCGGGGTTCTTGTCGAGGTCGGTCACCATACAGTCGACGGCGATGCCGGCATCCCGGAGGATATCCGCGGCGATGGAGGCCGCGACGACGCTGTCGGCCCGGCGGGCGACGTCGAGGTCGCCGACCAGTGACGGTGCGCCGCCGCAGACGGCGACGGTGCCCGAGAGGTCGATATCGGCGACCGAACGCGGTTGCTCGTCGTCCATCAGTTCCGCGAGGAGGTCCCGTGCTCGTTCGTCAGCGGCCTTCTCGAAGCCGAAATCCGACAGGATCGCCTCATAAGCGGGCTGCCACTCGTCGTATCGCATACCCACAGTTACCACTAAGAGATGTTAAGACTGGGCCCAGAGCGCACCAAGGTACCCCTACCCAGATGTGCCCTCCGGGCTTCCACCTGACCTTTCCGGTCGCTTTGGTATAAGCTTTCTCGTACTGCACGTCACCTGTCCGACATGCGTCAGACGCGAGGAGATACTCCCTCGTGACCGCTACGGCCCGCTGGCTTGGTGAGTAGGGTGGGCCTAAAGGTGCGTGAGGTTTGTCACGAACCACGATTCGATGTCCTCATCGACAACTGCACGCTGGAGTCGGCCGAGGCGGTCGGCGCGTTCGTCGGCGTCCATATCGGTCGCCCGCTCGATGGCGTCGGCCAGCGCCGGGATGTCGACCGGGTTGACCGGAATCGCCGCCGGGCACAGCGATTCGGCGGCGCCGGCGAACTCCGAGCAGACCAACACGCCGTCGGCGCCGCGGGAGGCCGCCACGAACTCCTTGGCGACGAGGTTCATCCCGTCGCGTTTCGAGGTGACCAGACAGACGTCGGCGTTCCGATAGAGGCCGAGCAGAGCGTCCCGTGCGACCGACTCGTCCAGATACACGATGGGCGTCCAGTCGTCGGTCGCGAACCGACTGTTGATTTCGTCGATGCGGTCGATGACCTCCCGACGATACCACCGGTAGGAGTCGATATGCGTCCGGCTCTCGGTCGCCTTCTGGACGTAGACCAGCCGCTCTCGCAAGTCGGGACGGCGCTCCCAGAGATGCGCCAGCGCGTCGAGACGTTCGAGGATGCCCTTCGTGTAGTCGAGGCGGTCGACGCCCAAAGCGACCGTCGTCTCCTCGTCGAAGTCGTGGCGTTTGCGTAAGGCGTTCCAGAACCCGCTGGCGTCGTCCGCACGGGCCTTCGCTGCTATCGACTCGGGGTCGACGCCGATGGGGGCGACGAACGTCTCGGTCGCCCGGTCGCGATAGCCGACCGTTCCCGCCTCGAAATCGACCGCTTCGGGGTCCAGAAGCGCGTCGACACACCGCAGGAAGTTCCGGCGGTACTGTTCGGTATGGAAGCCGACGGCATCGTTGGCCAGCAGGCCGTCGAGCAGGTCCTCGGTATGCGGGGTCACGGCGAAGGCGTCGGGATGCGGCCACGGGATGTGCCAGAACTGCGCCAGCGAGGCCTCGGGCCGCTCGGTGCGAACGTGTCGCGGCGCCCGTGCGAGGTGGTAATCCTGAAACCAGACCGTCTCGTGGCCGCTCGCGATGATTTCCTCGGCGAACTGGCGGTTGACCGCCTCATAGGCGTTCCAGAATCCCGGTTCGACCCGGATGTGTTCGGTCGACAGATGGCAGACCGGCCACAACACCTGATTGCTGTAGCCGTAGTAGTAGTCCTCGACCTGCTGGCGCTTCAGCGGGACGCGGCGGAGCGTGTACTCGCCGGTTTCGGGCGGCATCGGTACCACGCCGTCGTCGGCGATTTCGGGGCCGAAATCCGCGTCGCCGCTGCCCCACGCAATCCACGTCCCCCCGGCCTCCCGAAGGACGCCGTCCAGCGCCGTCACGAGGCCGCCCTTCGGGCGTGACACCTCGATACCGTCCGGCCCGTATCCGTGGCTGTACGGCTCCCGGTTGGAGACGACCGCCAGCGAATCCGCGTCGAGCGGGGAGCCGTCGAAATCCTGCATCTACCCGTTCTAGCGGTCGAAACGCGCTTGAATCCTGTCCTTCCGGCCGAACGGGCCTCCACCGTGATGTCACCGATGGGGCCGTCTGCTGGCCGATATGCCAAGGTATTACTCCGTGACGCCGCTGTATTGCGGTAATGCGAACTGTCGACGTTGGCGGGGTCCCGGTCGGCGACGGCCACCCCCCGCGCATCATGGGCGTGCTCAACATGAGCGTCGAGTCGAACTACGACCCGAGCGTCCACGGGACGCCGGAGCAGGCGGTCGAATTCGCCGAGGAGGAACTCATCGCCGAGGGCGCCGACATCATCGACGTCGGCCTGCAGTCCTCGAACCCGAAGAACGACTGGCTGCCGCCGGAGACGGAACTCGAACGACTGGACAAGGCGCTGGCGGTCATGGACGCCGTCGAGACCGACGAGAACGTCGCGTGGTCCATCGAGACGCGCTACTCGGAGGTCGCCGAGCGCGCGCTTGACGGCGGCTTCGACCTCGTCAACGACGTCTGTGGCTGGGCCGACCCGAAGATGCCCGGCGTCTGTGAGGACCAAGACGCCGCGGTCATCAAGATGGCAAGCCCGCCGGATATCAAGAGTCCGGGCCACCTGAAGACCATCGACGATGTCTTCGAGGCGCTCCAGCGCGGCGGCTTCACGGACAAGACCATCATCGACCCGGCCTTCGGAGGCTGGTACGACGAGAAGACCTACGAGGACAACTGGGAGATGTTCCGCCGCCTCCGGGAGTTCCGCGCCTTCGGCCGCCCCATCGTCACCGCGACGAACCGCGAGGACTTCCTCGGCGATATCGCCGACCGGCCCGACACCGAGGACCAGTTGCCGGTTAGCCTCGCCGCGGCGACGATGGAAGTCGAACGCGGCGCCCACATCATCCGCACCCACGACGTCGCCGAGACACGGGACGTCGCGCTCGTCGCCCACCACCTCGGCGATGACCGGCGCGTCGCCGACGACGAGGCACGCGTCGTCGAGCTGACCGGGACGACCCGCCGGGAGGTCGAACGGAGCATGACCCTCCGGGACGGAACCGGCGACCCCGAGGACGGCGCGACGCTTTCCTTCCTCGTCGGTGAGTTGCCCGATGCCGACCGCGAGGCGCTCGTGGCCGCGACCGAAGACGCCGGCGGCGTGGTCGGACTGGGCGACGGCGACTGTTATCTGACGGGTACCGTCTCGACGCTTCGAGAGGTCGCGTCCGCCGTAAGCGGTCGCTCCGAGGAACTCTCGGTCGTCGCCGGCGAAATTCGGGCCGCTGCGGGCCGCCACACCTGAGCGTCGGCCTCGGCCCGGACGGACGCGCTTATACGCGCCAATCACGAACCCACGGATATGGCAAAGGTCTCTATCGCGCTTCGGGGGTGGCGCTTCGACGAAGAGGAAGTCTTCGACGAGAACGACGAGATTCGCCCGCTCGAAGAGATGTCCGAGGAGACGCGCAAGCGACTCATCCGCCTGCGTGTCGTCGCCGGGGAACCGTGCGATTGCTGTTGGCTGCTCAACGAAAAGAAGGAGGACTGCAACGTCGCCCGCATCGTCTACGGCGAACCGCTCGGCGAGGTGCTGCTCTGTCCCGACCACGAGGCGGATTTCCTCTACTGGTTCCGCGAGGACGGCGGCAGCCGCGAGAAGGGCAACGAACATTTCGCCGACACCTTCCACGAATGGTTCGCGGCGGGCAACCGTGCACCCGAGGGCTACGGCGGCCTCGAACACGTCGATACCGAACCCGACGAAATCCCCGCCCCGGACATGGGTGAGGACGTCCCCGAACTCGAAGAGGCCATCGAGGAGATGGACGACGAGGCGCTGGACGACCTCGGCATGGACTACTCGGATCTGACGTGACGCCGAACATCTCCGTCGCCGTCGTCGACCCCGAGACGCCCGGCAACGTCGGCACCATCGCCCGCGGGATGAAGAACTTCGGCCTCTCGGACCTCTATCTCGTGAACCCGCCCGAACTGGACCCCGAGGGCGAGGCCTACGGCTTCGCCGGCCACGCCCGCGAGGACGTCCTCCCGAACGCCACGGAGGTCGATTTCGACTACCTCGTCGACAACTTCTATACGGTCGCCACCACGGCGATTACCAACGAGGACGCCACGAAGCACGTCCGGTATCCCTTCCTCAAACCCGAGGACCTCGCCGACGAACTCGGGGACCTCGATACGGACGTCTGTATCGTCTTCGGCCGCGAACGCGTCGGCCTCTCGAACGACGAACTCGCACGGCTGGACCGCATCTGCTCGATTCCGGCTGACGACGAGTATCCGGTCCTCAATCTCGCACAGGCCGCGACAATCGTCCTCTACGAACTCCGGGAGTTGACCGTCGAGGAGACACAGCATCCCGACAATCCGCACGAACGCGCTAACGAACACGAAATCGAGGGTCTCTACGGGACGTTCGACGATTACCTCCACGACGTCGGCCATCCCACGGAGAAAATCGACAAGACGAACCGGCTGTTCCGCCGGCTAATCGCCCGTGCGCAGCCGACCGGCCGGGAGGCCCGAACGATGCGCGGCGTGTTGCGCCGCGGCGCGAAAATCGGCAACGGCGAGATTCCGCGCCCCGACGAGGACGACGAATAAGGCTCGTCGCTCGTCGTGACTCGGCTCTTCGGTAATTGCTGAAATAGAAACGGACGGCCGTGGGCCGCCCCGTGGTGGTTGGCTTACAGTTCCTCGCTGGAGCCGAGCGACCCGCCGTCGAGGCGTTCTTCGACTTCCTCTTCGAGTTTGTACCGCTGGACCTTCTGGGTCGCGCTGCGCGGGAGTTCGTCGATGAACCAGATGCGGCGCGGGTGGGCGTAGGTGGCGACGTGGTCGAGGCTGAAATCCCGCAGTTCGTCCTCGGAGACGTCCGAACCCTCTTCGAGGACGACGAAGGCGACCGGCGCTTCGCCCTTGATTTCGTGGGGTGCGGCGACGACGGCGGCCTCGGCGACGTCGGGATGTTCGTAGAGGGCGTCCTCGACTTCGGCGGGGTAGATGTTCTCCCCGCCGGCGATAATCATGTCGTCGGCGCGGTCGACCATCCAGAAGTAGCCGTCCTCGTCGACGCGAGCGATGTCCTCGGTGTAGAACCAGCCCTCGTCGTCGAAGACGGCGCTGGTCTTCTCGGGCCGGTTGTAGTAGCCTTCGAAGATCGTCGGCCCGTTGATGGCGATTTCGCCGGTGACCTGCTCCTCGTCAGTGAAGTCGATGTCGTCGCTGGGGTGGGGTTCGAGGTCGTCGACCGAGATGCGGGTCTCTCGGGTCTCGGGGTCGACGAGTTTGAGGTCGACGCCGCGGAGCGCCGGGCCGATACAGCCCGCGGACTTGCGGACGCCGCGAGAGGGTTCGACACAGCCGGCCGGCCCGGTTTCTGTCATCCCCCAGCCTTCGGTCATCGGGACGCCCCACGCCTCCTCGATGGTCCGGCGGGTGTCGTCCGCGAGGGGTGCCGCCGCACAGATGACGTCGGTCAGCGATTCCATGTCGTAGGCGTCGGGGTCCTCCCGGTAGACCTGCCACATCATGTTGTAGAGGGCGGGGACGCCGGCGAAGTTCGTGACCTCGTTTTGGGAGATGGTCGAGAGAATCATCTCGGGGTCCGGACGCGGAATCATGTGCATCTTCGCGCCGTTGTAGAGGTAGGTGCCCTGAATGGCGTTGAGCGCGTAGATGTGGAAGAGTGGGAGCACGAGGACGATGCTGTCGTCGGGGTCGATGGGGAGGCCGCCCTTCTCGTAGGATTCGATGGTCGACAGCAGGTTCTTGTGGGTCAGAAGGACGCCCTTCGGCTTGCCCGTCGTCCCGGAGGTGTAGGGCTGGACCGCCACGTCGTCGTAATCCCGGTCGACGGTGTCGAACTCGTCGGATGCCTCGGCGGTCGCCTGCGAGTAGTTGACGACGTCGTCCTCGCTGACGCCGGAGACGTAGACGTTCGAGACGCCGGCGCGGCCGGCGAGTTCGGTGGGGCCCTCGATGCGGCCTTCCTCGGTGTCCATTCCACCGGCCAAGAGCGGCGACCCGATCATGTGGTCGACGTCCCCGTCCTGCAGGACGAACTCCAGCGTGTTCGGGTCCATCCGGAGGTTCAGCGGTACCGGGATGGCACCGGCCTTCATCGCGCCGAAGTAGGATTCGGGGAACTGGTCGGTGTTCGGGATATAGAGGCCGACCCGGTCGCCCGGTTCGACGCCGTTGTCGACGAGGACGTTCGCGACGCTGTTGGCTCTCGCCTCCAGTTCGCTGAACGACGTCTCCTGGCCCATGAACGTGAGGGCCGTCTTGTCGCCGTACCGGTGGGCTGCCATCGACGGCAGGTCCCCCATATGGCGCAGGGGTTCTCCGTTATAGTGTTCCATGGTAGCGTGCGCAAGTTCGGAGGATTCCTAATAAAGATACTCCCGGTAAAATCCGGCACGTGAGGAAGGTTTCTCGCCGTTTATTCGCCACTCCGTGATTTCGCAGTCGACCGGTCAGGCCTGTCCGGCGAAATAGCCGAGGGCGACGGTGAGGGCGACGCCCAAAACGAGCAGGCCGTAGTTGGCGATGGGGTTCGAGGCCGTCGCCACGCTGACCGAAAAGCGGCGACTCGACAGCGGCCACAGCAGCGGCACACCCGAAGGCGTCAGCGCGTCGGCCAGCAGGTGCGAGCCGATGGCGACGACGCCGACGAGTGCGCCGAGGCCGGCCGTCAGCGTCGGGTCGGTCCCGAACTGTTCGGCGAAGACCAGACACGCCCCCGAAAGGACGGCGGTGACGACGCCCAAGAAGAGCAGGGTATGAGTGACGCCGCGGTGCTGGATGCCCGGTACCCGGAGGTCGTAGTCGGGAACCCGCGAGAAGGCGACCGACCCGAGGCCGCCGAGGACCGCAAGCCCGGGGTCGACCGACAACAGGAGATAGCCGACCGGGGCGTACAGCAACAGCGCGGCCCCGTAGTGGCCCGTCTTGTACATGTGGGTGACTGTCGGTTCGGGAGGGAAGAACCTGTATATGTCGGGTGTCTATCGCCCCCCATGGTCGGTATCATCGTCGATTTGGCCGGACTGATCTTCGAGACGTTCGGCCCCTTCGCGGTTCCGGTCGCCCTGTTTTTCATCGGCGTGGTCTTCTACGCCGCCGTGGTCGTTTTCCACCGACTTCGCGGCGACGAGGACTACTGGGCCCGCGAATAGCCGCGCGTGGGGGTTTTTGTCACTGCCGCCCGATACCCGCGCCATGAACGAGGATGCTATGGGCCGGTTCCCGGTCCCCGACCGCGAGGAGATTCCGGACGATATCCTGGAACGCATCGACGAGGAGACCGAAGACGCCGGTTTCACGCCGAACGTCTTTCCGGCCTTCGCCTACAAACCGAGCCACTTCCGGGCGTTTTTCGACTACCACGACGCCCTGACCGAGGACACGTCGCTGGAACGCGAGGAAATCGAGATGCTCGTCGTCACGGTCTCGGGCGTCAACGACTGTCTGTACTGCGTGGTCGCCCACGGCGCGCTCTTGCGCATCTTCGCGGAGGCGCCGAAACTCGCCGACCAACTGGCGACGAACCACCGGACGGCTGACCTCTCCGACCAGCACCGCGAGATGCTGGATTTCGCCGAGAAACTCACCGAATCGCCCGGCAAGGTCGACGACGAGGACCTCAAGCGACTCCGCGAGGTCGGCTTCTCGACCGAGGAAATCTGGGACATCGCGAGCGTCGTCTCCGTGTTCAACCTCTCGAACCGGATGGCGACAGTGGCCGACATCCGCCCGAACGACGAGTTCTACGATATGGCCCGATAGCCACGAGCGGTCAACACCGCTCGCCCGGGCACCGCTTAAAAACGAAACGGGAGTGGTGCGTGTTGCCACACGGGCCGAAGCGCGGGGTTCATACACCCCGCTCCGCTATGGTGTGATAGATGCGTGTCGAGACGCTGGGTGACGGCGAACCCGAGGTCGCAATCGTCGGAGGGATTCACGGCGACGAGCCGTGCGGCCCGAAAGCCGTCGAAGCCCTGCTTGACGCCGACCTCGACGTCGAGCGGCCGGTAAAACTCATCGTCGCCAACGAGAAAGCCCTTGAGAAGGGCGTCCGCTACGTCGAGGAGGACCTCAACCGCGCCTTCCCCGGCGCGCCGGACGCCGACACCCACGAGGGGCGACTGGCCCACGAACTCCTCACGGAGATTCGGGGCTGTGAAATCCTCTCGCTGCACTCGACCCAGTCCTACGCCGCGCCCTTCGCGCTCGTCGACGAGATGGACGGCCACGGCCGCTCCATCTGTCCGTACCTCTCGGTCGAAGCCGTCGTCGAGACGGCCGGCTACAGCACGGGCCGACTCATCGCCTACCCCGACGTTATCGAACTGGAGTGTGGCATCCAGCGATCCGCGGCGGCCGCCGAGAACGCCGAACGGCTTGCCCGCGAGTTCCTCGTCGCGACGAGCGTCCTCGCCGGTACCGAACAGCCGCGTCGGGACCACCGCCTGCCCGTCTTCCGGATGGAGCGGCAGATTCCCAAACCCGACGCCGAGGAATACGAGGTGTTCGTCGATAACTTCGAGCGGGTCGGCGAGGGCGAAGCCTTCGCCGCCGCCGACGGCGAGGTACTGCACGCGGAGTTCCCGTTCTATCCCATCCTGCTTTCGGCCTACGGCTACGAGAACGAGTTCGGCTACGCCGGCGACCTCGTGGCCCGTCTAGACGGTGACGAACCGCCGGTGCCGACGACCGAAAGCGCCTCGGCGCGTGCCGAGGGTCCGAACCGGTAGCGCGGCCTATTCGTCTTCTTCCGGCGCGAACTCGACGAGCGTGAGGTCCCGGTCCAGCATGCAGTAGTCGTGCGGCGGGTCGCCGACGACCTCTTTGATCTGGTGTTCCTCGTCGAACTCGGCGCCGGCGGGTTCGCAGAACTCGTGGCTCGGACATTCGGTGTACGGACAGGGGCCGGCGAGTTCGGCCTTGCTGCCGGCGTAGGCTGCGTTCGAGGGGACGTTCGCCAGCACGGGCGCGGGTTCGACTTCGACGGCGGTGACGCCGGTGTCGTGGACGGCACATTCGAGGGTGCCGGAATCGCGGACGCTGGTCACGCGGTAGCGGCGGCCCTCGGTGAGGTTGAGACATTGCCCGCGGTAGGGACAGCCCTCGCAGGCGGGCGATTCGCCGCCATAAATGAACTCGGTGCCCACCTCCGCGAGCCGTTCGCCGATGAGCGTGACCTTCGACATAGGGGATGATTTCGTCGGCCCACTGTTAAGCGCGTCGCCGCGGGGCTACTGGCGGCCGGTCAGGTCGTCGAGTTTCGCGAAGTACCCCTCGCGCGGCACCTGATAGAGCCCGCGGTAGTCGATGTCGCCCTCGGAAAAGCGCCGCGAGAGGGCTTCGGCGCCCTCGACGGCCTCGGCGATGCTGTCGTAGGAGTCGGGGTCGCGGTTGACCTCCGGTTCCAGATAGAGGGTGACCATCCACGGGGCGTCCGGCGGGAGGTTCCGGTTGCCCTCGGGGCGGCGGCTCCGGCGGCCGCGCGTGACGTAGATGGTGGGCAGACAGGCCGAGGGGAAGTCGGAGCCGTTGAAGACGTCGGGTCGATAGGCGAGGATGACGCGGTCGTCCTCGGCGTTCCAGACCGTCCAGCCGTCGCCGAGGGCCGATTCATCGAGCATACGCGCGCTTTGGACGCGGCCCGTATCAGCCTTCGGTTTATAAATGGCGTCTGACGAGCGTCCGACGCATGCTCACTCGGAGCGTCAAATACCGGCTTCCCTTGCTGGTTTCGTTCGAACGGCTACCGACAGAATCGTGTGGTGTGGCAACAATACTTATGTTAGTGTAGCACTCATATATAAGATACTATCGGTATCGTGCTCGCCGCTTGCCGCCCCTGACGTGTCGTTGCTCCGACCAAGAGCGCGTTCGACACGCTGGTGTGGTAAGTGTACGCGTGCCTCGGTACCGTGACGGCCGCGACGGCCTGCCCGGAAATCGGGCGGGATGGGCGACCATCCACGTGATAGAATGAAGGACATGGAATCCCTCGAGGAACTCAGCAAGGAGTACAGGAACTCGATTCCGTCGGACCTCCGGCAGACCCGGTCGTTCGACTGGTATCTCGAAGAGCTGTACGACGACCCGAAAATCGCCCGCAACGCCCACCAGCGCGTGGCGGATATGTTCGACCACTACGGGACGACCTACGACGAGGACGAAGGCGTCGTCGAATACGACTTAGCCGCCGAAGACCCACTCGGCGACGGCGAGAACACCTTCTACGGCCGGGTCATCCACGAGGCGATACACGAGTTCGTCAACAAGGTGAAGTCGGGCGCCCGTGGTCTCGGGCCCGAAAAGCGCATCAAACTCCTGCTCGGGCCGGTCGGCTCCGGGAAGTCCGACTTCGACCGACAGGTCCGGCGGTACTACGAGGATTACACCACCCGCGAGGCGGGACGGATGTACACCTTCCGCTGGACCGGGCTGTGTGATATCCTCCACGACCAGGACCCCGCCGACGACGTCGTCCGGTCGCCGATGAATCAGGACCCCATCGTCCTGCTGCCGCTCGAACAGCGCCAGCAGGTCATCGACGACCTGAACGACCTGCTGGATGCGCCCTACACCATCCGCAACGAGCAGGCGCTGGACCCCGCAAGCGAGTTCTACATGGACAAACTGCTGGAACACTACGATGACGACCTCCAGCAGGTCCTCGAAAACCACGTCGAGGTCATCCGCCTGCTCGCCGACGAGAACAAACGGCAGGCCATCGAGACGTTCGAACCCAAGGACAAGAAAAATCAAGACGAGACGGAGTTGACCGGCGACGTCAATTACTCGAAAATCGCCGTCTACGGCGAATCCGACCCGCGTGCGTTCGACTACTCGGGGGCGTTCTGTAACGCCAACCGGGGTATCTTCTCCGGCGAGGAACTGCTCAAACTCCAGCGGGAGTTCCTCTATGACTTCCTGCACGCCTCACAGGAACAGACCATCAAGCCGAAGAACAACCCCCGAATCGACATCGACCAGGTCATCGTCGGTCGGACGAACATGCCCGAATATCGGGATAAAAAGGGCGACGAGAAGATGGAGGCGTTCAACGACCGGACCAAGCGCATCGACTTCCCCTACGTCCTCCAGTACGAGGAGGAGGCCCGCATCTACGAGAAGATGCTGGGCAACGCCGACGTGCCCGATATGCACGTCGAACCCCACACCCTCCAGATGGCCGGCCTCTTCGGCGTCCTCACGCGCATCGAGGAACCCGATGGTGGCAACATCTCCATCGTTCAGAAGACCAAGGCCTACAACGGCGAAATCGACGAGGGCGAGGATATCGACATCAAGAAACTGCAGGACGAGGCCGAAGCCGTCGCCGATATCGGCGAGGGGATGGACGGCGTCTCCCCGCGATTCATCGGCGACGAAATCGCCGAGGCAATCATGGACTCGATGCACCGCGGCCGCGGGTTCCTCTCGCCGCTGACGACGTTCAACCACCTCGAGGAGAACCTCGAGAACCACGGTTCCATCTCCGAGGAGCACTTCGAGGAGTACTACCGATTCCTCGAGTTGGTCCGCGAGGAGTACAAGGAACGCGCCATCGAGGACGTCCGCCACGCGCTGGCCTACGACCTCGACGAGATCCAGCGGCAGGGCGAGAAGTACATGGACCACGTCATGGCCTACATCGACGACGACACCGTCGAAGACGAGATTACGGGCCGCGAACAGGACCCCGACGAGAAGTTCCTCCGGGCGGTCGAGGAGAAACTCAACGTTCCCGAGGACCGCAAGGACGACTTCCGGCAGGAGGTCGCCAACTGGGTCTCCCGTCGCGCACGCGAGGGTGAGACGTTCGAACCGCAGGACAACGACCGTCTGCGTCGCGCACTCGAACGCAAACTCTGGGAGGACAAGAAACACAACATCAACTTCTCGGCGCTGGTCTCCAGCGGCGAGTTAGACGACGACGAGCGCAACGCCTGGGTCGATGCCCTCGAAGAGCAGGGTTACAGCAACGAGGGCGCAAAGGAGGTGCTGGAGTTCGCCGGCGCCGAAGTCGCCAAAGCCGAAATGGAAGAGGAATGAGATGACGGCCAACGACTACATCGGCCGTGCCGACGAGGCGCTTCGGGAGACGTACGAACCGCCGATGAGCCTCGGCGAGTACGTCGAAACAATCTTCGATAACCCGACCTCGGCGGCCCACGCTTCGAAGTACCTGCTGGAGGCCATCGAAGCCGCCGGCACCCGAACCGTCGTCGAGGAGGGCGAGCGCAAGGACCGCTACCGCTTCTTCGATGACCCGCACAACGACGGCGAACACGCCATTCTCGGCAACACCGAGGTGCTGAACGCCTTCGTCGACGACCTGCGCTCTATCGCGGCCCGCCGCGGCAAGGAGGAGAAAATCCTCTGGCTCGACGGGCCGACGGCCACGGGGAAATCCGAACTCAAGCGGTGCCTCATCAACGGCCTTCGGGAGTTCTCGAAGACCGAGGAGGGCCGCCGCTACACCGTCGAGTGGAATATCGCCGGCACCGACGACTCGCCGGGGATGACCTACGGCGGCAAGCCCGCGGCCAGCGAGGACGACTGGTATCCCTCGCCCGTGCAGGCCCACCCGCTTTCGGTCTTTCCGGAGTCGGTCCGCGAGGAACTGCTCGCCGACCTCAACGAATCGGCCGAGGACCACATTCCCATCCACCTCGAAACCCGGCTGGATCCCTTCAGTCGCGAGGCCTACGACCACCTCGAAGAGCGCTACCGTCGGCAGGGTACCGAGGATATGTTCTCGGCCGTCGCCGACGCGGACCACCTTCGAGTCAAGAACTACGTCGTCGACGTGGGGCAGGGCATCGGCGTTCTGCACAGCGAGGACGACGGCACGCCGAAGGAGCGCCTCGTGGGGTCGTGGATGGCCGGGATGTTGCAGGCGCTGGATTCCCGGGGCCGGAAGAATCCGCAGGCGTTCTCCTACGACGGCGTGCTCTCGCAGGGCAACGGCCTGCTGACCATCGTCGAGGACGCCGCCCAGCACGCCGACCTGCTGCAGAAACTCCTGAACGTGCCCGACGAGGGGACGGTGAAACTCGACAAGGCCGTCGGGATGGACGTCGACACGCAGATGATTATCATCTCGAATCCCGACCTCGAATCCCAACTGAACCAGCACGCCGAACGGCAGGGGTCGGACCCGCTGAAGGCGCTGAAGCGCCGCCTCGACAAACGGGAGTTCCACTACCTGACGAACCTCTCGCTGGAGGCCGAACTGGTCCGCCGGGAGTTGACCAACGAGACGGAAATCTGGGAGGCGGACAACTACGAGGAATTAGAGGAGAAGATTCAGGAGCCGATTACCGTCGCGGTCCGCGGCGATGAAGGCACGGTCCGGGAACGCGAGTTGGCCCCGCACGCCATCGAGGCGGCGGCGCTGTATGCGGTCGGCACGCGACTCGACAACGAGTCGCTACCGCCGGGACTGGACCTCGTCGACAAGGCGCTCATCTACGACCGCGGCTACCTGCAGGACGGCGACGAGCGCCGCTACAAGGACGATTTCGACTTCGCGGACGTCGAGGAGGGAGCGGGCGGTATCCCCGTCACCTACACCCGCGACATCATCGCCGACCTGCTTCACGAGGAGACCGACCGCCACCACGCCGAACTGCCCGTCGAGGACGTCATCATGCCGCGTGACGTGCTGAACGCGATGGCCGAAGGCCTCGACGACGCGCCGGTCTTCTCCGGCAGCGAGCGGACCGAATACGAGAACCGGCTCGTCCCCATCAAGAACCACGTCTTCGGCCAGCAGGAAGCCGACGTTATCGACGCCATCATGCGCGACAAGCGGGTCGACGAGGAGACCGTCGAGGAGTACATCGAACACGTCTACGCGTGGGTCGAGGACGAGCACATCGAGAACGACCGCGGCGAGTACGAGGAGCCGGACCCCCTGAAGATGAAGGTCTTCGAAATCGAGCATCTGGGCCGGTTCGACGAGGACGACTACGACGGCTCCGACCCCGACGAGGGTGTCGCCGAGTTCCGCGAGGAGAAGGTCATCACCGCTTTGAACCGCCACGCGTGGCGGAACCGCGACGAGGACTTCTCGGTTACCGACGTCGACCCCCGTGAGATTCCGGTCATCGAGACGGTGCTCGGGAGCCACGACTGGGACGACGTCGGCCGCACCTACGAGGACCTCGAACCCAGCCAGTGGGCCGACCCGCCGTCGGGCACCGAGACGGAGGCCATCAAGGAGAAGACCATCCGCAACATGCAGGAACTGTTCGGCTACTCCGCGGCCTCCGCGGAGTTGACCAGTAGACACGTCATGAGTCAGGTGAGTTACCGATGGGACTGAGAGACGACCTCGACCGCTTCCGTGAGGTCGGCGAAGCGAAACGGCAGGACCTCTCGGAGTTCATCCAGTACGGAGATTTAGGCAACTCCCGCCCCGACGAGGTGAAAATACCCATCAAAATCGTCGACCTGCCGTCGTTCGTCTACGACGACCGCGACAAGGGCGGCGTCGGACAGGGTCAGGGTGGTACGCCGGACGTCGGCGACCCGGTCGGCCAGCCCGAGCCACAGCCCGGCGACGGCGATGGCGACGAGGATGGTGACGACGACCCCGGCGAGGAGGGCGCCGAACACGAGTACTACGAGATGGACCCCGAGGAGTTCGCCGAGGAATTGGACGAGGAACTCGGCCTCGATTTGGACCCGAAGGGCAAGAAAGTCATCGAGGAAAAGGAAGGTGACTTCACCGACATCACCCGGAGCGGCCCCGCCAGCACCCTCGATTTCGAGCGGCTGTTCAAGGAAGGGCTCAAGCGAAAACTCGCGATGGACTTCGACGAGGAGTACATCCGCGAGGCACTCCGCGTCGATGGCTGGGGTCCCTCGACGGTGTTCGAGTGGGCGCGCGACAACCACATCCCCGTCTCTCGGGCGTGGATCGACGACGCCTACGAGTCGCTGTCGGACGACGAGACGGATCGTTGGGATTCCATCGAGGAGATGAAAGAGAACGTCGACCGGGAGGCGACCGCGGCCCGTATCCGACGGGAGGGTGTCGACGAGATTCCGTTCCGGCGGGAGGACGAACGCTACCGCTACCCCGAAATCATCGAAGAACGGGAGAAGAACGTCGTCGTGGTCAACATCCGCGACGTCTCGGGGTCGATGCGCCAGTCCAAGCGCGAACTCGTTGAGCGGACGTTCACGCCGCTTGACTGGTATCTCACGGGCAAGTACGACAACGCCGAGTTCGTCTACATCGCCCACGACGCCGACGCCTGGGAGGTCGAACGCGACGAGTTCTTCGGCATCCGCTCGGGCGGTGGTACCCGCATCTCCAGCGCCTACGAACTGGCCGCGGAAATCCTCGAAGCGGAGTACCCGTGGAGCGACTGGAACCGCTACGTCTTCGCGGCGGGCGACTCCGAGAACTCCTCGAACGACACCGAGGAGAAGGTCATCCCGATGATGGAAGAGATTCCGGCGAACCTCCACGCGTACGTGGAGACCCAGCCGTCGGGCAACGCCATCAACGCCACTCACGCCGAGGAGGTCCAGCACCACTTCGGCGATTCGAGCAACGTCGCCGTCGCCTACGTCCAGAGCCCCGAGGACGTGGTCGATGCCATCTACACCATCCTGAGTACGGAGGACGAATCATGAGTACCGACGACCGAATCCACAAACAGCGCATCGCCGAGGACCTCGAAGAGCCCGCCCGCGAGGCCAACAACCTCGCCGAGAAACTGGGCTTGGACCCCTTCCCGGTCAACTACTGGGTCGTCGACTACGACGAGATGAACGAACTCATCGCCTACGGCGGCTTCCAGCAGCGCTACCCGCACTGGCGGTGGGGGATGCAGTACGACAAACAGCGCAAGCAGGGCCAGTACCTCGGCGGCAAGGCCTTCGAAATCGTCAACAACGACGACCCCTCGAACGCCTTCCTGCAGGAATCCAACGCTATTGCCGACCAGAAGGCCGTCATCACCCACGTCGAGGCCCACGCGGACTTCTTCAAGAACAACGAGTGGTTCCGGCTGTTCGGCACCTCGCCCGACGCGGCGGCCATGCTGGAACGCCACTCCGAGACCATCGCCGAGTACATGGAGGACCCGGACGTCTCCCGGGAGGCCGTCGAGGAGTGGATCGACCACGTCCTCTGTCTGGAGGACAACATCGACCAGCACCGCGCGTTTACGACCGCCGAGGAGTGGAGTGACGAGGAGACGATTCCCGAAGACGTCGCCGAGCAACTCGACGAACTCGACCTCTCGGATGAAGTCCGCAAACAGGTCTTCGACGAGGAATGGGTCGAAGGCATGGCCGACGACGAGGACGGCGCTACCTTCCCGAAGACGCCCGAAACGGACGTCCTCGGGTTCCTTCGCTCGCACGGCAAGGCCTACGACGAGGACAGCGAGAAAGCCGCTGACTACGAGGAGTGGCAGCGCGAAATCCTCGAAATTCTGCGCAAGGAGGCCTACTATTTCGCACCCCAGAAGATGACGAAGGTGATGAACGAGGGCTGGGCCGCCTACTGGGAATCGAAGATGATGGCCGACGAGGGCTTCGCCGCGGCGGACGAGTTCATCTCGTATGCCGACCACATGGCGCAGGTACTGGGGTCACCGGGACTGAATCCCTACAAACTCGGCTTCGAGTTGTGGCAGTACGTCGAAAATCGCCGGAACCGTCGCGAGGTCATCGAACACCTGCTCCGCGTCGAGGGCGTCACGTGGCGGAACTTCGCCGATACCGTAGACCTCGATGCCGTCCTCGAACTGCTGGAGCCGGCCCCCGCCGTCGACGACCCGGTCGGCAACCTCGCGGACCTCGACCCCGAGGACCCCCGTATCGACGCCGAAAACCTCGAACGCGCCCGCAATGGCGAGGTCGACCTCGAAAAGTATCCGTGGAAACCGCTCACCTACGAGGGACTCGCCGAACGCCACTACTCGCTCGTGGCGGCGGAGAATCGTGGCTTCCTCAAACGCGTCTCGCAGTCGGAGTTGGAGCGTATCTCCCGATACCTCTTCGATACCGAGCGATACGACACCGTCGAGGACGCCATCGCCGACGTCGACCGGACGACCGGCTGGGACCGCATGCTGGAGGTCCGGGAGAGCCACAACGACGTCACCTTCATCGACGAGTTCCTCACCGACGAGTTCGTCGACGACAACGACTACTTCACCTACGAGTACACCCACACGACGGGCGATTTCCGCGCCACATCGACGGCCGCCGAGGACGTCAAAAAGAAGCTGATGTTGCAGTTCACCAACTTCGGCAAGCCGACCATCGCCGTCCACGACGGCAACTTCCGCAACCGGAACGAACTCCTCTTGGCGCATCACTACAACGGCGTCCAACTCGACCTGCGGGAGGCCAAACAGACGCTCGAACGCGTCTTCGAGTTGTGGGGCCGGCCCGTCGCACTCAAGACCATCCTCAAAGAGGTCGACGAACACGACATCGAGGTCGCCCGACGCCGTGACCGCGAACCGGAACCGACCGAGCAGGGCAAACTCATCCGTTTCGACGGCGAATCCTTCGAAGAAGAGGACCTCGACGACGAGGAGGTTGCCGACATCATGGCGACCGAGGTCGACTACGACACCAAACCCGACGACTGGCTGTAGGTGAGTCAGGAGATACCTTCTTGTCTCCACACCAAGTACGTCGTGTTTGTGCTGGGGACTACAGGGGACGCCGAAACGAACGGCGCGCTGGAAGAGGGGGATATTCACGACGTTCTGCGAAACGGCCGCCGGCGACTGGCCATCAAGGCCCTCCGTGACCGGAACGGGCAGGCGAGCGTGCGCGACCTCGCCGAGGAGGTGGCGGCCCGCGAGACGGGCGAGGACCCGCCGCCGAAGAACAAGCGGCAGTCGGTCTACGTCTCGCTCCATCAGACCCACCTGCCGAAACTCGACGACCTCGGCATTCTCGAATACGACGGCGAAAGTAAGACCGTCACGCTGGCCGACCGCGTCGAGGAAGTCGAGGTGTACATGGAAGTCGTGCCGCGATACGGCCTCTCGTGGGGCGAAGTCTACTTCGCGCTGGGGCTGCTCGGCCTGCTGACCACCGTCGCGGCCATCATCGGCGTGCCCGGAATCTCGACGCTCAGCCTTGGCTACATAATCCTCGGGTATTTCTCCCTCCAGATGGTCGCCTCGGCGTATCACGTCTACAGCCAACAGGACCGCGTCATCTTCCACCGACTCCTCGAATGACGACGTTCACCGTCTCCACCGACGACCGTACCGAAATCATCGACATCACCGACCGCGTCGAGGCGGCACTCCCCGATGATGCGACCGGGACGGTGACCGTGTTCGTTCGGCATACGACCGCCGGTATCGCCGTCAACGAGGCCGAATCCAGACTCCTCGGCGATATGGCGGCGTTCCTCGACGGGACCGTGGCGGATTCGGGCTGGGACCACGACCGACTCGACGACAACGCCGATTCGCATCTCCGGGCGCTGCTCGTCGGCCCCTCGGAGACGATTCCCATCGCCGATGGCCGACTCGATACGGGCACGTGGCAGTCGGTCCTCCTCGTCGAATGTGACGGCCCCCGCTCGCGGACCGTCGACGTCAGAGTATCGGATTAACGACACATTACGTATCGATTCGCGTGGCAGCCGAAAGGCCTAAAGCCGTAAACTAGGTGTATTATGATGACAGACGACTCCTGATTGGTCCCCGACATGCGATACTTCGATTTCACACTGACACCGGAGGACGGCGGCTTCCATCCCGTCGACCAGGTCATCGCGGCTGACCCGTCGGTCTCTCGGCAGGCCATCATGCATATCGACACGCTCGGGGACGGAACCGGCGTGTTGCTCTACCGACTGCAGGGTGACGCCGAGCAGGTCGTTCCGGACCTCAAGGACCACGCGGACGTCATCGCGTTGGACCTGCTGGATGCCGACGGCGATGACTTCCATCTCTATCTTCACCTCCAGCCCGGCGACCCGGCGAAGACGCTGATGCATCTCGCCGAGAAGTACGCGCTGATGCTCGATACGCCCATCGAGTACACGGGCCGAAACTCGCTCAAGATGACCATCATCGGCAGCCACGAGATGCTTCAGGAGGCCCTCGACGAACTGCCGGACGACCTGACCATCAACGTCGACGAGGTCGGCACCTACTCGCCGGACCGCCGCGATACGCTTTCGATGCTTACCGACCGCCAACTCGAAGTCTTCCGAACCGCCGTCGAATTGGGCTACTACGAGATCCCCCGGCGGACGACCCACGAGGACATCGCCGACCGACTCGAATGTGCGCCCTCGACTGTCGACGAACACCTGCGGAAGGCGGAATCGCGTGTTCTGCAAACGCTCGTGGGCTGATCGTGCCTCTGTCGATTACGGATTCCTGAAGAATAAACGCAGAAGCAACAGGTTCAGAGAGTCTGTGCTGAATCGGTTCGTAATACTCAATTAGTGCTATACGGCCGCTCGGAGGCGCTGGCATGCAAGGTCCGTTTCTGCTTTCGCTGTTCGAGTTCGCCACGAATCCAATTTCCGAGCAGTTCGATGAACGTCAGTTCCCAACCGCTGAACGCCTCTGCTCGTGGTTCCGTATCGTAGAAGCAGAACGTCCCGTACACTACGTCATCAACGAATACCGGGACGCCGAGATAGGAGGTGACGCCCCAGCAGGAAGCCGCCAACTCGGGGGCATCACGCTCGATATCGTGGCTGACCAGCGATTGTTCGGATTCGATAACCCGTTTACAGGCAGTCTCCGTGAGGGCCATCGTCTCGCCCGCCTCAATGTCGCCATTGGACGAAGAGGCAACCGCTTCGAATACGTAGGTCTCGTCATCGACGTACGAAAGCGTCGCAAACTCCGTCCCCAGCGTCCCGCGAGCGGCTTCCAGAAGCTCGTCAAGTTGCTCCTCAAAGGGTAGTTCGGGAGCCGAAATAATCTCTAAAGCCTCATTGAGCGCACGCTCATGGCGGTTATTTTCGGTCCGAATAGGCTCTTCCGCGTTCACTTGCTCTTCGGCGAATAGCTCATCGGGTGACGCTGCGTATTCCCTGATAACGACTTTTCCCGTCCCGTCGACGGTAACTGTGTAGTCGCCATAGACGAACTCCACGAGGAGGTCCGACCCTCGCTGGTGATACTCCCGGACGTCGGTGAGTGACTCCAATGCGTCAGTATCGATGACGTCGTTTAACGGGCAGTCAGGGTTTTCCGGTGGATGGGCCTCGCGGTCCTCTATCTGGTCGACAATCGCGTTTGCGACCAGATCTCGTTCCATACAATATACAATCGCTTGACAGGGTTAACCCTGTGCCATGGTTTTGGGTTCGAAACAACACATTTAACGAACGCCGTGCTACTCGCGTGTTGTTCGTCACGAAAATGCGCGGGACCGGATTTGAACCGGAGGAAGACGTGCTCGCTTCGTTGCGCGCGCCTTCCAGGGTTCAAATCGGTCCTGCTCTTCGCTCACTACGTTCGCTCATGCGCGGGACCGGATTTGAACCGGCGGACCCCTACGGGATAGCGTCCTAAGCGCTACGCCTTTGGCCTAGCTCGGCAACCCGCGCGCAGACGTTCGTACCGTCCTACACCAAAAATACCTGTCGCTACCGACCGACCCGCTCGCGGATGTTGGCGACCAGTCCCTCGAAGTTGCCCATCTCCTCGATACCGCCGACTTCGTCGCCGACGCTGACCGTTCCGGGGTCGGCGACGCGGGCACAGATGCCGCCGCGGCCATCCGAGAGCGCCCGCATGAGGCCGTCCTCGCCGGCCACCTGCTCGACGTGGCGACAGGGCGGCCGTGGCCGTGTTCCCTCGAAGGTGGCGTCGCCGAGCGTAAAGCGCGTATCGAGCAGGTCGTGGACGTCGCCGCCGCGGACGACGAAGTTTCGGCGGTGGCCGCCGTCGCTGATGTCGATGGTCGTCTCCTCGTGAATCGCGTCGATGGCTTCGGCCTGCACGAAGGTCACCTCACAGACGTCGAACGGCGTGTAGTAGCCCCGGCCGGTGCAGTAGCGGTCCCCCGCGAGGCCGCCGTCGACGGCTTCGACCGAGTCGCGGCGCTGCATCGGTTCACCGGCTGCCTCGGCGATGAAAATGTCCTCCAGTCGCATACACCAATCATGGGTCGGGAAATACATACATGCGCTGCCGACCGTGCGCCGCGGACCATTTATAAGAGTGCGCGCCCGAGTGGCGCGTGTGTACCGCGCAACGGACCACGTCGAAAACGAGGAATGGCTGGCCGCCATCGACGACGCCGCCGAGCGGCTGGAACTGGGCGGCGAGGCCAAATCCCGCGCGGCGGACCTCTTTCTGTCGACGGTCCCGGAGGCGGACCGCTCGAAGGAGGCGACGGTGGCGGCGAGCATCTACGCCGGCGCGCTCATCGCGGGCGACCGGCGCTCACAATCGGACGTGGCCGACGCAGTCGGCGTCTCCCGGCTGACGGTCCAGAAGCGCTGGAAGGACCTGATGGAGGAAGCCGGACTCGAACCGCCGAAGTGGTAGCGGGCTGCCGCCTTCTACGAATCGCCGAAAATCAGTCGCGCGTCGCGTCGCGGCCATCGCGGTCGGGTGTGACGTTACCGTGTTCGTCGATTTCGCCGGAGACGATGCGCGTCGAGGAGATGATGTCGCCGTCCTCGGCGGTGATGTGGTCGACGACTTCGATATCGAGCGGGTCGAGGCCCTTCTCTTCGCGTTCCTCGTTGACCATCCGGCCGCCCTCCTTCGTCTCGGGGGAGACGATGAGCACGTCGAAGCCGGGTTCGGTGGCGATGCCGGTCGGTTCCTTCAGTTTTCGAACCTCGAAGTCGCGGTCGTACTCCTCGGCGAGCGATTCGAGTTCGGCTTCGAGGTCGGCTTTCCGTTCGTCGAACGGGCGGACGTAGCGGTCCTCGCTGCGCGTTTTCGGTGCGAGCTCGTCGCTCGTCAGGCCGACCGTCACGTCCCCGAGTTCGAAGGCGCGGTCGAAAAGCGCCCGATGCCCGTCGTGCACCGGGTCGAACGTACCGCCCAGAACGACCCTCATGAGGGCGGAAAGGAACGGCCCTGATTTAGTGGCTTCGATGGGTCACGACGCTGCCGGGAGTTCGGCGACGGGACGCGTCGCTGTGGCTGACCCGAAAGAAGATGGGCCGTCAGTTGTCGTCCGCGGTGTGTTCGTCGTCTTCGTCCTCGGCGCCCTCGTCGTCCGAACGGACGGTGATGTCGACGGGTTCGACGTTCTCGTTGGAGCCGATGCCGAGATGCGAATCGAGATTGAAGACGGTGTTGAGTTCCTCCTGCACCTCGTCGACGACGGTGGTAACGAGGTCGCTGGGCGCCATCGCCGTGTACTCGTAGGGGTTGTTGCCGGCGCCGCTGGACTCCCGCTTGCGGCGTTCGACCTTCTCCTCGTCGTTCAGTTCGGCCAGCGCCTCGCGGACGGTACTGGGATAAAGCCCGGTCCCCTCGGCGATTTCCTCGCTCGTGCTCCCCGGGTTCTGTCGGAGATAGACGTAGATGCGCGCCCGGGTTTCGGTATCCAGCACCCACGAAAGCAGGTCGACGATGCCTTCGTCGAACTGCTCGGCAGCGCGTTCGGCCTCCTGTTCGAGTTTGTCCCGTACACTCCCCTCCTCCGTATCGACGGGGTCGCCGTCCCCGTCTTCAGTAGTATCGTCGGTAGACATACGTCGTATTCAGTCGGACACAAGGAATAGCCGTATATAAACTCCACGCCAGGTTTCAGTCGACTAACAGGGCCTCGCAGACGGCGTCGAGGCCGCCGACTTCACGGAGATTTCGCTGCCGCTGTGTGCCGCTTTCGGCCTCGTAAATATCGCGGATACCGCTGATTCCGAGGCGGCTACACTCCCGGTCGACCAACTCGCCGAGCGGTATCGACTCGCCCCACTCCTTGCCGAGCAACTCCGCGTCGTGGCCGTGCCGCATCGCGCGCCACTTGTTCTCGTCGAGGGGTTCGCGCCGGTGCTCGTAGCCCGACTCGCCGTCCTCGTAGCGCGCGGCGAGGTCCTCGACGAGCGCCTCGGTGTATTCGACGAAGGCCATCACGCGGTCGGGGTCGGCCTGTCCGTCCGGGGTCCGAATCTCGACCGTGCCGTGTTCGGAGTGGGGCCGGACGTCGTACCAGAGTTCGCCCCGGTCGTTGATAGAGCCGGTCTCGACCATCATCCGTTCGAACTCCTGAAACGCGTCGAAATCCTCGAAGGTCGTCGGCATGCCGGTGTTCGGCAGCCCTTCGAAAATTTTCGCCCGCGCGGAGGCCAGCCCCGTATCGAAGCCGTTCCAGTACGGCGAGTTGGCCGACAGCGCGAGCATAATGGGGAGATACCATCGCATCTCGTTGGCTATCCAGACGGCCTTGTCGGCATCGTCGACGCCGACGTGGACGTGGAGTCCGGCGGTCGTGTTTCGATGCTGTGGATACTGAATCCGGTCGAGTTGCGCGCGGTAGCGCGGCTTCTCGGCGTGTTCGAGTTCGCGCCACTTCGCGGCCGGATGGAGGCCGGCGGCGGCGATGCCGAAGCCGTATTCGTCGGCGTGGTCGACCAGCGCCTCCCGGACCGCTCCCAGCGAATCGCGGGCCTCGGCGAGCGATTCGTTGGTTGGCGTCTGCGTCTCGATGACGCATTTGAACAGTTCGTGGTCGAGGCGGTCCTCCAGGAGTTCGGGGGGGTCGGCCTCGTAGACGAGTTCGTCGGTGCCGGCGGTGGGTCGCCCGTCCGCATCCACGACGAAGAACTCCTCTTCGATACCGAGCGTGCCCATCCGGTCGAAGGCATCACGCGACCCAAGTTCCATTGGCCGTTTCTTGGCCGGCGTCCATTAAATACCATGTGACCTACTGCGGTCGGAGTACACAGCCACGGCCGCGACGCCGACCACTACTCGATGCGCTCGGAAGCGTGGAGGTACTCCTCCAGCAGCGTCGGGAAGTCACTCCCACGAAGGTACCGCAGGCCGAACGATTCCGCCCAGCCGATGATGCCCTGGTCTTCGGTTACGACGCCGGCGTCCAGTTCCGCCGCGAGCACGAGTAAATCGAAGTCCTCGCGGGAATCGAGAATCCCTTGCCGGAGCGCACGCCGGTACTTATCGCGCAACTCCGAGACGACTTCGTCGACGTCGGTCTTGTATTCGTGTTCGTCGAGGGGTTCCTCGTCGATAGTGCCGGCCTCCCGGACGGCTTCCTCGGCCACCCGCAAGCCCCGGTCGACGCGCGTGCTCATCTCGTCGACGAACTCGTAGACGACTTCCGCGGGCATCTGGACGCCGTACCGGTCGGGGTGTTTCGCGATAACCCACGTGTTGAGTTTCGAGTACACCTCGTCGTCGACGCCCCGGTCTTCCAGCATCGTGGTTAACTCCTCGCGAATCGACGGCGGCATGTAACAGGAGACCCCGAGGCTCAGTTTGGCCTCCGCGATGAGTTCGAGCAACCGGAGGACCGCCGCCTCGAGGTCTTCGTCGTCCTCGCGAATCTCCTCGGTGATGAAAAGCGACGTGTCGAGGACGAACCGTTGTTTCAGCGGGTAGCCGTCCATATCGGTGATTGCGTCGCCGCCTTCATATATCCGTGGTACGTTACTTCATGCCACACTTATGGGCAATAGACAGCGGTTCGGGCTCCAAGCGGACACCCTCGAATCCGTCCTCGAACACTTCGAAACCCGGTATTTCAGGGGCACGCGATATCGGTACCTCCCGAAGTATCGAGGCCCGCTGGACCGCGGTGCAGTGCTTTTCGGTGCCGACGAACACCCCGTCTGTGGCTACCCGAAGATTCCGCGCGCCCTCATGCTCGACCCGGGCGTCCCCGAGCAGTTCGATGGCCCGTTCGTCGTCGAGGAAAAACTGAACGGCTACAACGTCCGCGTCGCTCACCTCGGTGGTAAGGTCGTCGCGTTCACGCGGAGCGGCATCGCCTGCCCCTTCTCGACCCATCTCGTCAAACGTCGTCTCGACCTCGATTCGCTGTTCGAGGCCCGACCGAACCTCGCCGTCTGCGGGGAGGTTATCGGGCCCGAAAACCCCTACACTGCATACGATTACCCGGACGTCGAGTCGGCAGCGTTTCGAGCCTTCGACCTCCGTGACCGAAGGACTAGTGACCCGGTTCCCGTCGACCGGCGGCGGGAGCTACTCGACGCACACGGCCTCCCACAGACGCGGTCGTTCGGCACGTTCGCCCCCGACGAAACCGACGCCATCGCGAGTATCGTCGACGAACTCGACGCCCAGGGACGGGAGGGCATCGTCATGAAATCGGTCGACGGCCGGACGCAACTCAAATACACCACCGGCGCGTCGACGGAATCCGACCTCACACACGCCTTTTCGCTCCCGTTCGAATACGGTCGCTCGTTCGTCTTCCAGCGTCTGCTCCGGGAGGCCTTCCGCGCGGTCGAACACGACGCCGATACCACCGAGCGTGCCCACGCCGTCGGCGAGGCGATTCTCGATCCGCTCGTCGAGACCATCGAGAACGTCGACGACGGACAAGCGGTCGGCCAGAAGCATACGGTCCGCGCGCCGCCGCGAATCGTCACGGAACTACTCTCACACCTCCGGGACCAAGGGCTCACCATCGACCTGCTGGCCGACGAAACGTCTGCCGGTGAACGTGTCGTCACCTTCCGAAAGCGAATGCGGTCGACCGAAGACAAGACGAAAGCGTATCTCGACGGCCAACCCGTCGATTACTGACCGTCGGTACGCGGCGTCGCAACCACGCCGAGGTGGTCCTCGTGGAACGGCTTCAGGCTTCGCGTCTCCAGAACCTCATAGCCGTCCCGAAGCGTCTCTAGAACTTCGTCGAACACCTCGTCCGGGTCTCTGGCCACGTCCTCGCTGCGGGCCTTCACGGCCAAGAGGAGGCGTCCCTCGTCGCCGAGGAACTGCCGGTTGGCAAGCGCGACTTTCGCCTGCCCACGCGTCGCGACGTCCTGAATCAGGACGTCGACGGGTTCGACGACGTGGGCGTAGGTCTCGGGCTTGCGGGCGTCCTTCAGGAGGGGAAAGAGGTTCCCGCGCGGTTCGGCGGCATCGAGCAGGTCACGCGCCGGTCGCGCGGCGAACTCCACGGCGTAGGTCGCCCCCGCGAAATCCGCGACGTGGCTGACCGTCGTCCCAGCGGCGGCGCCGAGATACAGCACTGTCTCGCCGCCCGCAAGGCCGGTATCCATCCCGGTTTTGAGCATCGCGCCGAGTTTCGAGCGGCGGGCGTCCCACTTCCGCCAGCCGTCCGCTGCCGGTTCGCCGTAGACCGGTTGGCCCTCCGTCGCGAGGACGTCCTCGCCGTCGAAGGGTCGCCGCTGAACGCCGTCGGGGAGGCTCATTGGGTATCACGCGCCTGAATGCGCTCGATGCGGTCCGCCAGTTCCTCGTCGAGTTCCGGTTTCCGCTCGCCCGAGTAGTAGTCGACTCGCGCGGCAATGGCGAGTTTCCCCGCCAGCGCTCGCGCGGCCGATCCGCGGTTTTCCGGGTGGGTGCCCTGCACCGCCTCGTGGGTGAAGATGACGCCGTGTTTCGGCGAGGGGGCGCGCCCCCGGAGATGGGCGAAAAGCGCCTCCTCGGCGCCCAGTACCTGCACCGTCCCCGCGGGCTTCCGTGCGAGTTCCTTGAGGCCGCCGGCAAGGGCGATGAGTCGCGCTGCCAGAACGGGCCCCGCCAGCGCCGCGAGGTTCGGCGCGACTTCGGGTGCCGTCTGCTGGACGTGCGTGCGGAGGTCGGCGGCCTCGTCGTCGAGGTCCCGAACCCGCCGGGCCAGCGAAACGAGCCGGTCGTCGCCCTCTGAATCGGCTTCGTCGGCCAATTCGCGAGCGTACTCGACGCCCGTACCTGCGTCCTCGCGAATGGAACCGGCCCACTCGGCGACCCGTTCGGCCAGTTCGTTAGCCGTCCGGTCGCAGTCATCCATCGCTCGAATAGCATGGATGAGTTGCTTGTCGTCGGCGGATTCGGCCTCCTGGACGGCGGCACGCGTCGCCGCCATCGTCGCCTCGTGAAGCCGTTCGTAGTACTCGTCTTCGTCGTCCGCGAACCCGGACGCAACCGCCATCGTGGGCCAGTCGTCCGGTTCGTCTGCCTGGCCCTCCTCGATGGCGATACGAGCCGCGTCGAGGTCCCCCGGGTCGATACCCTGGAACCATCCGGCGTCCACTGTCTCGTCGGTCATATCCTCCCTTAGACGCCCGGCTTGTAAATTCGCTTCCAATACAACGTCTCCCAGAAACAGACGAACGGCGTGGCGCCAAACCATTACAGGGGCCGGGCCCGAGCGTCCGGTAGCGATGATTCGAGACGAGCGGGAACTACTGGCGCTCGTCTTGCGACTCCAGCGAGCCGAACGGGATGAACGGGGGTTCTACGCGGACCATTCGCTCCCTGAGTACACGGCCGTCGACGAGTTGGACCTCACGGACAGCGAGGCTGCCCGGTTCCTGACGCTGTCGCTCGTCCCGTTTCACGCCCACCCATCCGGGCAGCCGAAACCCCAAATCGGCCGAGGGGGCTTCTGGCGCGTCTGTAAGAACCTCTGGCAACAGCACCAGTGGGTGTACGACCCGACCCAGTTGGTCGCTACCGAGGGGAAACAAGAACTCGAGGCGTTCTTCGACCGGCTGCGTATCATGGACGCCTACGACGCTCACTGGTGGTTCCGGTCCGCCGTCACACTGTACGAGCGCTTCGGTGGGGACCCGGAGGGACTCCTGCGTCAGGCGGATTATGTCGGACCCCATGCGGCGCGCCTGGTCCGCGGCGCCGATTTGCCAGGCATCGCGGACGCCGTCAGTACGCCCTTCTGGGTGCGGCTGATGCATGACCGCGTTGCGTCGCTAGCGGGGATGACGTGGGTCTCGCTACCGGTCGACCACACGCTGTTCGCGGTGACGGCGGCCCTCGGCGACCTCGATATCGACATCGACGTTCGGGAGGACCGCGCGACGATTCAAACGTTCTGGGACGTGTTCTGTGAGAAGCACGGATTCGTCCCGTATCGCGTCGAGAAATCGCTCCGGGTGGTCGGACTGTACTGGCACCGCGGCGGCCGGGAGTACGTGGCGTCGCTACTCGACGACTATCGGTAACGAAGCAAGCGTGCCGAGTAGGACTCGGCAGGCTATTCGTCGGCTTCGGACTGCCGCTGTCTGTCCTCGTTGGTGAATCCCCCGGCCTCGCCCTGCTGTCGCGCCTCGCTGATGTTCCGCGAGGTGGACTCGTAGGCGGCCTGGGTGCCCTCGCCGCTGTGGGACATGTCCAGCGATTTGTCCGTGTCCATCCCCATCTTCCGGGCGGTGAGTGCCGCGTCCTGATTGGCGCCGATGAACAGGAACTCCCAGTCGTGTTCCAGTCGGTAGGTCTCGACGAGTTCGCGGACCCGTCCCTGTGGCGTCTCGGAAGCGTTCTCCTTGCCGTCGGTCAGTACGACCACGATGACGGTCTCCGGCTGGACCGCTGCCGGCAGTTTCTCGATGTGGTCGTCAGTCTCGATGACGGCCGTCGCGATGGCATCGTGCAGCGCCGTCTGTCCGCCGGGCGTGTACGTCTCCTCGTCGAGTTCCGGCGCCTTCGAAATCGGTTTGCCCTCGTAGACCTGCTCGACGCCCGAGTTGAAGTCGTAGAGCGTCACCGCCGCGCGGCCGGGTTCGTCCTGCTGGTCCGCGAGGAACGTGTTGAATCCGCCGATGGTATCGTCTCGAATCGTCGACATCGAACCGGACGAATCCAGTACGAACGTGATGTGGGTGGTCGTGTCTGTTGTCATCGTTGTAGTCTCCGTTGATTGCCGCATCGGGTGGTCGACAGAGCGATACTGCTGTTGACCCTCTTTTCAGGGTCCGTCCTCGATTCGGGTGATTGCCCAACTGGCCCTGTTCCGGACTTCGTCGTGCTCGTCGTCGACGGCGACCTCTCGGAGGAACTCGACGGCCTCCGAGTCGCCGAGGTATCCGAGCGCCCAGCAGGCGTTCGTCCTGACGAGATGGTGGTCGTCGTCCAGCAGCGAGAGCAGGTCGTCGGTGTACCCGGCGACGGAGTCCGGATAGTCCTCGGCCACACGCGCCAGCGCGGCGCTGGCGTTGATGCGAGCGTACTCGTCGTCCGAGGACAGTAGGCCCGCGATAGCATCGACGTGCGGTTCGATAACGTCGCTGTGTACCGTTGCGACGTCACTCAGGAACCCGACCGCGTTATTGCGGAGTTTCGGGTTCTCGGCATTGAGGAGGGTCACGACGTCGTCGACGATATCGAGCGCCGTGCTCGGATACTCGCCGACGACCCGGCCCAGCGCGGCCGTCGCGCTCAGTCGGGGGTTGGCCCCGAGGGTGTCGTCGGTGATGACCTCACCGAGTACCGGCGCGGCTGGTTTGACTGCCTCCGGAAACTCTTTGGCGAGCAACGACAGGCCGTAGGCGGCGTGGGCGGTCGCGTCCCTGTCTTTGAGCAGCATCGCCAACGCCGGCACCATTCCGACCCCCTCATCGGGGTCTTCTTCCACGATTTTGCCGATACAGGCCGTCGCCTGTGCCCGAACACTCGGATCGGCCGCCGTCAGGTACGTCTCGATGACACCGGCCAGCGGGACGATATCGCGGCCATCCCACCCGCCGATAGCGTCGAGCACCGACAGGGCTCGTTCCGGGTCGGCACAGTCGCCTTCGAGCAGCGACCGGAGAATCGGAACCGCCGGCGTGCAGTCGCCCGGGCGGGCCGACGCGACCTCTTCGAGCGCGCGGAGTGCCTCGGCCTGCGGAGCGTCGTCCTCGCGGTCGAGCAGCGCCAGCACTCGCGAGACGTCGACGGCGAACGGGTTGTCCGCCGCGAGATCGGCGATGGCTGCGGCCCGCTCGACGGGGTCGTCGGTTTCGGGCAGGAACGCGTCCATCGGCGGTTTGACCGCGTTTACCTGCTCTATGTCGTCGACGGCGATGCTAACCGCGTCCCTGTCGGCCGAGGCCGGTTGACACCGAACGGCCGAGGCCGCTGCCGGACGCATCGTTCCCCGGATAATCGAGACGTCACGGAACAGTTCGGTCCGCTCGGTCCCGTCGTCGGCGTACCGGACCTCGAAGCCGGGCGCATCTCGCCGGTCTTCGAGCCAGTCGTCGAGGTCCGACGCATCGACCGGGACGATGCCGGCCGAGGACGGATAGCCCCCGTCTGCCAGCGGCTCGCGGACCCACGGCAACGAGGGGTCGACCTCGCCGCGTTCGATGGCGGGGACGAAATCCCACGCGTGGTAGTGGTCCCATCCATCGACATCGCTCAAATCGAGGTCATCGACGACGACGTAGTCGTCGGCCTCCGGGTGCAGGTCGGCGATGAGTTCGAGCCGTTCCCGGCGGTCCGGGAACCGCTCGTAGTAGCCGTCGGCCTGCTTATCGCCGAGCCATCGGTCCCAGTCGTCCGGGTGCATCCCCACGATGTCGACGACGCCGGGAATGGCGGCCTCGCTGGCGAGGTCCTGATTACCGATGGCGTAGACCGCATGCTCGGTCTCGTGTGCGAGTTCCCGTACCCACCCCAGCGGAACGGCCGCTTTGTTCGGATGCGGGTTCACGTCCACCGTCCAGTCGCGGTCGAATGCGAAGACCAGCATCAATCGGTACCCCCCACCGAAACGATGCTGGACCGGGCGGTGTTCGTTGTGCGGTTCTGCCAGCGGCTCCCCCCGGAGCCCGTGTAATCAGTCATTGTGGCCAGCGTGCGGTGTTTACCCCGACACCGTTCGGGCGCCCGTCTGCGGTTCCCCTACCCCGAAACGACCGTAACCGACACCAGGATGGGTCTTTTGGCCATCCTGCACTCATTAATACGCATCTTGTACTGATAAATCCTTCGCCAATATGAATTATAATGCCACTCGAATAGTTATTAGGAACATCGTGGTGTCTCTTTCTGCCCCAAGACGTGATAACGTCAAGGCGGCGCTAATAGTCGAAGCCCCGACACCGAACACACATCGCGGCGAAGAATCAATGTCCAAAACATCCAATACGATGGCTTTCGTGACAGGGACAAGGATGTCACATGCCGTTTGATGTCGCTGACGACGTGCTTCTCCGAGAACTCGGAAAGCACAACCCGTGGTGGGAATCCGGTCGGGGTGCAATCGACCTCCCGGACCGGCCGAAAAGCGATTTCTACCACCTCGTCGCCCCCGACAGAGGAGCAAGCCAGTTCGAGGACCAGCAACTCCTCGGCCTCGTCGGGCGTCGAGGCGTCGGCAAGACCACGCTATTGAAACAGTTCATCGCCCACCGCATCGAGCAGGGGGCGGCCCCTGAACGGTTCTGCTACGTTCCGTTCGGTGCCGACCCGCTCTACCAACTCCAGTCCGACGAGGGGCTTCGGCAGGCGATTCGCTACTACCGGAGTCGGGTTCTCGGCCGTGTTTCGGACCCGACACCGCACTTCGTCTTCCTCGATGACGTTCATCTCGTCGAACATCCGAGCAAGCCCGCTATCGAAGGCTGGGGCGCGCCAGTTATGGATATGCTCACCGACGCCCACGAGTGCCACGTGGTCGTGACGGCCAACGCCGGCGTCCAGATCGACCGCGAACTCGACCGCGTCGATTGCCCGGCCGATGCCTACGATACCCAACCCATCCTCCCCGAGAAATTCCGTGACTACCTCTACACGCTGTATCCACCCCTCGAAGGCGACGGCACACGGGTCAGTCCGACGCCGATTCGGTCGGGCGAGGGCAGCCTCCCCGATGCGCTTGCGGCTGGCGACCCCGACCGGCTAGCGACGACCCTTCGGACGCAGTACGAACGCGTCGCTGACGTCGAACGGCGTATCCAATCGCAAATCGTCCACTACCTCGCGATGGGCGGCGTCATCGGCTACGCGCTCGACGGCCCAGTCGAGTCGGCCAGAGAACTCGATGCGAAGGCCTACACCCGCCTCCGTGACGACGTCCGAGACGCGCTTTATCAGGACGTCCCCGGCTTCGAATCCGTCCAGACCATCGCCGACCTCGAACGGCTCTGTGCGCTCGCGGCCCGAAACCGGGGAGCCGAGCCGGTCCGATATCAACGCCTCGTCGACCTCTTCGACGTCGACCGCCGGACCCTGACCGGGAGTTATCTCCCGGCGCTCGAAGAACTGTACCTGCTCTCGGGCGTGACCGAATACGACAACAGCCGCCCCCGGTCCGTCCGCCTTTACCTTCGCGATACGGGACTCGTCACCGCGCTGACCGACGGCGAACCCGACAGCGTCCTCGATGACTTCGACCGCGAGGCCGCCCTCGCTCGCGTGGCCGGGTTCGACCACACGATGCGGTTCTCATATGGCGTCGACGCCGCACAGGGGGTCGACAGCGAACCCGACGTTCGGTTCTGGCGCGGAAGAAACGGCGACGTCGACTTCGTGTTCGAAGCCGACGGAACGCCCGTCCCGGTCGGGTTGATGTATCGGGCCTCGGACGAAGAAACGGCGGCGGCAGTCCGGGAGTTCTGCGACACCTACGACACGCCGTTCGGCCTCGTTCTCAGGGGTGATACCGTCCGAAGCGACCGCCCCATCAGCGTCGAGGACGGCGTGATACACCTCCCGTACTGGTTCTACCTGCTGTTGTGCTGATGTGCGTTACAGCGACAGTTCCGGCAGCGCATCCTCGATTTCGTCGCGGCGGTCCTCCAGCCACTCGGGAAGGACGAGTTCCTCGCCGAGCGAGTCGAGCGGTTCGTCAACGGTGTAGCCGGGTTCCTTCGTCGCGAACTCGAAGAGGACGCCACCCTGCGTGCGGGCATAGACCGATTTGAACCACTTGCGGTCGATGACTTCGGTCGGACGGAGGCCGGCCTGCTGGAGGATGTCGCGCCACTGTTCCTGTTCGTCCTCGGTCACCTGGAAGGCGACGTGGTGGACCGTTCCGCCGCCGGGTTGGCCCTGCGGGGCCTGTGGGTCCTCAAGCAGGTCGATGACGTAGCCCAACTCGCCGTCGGCCTCGAAGCGCTGACGGTGCTGTTCCTCTTCGGTCGGGGAAAAGCCCATGGTCTCCAGCAGGTTCGCCGTCGACTCCGCGGTCGATAGCGACAGCGTCGCGCCGAAGAAGCCCCTGATTGCGTGTTCCTCGGGGACCGGCCCCTCCGGCGGGTCGCCAGCGGGCGCGTCCTCGCGGGCGACCAGTTCCAGCGGCAGGCCGTCGGGGTCCTCGAAGCCGATGACCGTATCGCCGAAGCGTTCGCTGGTGACGAAGCCGACGTCTTTCGATTCGAGGCGGTCGGTCCAGTAGTCGACCGAGTCCTCGGGAATGAGGAACTGGGTCGTGCTGACCTGCCCGGTCCCGATGCGGCCCTGTCGGGCGTTCGTGTAGGGGAAGAAGGTCATGCTCGTGCCCGGCGAGCCACCGTGGTCGGCATAGAAGAGGTGGTAGACGTGAACGTCGTCCTGATTGACGCTCTTCTTGACGAGCCGCAGGCCGAGCGTGTCCGTGTAGAACTCGAAGTTCCGCTCGGGGTCGCCAGCGATGGCCGTGACGTGGTGGATACCGGGAATGTCCGTAGGCATACACGTCAAAAGGCGCCCGGAGGGGAAAACGGCTTGGCTCGCGGCGGGCTCTACACTTCGGGGCCGGTCAGTTCGGGTAGTTGCCGTTCTATCATCTCGCGGTCCTCCTCGAACCACGGCGGCAACTGCAGCGAGGAACCCAACCCCTCGACGGATTCGTCGACGGTAAATCCCGGTTTCTCGGTCGCTATCTCGAACAGCAGGCCGCCCGGTTCCCGGAAGTAAATCGATTCGAAGTAGTGTCGGTCCTTGATAAAGGTCGGCTCCAGACCCGCCTCCAGCATTCGGTCGCGCCACTCCGGGAGCGAGAGGTCGCCGGCCTTGAACGCGACGTGATGAATCGTCCCCTCGCCCTCCCGGCCGTAAGGTGCCTCGGTGTCCAGCAGGTCGATGACGGTTCCGTATTCGCCGGGCGACCGATACCGGACCCGGTCGCCCTCCTGGTCGTCCAACTCGTAGCCCAGTACCTCCAGCGTCGCGGCGGTGTGATAGACGCTGGTCGACAGCAGGGTCACGCTGTGGAGGTTCCGAATCGCGTACTCTTCGGGGATGGCATCGGTCGCTGGCGGACGAGGCGATTCGGTTTCGACCAACTCGACGCGGAGGCCATCGTGGTCCCGGAACCGAATCACCGAATCGCCGAAGCGGGTTTCCTCCTCGATGTCGATGCCTCGGGATTCGAGGCGTTCGTGCCAGAATCCGGTCGAGTCCTCGGGTACAGCGAATGCGACCGACCGGGGCTGTGGCCGACCGATGCGTCCCGACTCGCCGTGTGGGTACGGAAAGCAGGTCAGCAGCGTGCCGGGGGTCGCTTCGCGGTCACCGTAGTAGAGGTGGTAACTGAACTTATCGTCGAAATTCACCGTTCGTTTGACGAATCGCAAGCCAAGAACGCTGATATAAAAGTCGACGTTGGCCTGTGGGTCACCCGCGAGCGTCGAAACGTGGTGGAGTCCGGCCGTTGGCGGGCGCATACCTACTCCTCGACCAGGTTCTCGACCATCTCGGAGACGTGGTCGATTTCGTCCTCGTTGACGCCGTGGCCCATCCCTTCGTAGATGCGCGTTGTCACATCGGCGCCCATCGCCTCGAACACCTCGGCCGTCTCGTGGACGCGCTCCTCGGGGATGTGCGGGTCCGTGTCGCTACACCCGAGGAAGACGGGCGTGCCTTCGAGGTCGCCCTCGTAATCCATCTCTTTGCCTTCGGGGCCGATGACGCCACCGCTGAGGACCGCGAGGCCGCCGTACCGACGCGGGTTCTGGGCGACGTACTCGCTGGCGAGACAGGCGCCCTGCGAGAAGCCGAGCAACATCACGCGCTCGGTGGGAATGTCGGCCTCGTTGGCCGACTCGATAGCGTCCTCGATGGCCTGCAAGCCCGAAGAGCGGCCCGGTTCGTTGGCCTCGACGGGTGCCAGGAACGAGTTCGGATACCAGGTGTTGCGGGCGGCCTGCGGCGCGAGAAACGCGACGCCGTGGTGGTAGAACTCGTCGGCCATCTGAACGATACTCTGGGCCGTGGCGCCCCGTCCGTGAACGAGGACGACGGCAGCGTCGGCGGCATCCAGCGGTGCGCCAGCCGTGACGAGCGGCTGGTCCTGATGTGGTCCTTCCATACGGCTTCGTTCGCCCGCGCGACACTTGAGTTCCCGCTAACACCGGCGTTACCGGCGCCCGAAAATCAGCGCGTCCGACCCCCTCAGCAGACTGGCTTCGGGTTGACGCCCATGCTTTCGAGGCGCTCGGTGTACTCGTCGTAGGCGGCCTGAATCGCGCCCGTGGCGGCCTCCTGTGCGCGCTCCCAGCACTCCTCGTCGTCGCCGCATTCGGCTTCCAGCAGGTCGGTCGCCCGTTCCAGTTGGTCCTCCAGGTCGCCGCCCATGCCGCGGAAGAGACTCGCCGTCTGGGGGTCGGCCTGCCCGGTGAAGAAGCCGGTCAACTGCCCCTTGGATTTCTCGGCGGCCAGCGTCCGGCCGACGAACCCGCCGATGCGTTCGACGGTACCGTCGAGGTCCCGAAGGTACTCCTGAATCGCCGGAACCTCACCGGGTTCGTGGTCGTCGAGTTCGCCAACGACAGTGTCGTAGTGGTCACGTTCCTCGGCGGCCGTCTCCGCGAAGGCCTCTGCGACGTCGCCCTCTTCGTCGTCGGCCCACGCTTCGTAGGTCTCCGCGGCGTGGTGTTCGGCCGTCGCCGCGGCGGTCAGGACCTCCTCGGATTCCATCTCGCCTTCCGTGTCGGCATAGAGGGATTTCGAGGAACCGAGTCGCGAGAGGGCGGTTTCGTTCTCCGAGGCGACCGCGTCGATGAATTCGTCGGGGTTCATGCGACCCACTTGGGAGACGCACCGCTTGAAGGGTGTGGTCCGGCGCGAAAAATGGTGCAGTTAGGTGACGATACGACGGTCGGCCAAGGGGTGGGCTTACTCAGCCTCGCCTGCTCTGCGGTTCGCCCTACGGGCTCACCGCTTCGCTACGAGGCCTCGTGCGCTTCGCGGCTCGCGGGTCGCTTCGCTCCCCGCTCGCCCATACGGAGATTCTCGCTCCGCTCGAATCTCCCGTTACTCAGCCTCGCCCTTCTCGATGGGGGCGCCGACGAGGTTGCCCCACTCGGTCCAGGACCCGTCGTAGTTGATGGCGTCCTCGTAGCCCAGCAGCTCGTGCAGAGCGAACCAGGCGACCGACGAGCGCTCGCCGATACGGCAGTAGGCGACGGTCGTCTCGTCGCCGTCGATGCCGTACTCGGCGTAGAGGGTCTCGAGTTCGTCGCGGTCCTTGAAGGTGCCGTCGTCGTTCGTCACGGCCGCCCACGAGATGTTCTGGGCGCCGGGGACGTGGCCGCCACGCTGGGCGGTCTCCTGCAGGCCCGAGGGGGCGAGGATTTCGCCCGTGAACTCCTCGGGCGAGCGGACGTCGACCAGCGGCAGGTCGCGGTCGATGGCGTTCTCGACGTCCTCTCGGTAGGCACGGATGGACTCGCGCGGGCCGGAGGCCTCGTAGTCGACAGCCGAGAACTCCGGAACCTCGTCCGTGGTCGGGTAGTCGTTCTCGATCCAGTATTCGCGGCCGCCGTCGAGGAGTTTCACGTCGTCGTGGCCGTAGTACTTGAACTGCCAGTAGGTGTAGGCCGCGAACCAGTTGGAGTTGTCACCGTAGAGGACGACCGTGCTGTCCTCGGTGATGCCGTGGGCACCCAGCAGGTTCTCGAAGTCCTCCTTCGAGAGGATGTCGCGGGTGGTCTGGTCCTGCAGGTCCGTCTCCCAGTTGAAGCCGATGGCACCGGGGGCGTGGGCCTCGTCGTAGGCCTCGGTGTCCACGTCAACCTCTACCAGTCGCTTGTCCGAATCGTCGCTCTCGAATTCGTCGAGCTGCGCTTCGACCTCGTCGGCCGAAACGAGCACGTCTTTCGCGTAATCGCTCATTACGCTCCTACATACGACACCCCATCTTATATTACCACACCTTAACGGCCTGTAGTGCCGTCCCTCCCCGCTTACGGCAAGAAACGCCCCTGAACCAGTGACGCCCTGTAACGCTCCCAGATTCGAAAATAAGCCCGTTGGTCCGCCTATATAGTTTAATAGGCCCAATTGCTCGGTCGGCCTGTACACACGATAGCGGTCTAAATTTCCGCTTCCGGGGAGCATCGGGACAAAACGGCAGACACGCGAGCCTTAAACCGGATGGTGGACAACCCAACCGTATGAACCAACGCGTCGTCGCCGCCGAGTGGGTCGCCGACCGACTCGACGAGGTGGCCGTCGTCGACGTCCGGGACGCCTGGGAGTACGACGGTATCGGCCACATTCCGACCGCCGTGAACATCCCCTTCGACGAGTTCCGGGCCGAAGAACACGGCGAGGCCGAAGCCGGGATGCTCCCCGGTGCCGACGCCTTCGTCGCGCTCGCGGAGGCGGCCGGCATCGACAACGACTCGGATATCGTCGCCTACGACGACACCCACGGCGTTTTCGCCGCCCGGTTTCTGGTGACCGCCGAACTCTACGGTCACGACCCCTCCAAACTCCACCTGCTCAATGGCGATTACTCCTCGTGGAACCTCGAACACGAGGTCAGCAGCGAGGAGCCGAATCTCGGCCCGGGCACGTACGACGCGGCCTTCGACGAGGACGGCCCCCTCGTCGGCATCGAGTTCGTCCGCGACACACTGGATGACCCTGATGCCGTCATCGTCGACACGCGCGAGGAGTGGGAGTACGAGGAGGGCCACATCCCCGGTGCCGTCCGCGTCGACTGGCGCGAACTCGTCGACGACGACACGCGCGGCCTCCGGTCGGAATCCGAGATGCGCGAACTCCTCGAAGGCAGGGGCGTCACGCCCGACAAGCACGTGCTCCTCTACTGTAACACCGCCCGCCGCATCAGCCACACTTACACCGTTCTGCGAGCCCTCGGCTACGAGGAATTGGCCTTCTACGAGGGCAGCCTCACCGAATGGGAGCAGGAAGGCGGGCAGTTGGAAACCGTCGAAAACTGATTTAGACGCCTTCGACCGTCGACCGGTACTCGGTAATCGCTTCGAGCGCATCGTCGACGTGGTCGGCCACGGCACCGCCTTCGTCATCGGAGACTTCTCGCAGGCCGTGTTCGTGACGTGCGAGCGTGCCGTGGTCGAGGGTCTTGGCCTCTGCGGCTGCCTCTTCGAAGCTGTCGGCTTTCTTCGTCAGGCGTTCGGCCGCCTCGCCGTCCGCCGCATCGCTTGCTTGCCGGAGCGCGTCCGCCGCGTCTTCGAGGTGGTCTTCTCGGGACATCGTTCTAGTTTGGGGTTTCGTGGACTCCTTCAAAAGTTATCCGACCGCACGACGAATTACCAGCACTCCAGCGTCGTGGCATCGTCGAGGCTCGGGTCCGCGTCGTGCTGTTCGCTTGCGGCCCGAAGCAGGCGGTCATCGGCGACGAGATAGACCACGGTATAATAGGGGCTGTCAGCGTGGACGTTTCCGTCGTCGGTGTCCTCGTTCCAGTAGAAGTTCGTTCGGAGTTCGACGCGCCAGCCGCGGTCCGTCTGGCGGATGTTCTCCGTGCTCTCGCTGTGGCCGTACGACGTCATCTCCGCCGAGTAAAGTTTGTGCTGCCGGTAGGCCGCCTCGTATTCCCGGACGTACGTTTCGACCGACGACTCGGTCCATTCGTCGGGTTTCTCGGGGAGTTCCCGGACGTCTATCTCCTCGTTCTCCACGTCGACGGGCGTCTCGCGGTCGACGGTACACGGTTCCGGCGTCGGCGTCTCGGTCCCGTCACCGGGGTCACCGCTGCCGAGACAGCCGGCCAGCACGGCCGTCGACGTCGCCCCGAGCGCGGCGAGTAGCCTCCGTCGTTGCATACACGCCGATTCTGCCGGCCCTGATAAGTGCCTTCAGGAGGGTAAAAAGGGTATTTGAGCTATCGCGAAGGGGTCTACCCGAAGGCTTCGAAGGGTTCCCCGCACTCGTTGCAGTAATGCATCGACCGACACAGCGACGGCCCCTTCGGATGTTCGCGCTCGGTATCCGCCGACCCACAGTAGGGACACTCGGCGGGGTCGGCATCGTCGTCGGTCTCCGTCGAGGGGTCCGGTCGTCCCCTCATACGCTCACCCCGAACTCCCGCAGGTCGTTCTTACCGGCCTCGGTCACCAACTCAAGGTTCCACTCGGGACTCCAGACGAGTTCGACCTCGGCGGAGTCGACGCCCTCCGCGCGTTCTGCGGCCTGCCGAACGTCCTCCTGTAGGTAGTCACGCGCAGGACACCCGGTGTAGGTCAGCGTCATCGTCACCGTCGCGTGGCCGTCCTCGACAGCGACGCCGTAGATGAGCCCCAAATCGACGACGGAGATGGGCATCTCGGGGTCTTCAACCTCGTAGAGTTCCTCGAAAACGTCGGCCTCGACACCCTCCGCGCCCTCGCCGGTTGCCGGCAGGTCTTCGGGGTCGACGCCGTGTTCGTACTCCGTGTACGCGCAATAGGAGGGACTGTCGGCACCTTCGATATCCCCGGTTGCGTCGAAGTCAGTGGGTTCAGACATCGCTTTCGGCCTCGTCGGGGTCCGGCATCAGCGCGGGCGCCTCGCTGCGGTCCAGTTGCTCGTAGGTGAACGTGAACTCGTTGTAGAGGGATTGCCACGCGTCGGTGTGGGTGCCGTCGCGGCCGACGGCCTCCGGGCGGAGTTCGTCGTGGTCAGCGACTGGCACGTCGATACCGAGGCCAGTGAGGAACGACGACACGATGGTCCGCCACTCCTCGCGGAGTTCCGAGAGGCAGTCCGGCCGGATTCCGAGGTCGACGATATCTTCCTCGTGGTCGGTGCGTGCGAAGAGCGTCAGCGCGTAGGGGAACAGGCGGTCGACGGCCTCCTGAACCCGGCGTCGCCCCTCGCTGTCCTCACAGAGTCGTTCGAGCCAGTTCTGGGCGTGCTCGCGGTGATAATCCTCCTCGCCGAGGACCTTCCCGACCCGGTCGGCGATGCGCGGATAGGTCGTCGATTCGAGCGATTCGAGACGCAGGTGCTCGTAGGTGTCGTAGAAGTACCCACGAACGATACAGTCGGCCCAGTCGCCCGACTCGAAGGGCTGTTCGACCAGCGTGGAATGGCGGAAGTCGGCGGGGTCCCGTTCCCATATGAGGTCGACCTGATCGTAGCCGAAGTCCTCCAGCAGGTCGTACCACAGGCGCGCGTGCCCGAGTTCGTCCTGTGCGATGTTCGCGATGCCGATGTCGGATTCCAGCGTCGGCCCCCGGACCTGCCACTCGGTATAGCGTTCGGCGACGACGAACTCGTCGTCGGCGAGACACCGGAGCTCGGCCTCGACGGCCGCGCGCTCGCGGTCGTTCAGTTCGTCGGGTCCACCGAGGGCGTCGGCGTTCGACGTCATTTGTCGGCCTCCGCGAGGTCCTTTTCGGCCTGTTCCTGTTCGCGCTGGCTGTCCTCGATTTCCTCGGCGAACGTCTCGTCGGTGTTGTAGTTCGTCGCCCAACGGTAGGCCTTCTGGGTGGTCCCGCCCATCTCGATGCCCTGCTCGTCGGCATGAACCTCCTCGATGTCCTCTTTCGGGACGACCCACAGGCTATTGGCGGGTTTCCGCCGTGCGTGCATAATCTGGGCGTACTGCTTTGCCATCTCCGCGTTCGGCGCGTGCACGTTGCCGACGTGGGTGTGGTAGTCCTTCTTCTTCTCCTGACGGAACACTTCCCATTTCATGATTAATCGTCCGCGGCCGCAGGGTTACCCCCGCCCTGCTGGGGTGATTCGATGACCTCGCGGACCCACTCGACGGCCTCCTGGGACCGCTTGCGCTTGTCGATCTGGCCGGCACCGGTCGGGAGTTCGTTCTTGGCGACAGTGAAGAACTCGTCCCAATCGAGGTCCTCCTCGTAGACCTCGTAGTAATCGTCGGCCTCGTGGTACTCGATTCGGGGATACTCCGGCAATTCGAGGCCGTATTTCCGAGCCTTCGGGACGTAGGCGTTCAGGAAGGCGTTCCGCAGGTCGTCATTGCTCATCGTCTTCAGCCCGACCTCCATCGAGAAATCGCCGTGGGTCGACTGGTCGTCCGTCGGCCCGAAGAACTGCAGGATGCGCGGCCACCACTTGTCGAAGGCCTCCTGCAGGCGTTCCTGGTCCTTGCGACTGCCCGTCGCAATCGTTCGGAGAATGTCCTCGCCGTGCTTGATGTGGAACCCCTCCTCGAAGCAAATCTTGTCGATGGCGTGGGCGTACGGCTCCCACGAGGTCCGCTTGAGGGTCGCCTGCCGGCGCATCGCCGCGCCGTCGACGAAGAACATGATCATCGGCAGTTCGTACCAGTCGTCCAGCGGGTAGTGAAAGCAGTTGAGGAACTTCCCTTCCCCGGCGGCGAGTTCGTCAAGCATCTCCTCGCGGGTCTTGATGCCCAACTCCTCGGCGGCCCGGTAGAGCAACTGGCCGTGGCCGATTTCGTCCTGGACCTGTGCGCTGACCGCGAGTTTGCGGTCCAGACTCGGCGCCTGCCGGATGAACGGTCGCTCGATGTAGGCGCCCATAATCTCGCTGTTGGCGTGGAACTGAATCATCCGGGTCGCCGCCTCCCTGTACTCCCGGGGCATGTCGTCGGCAGGGCCGAACTCCCGCGGCCCCGCGCGCTCCGTGGCGGTCTGGAGGTCCATCACTACAAGAACTAATGTGACGGAGTACCATACTGGTTCACCCGCCCATAGGCTGGTTTTAAATATTGGTTCATGCTATCGTAACACGTGATATCGGAGTGTCTCGTCGTCGAGTTCCAGGTGACCGGCGACGAGTGTCCGCTCGCGGACGCCACGCGGGCCACCGGAGGGACCGTCGAGGCGTCGCCGCCGCTGTTGCGCGAGGACGGCTACACTCTCCTCCGGTTTTCGACCGATGAATCGCGGGTCGGCGACGTGCTCGATGCCGACGACCGCATCCGATATCTCCATCGTGCGGCCGCCGACGGGCGCGACACCTACCGGTGTCTCTCCAAGGAACGGTGTGTCGTCCATCGGCTCATCGACGAGGGTTTTCTCGTCGAGACGGTCCGCTACGTCGACGGCGTCGAACGACATCTCGGTGCCGTGGTCGGTCAGGAGGTCCTCCACGGCGTCCTCGAAGCCGCCGGCGAGGCCGTCGGCGTGCAACTCGAACGCATCTCGCCGCTCGGCGAGGAGGCAGACGACGGGATTTCGACCCGCTGGAACCTCACGCCAGCACAGGCCGAGGCGCTCAGAACCGCCCACCGACTGGGCTATTTTGACGTGCCGAAAGGCGCCACGGCCCAGGAGGTCGCCGACGCGGTCGGCATCTCGAAATCGGCGTTTCTGGAGCGGCTCCGGCGCGCCCAGTCCGAACTGTTCGACCGCCTGTTGAACTGAGCGCGCGCCGGTCACAGCGACAGCGCATCGTAGACGAGTTCCAGCGGGCTCCATTCGGCCCAGTCGGGGCGTGAGACGGTCGTGTTCCCGAACCGCTCGAACCTGATGACGGTTCGGACCGACCGCGTCTCGTTGTCGGTATCCCGGTAGCGGCGCGTTTCCACGACCTTCGTCACGCGGCCGGTGTCGCGGTCGACGTACGCCCGATACGAACTGCCGTTCAGTATGCGCTCGTCCTCGATTTGGTGGAAATCCGCGTAGCCGTCGGCGGTCGTAACCCCGACGACGAGGTGCTGTGACGTCGTGTTCAGGTGTTTGAGTGCATACGCCCCCTGTTCGGCGGTCAGATAGTCGTCGGTCGCACGAACGAACGCGTTATACTGGGTCGTGGTGCGGGCCGAGACGTCCGACACGGCGGAGCGAGTCGGGGACGACGCGTCGCCGATGGCCGTGGCCTTGACCTGTTCGCCGAAGTAGACATGTGAGGTGCCCCAGCCGCCGTCGTTCCGATAATAGAGGGTCGAGCGAACCTGTCGCGACTGCGGGTCGTACCGATAGACGCGCTTCGAGAAGCGTGTCTCGTTGGATGCGGGTGCGTATTTCTCGACGACCATCGTATGGGACGCCTGCTTCGTATTGAGTCGCGCGTGTGACCACAGCGCGGACGTTGAGATGTCCGGCGAGACGAAGTACTCGGTCTGCTGGTCCGTAAGCGGTCGGTGCGGTTCGAACACGGTGACGCCGCTGCCGAGTACCAGCGTGACACAGAGAACCAGCAACCCGATACGGACGGTTCGCTGCATCGATGTCACGTCAATCAGGGGACTGGTAATAAATTCTGTGCGGGGTTAGACGGCTCCGGATGCCGATATCGACACCTTACGATTCCCTTCTCTTGAAGAGGAACTTCATGTCGCCCTCGAAGACCGACTCGCCGTCCTGATTCGTCATCAGGGTATCAATCTCGATGTAGCCGGCATCGTCCCGACTGTCGAGTTCCCGCTTTTCGGCACATTCGTATTCGGCGCTGATGGTGTCGCCGATAAAGACCGGGTTCGGGACGTCCATGTAGTTCATGCCGAGGAAGGCGACGACGGTGCGTTCGACGATGCCGGTCCGCTGGAAGAGCCCGGTCGCGATGATGAACGTCATCGGCCCCTGTGCGATGCGGGCGCCGAACGGTCCTTCCTCGGAGTATTCCGCGTTCGTATGCAGTTCCGTCCAGTCGCCGGTGAACATCGAGTGGAAGACGAAATCCGTCTCCGTAATCGTTCGTCCGGCGCTCTCGAAGGTCTTGCCGACCTCCATGTCCTCGAAGTGATGTGGCTCGTAACTGTACGGCATACCATGGCACTCACACCCAGAGTTGATAATATTTGCCTGAATTGAGTTATCGGAGGCGGCGCCGCCGCGGCCGGCGGAGTCGCTCGCCGGAATCGCCGGGCTGCTCGCCGACGGTGATACGAACCTGCCATTCGTCGGGCGAGATTCGGTCGACCTCGTAGCCCCAGCCACGCTCGTTGAGGTGGTCGTACAGCGGCACCGGCGAGATAGGGGTGATGACGACCACAGTGTCACCGACCTCGGCGTCTCCCAGCGCGTCGATGACGGCCCCGAGTCGGGGTTGTGTCATCTGCCGAGTGTCGAGAATCCAGTCGGGAGACTCCTCGGCGAGGGGTTTCACGACGGGGCGTCGTTCCGACGGCCGCGGTTCGAGGTCGGCGTTCATAGATGAGACGTAGTGTCCCACATATAAATCGGCGGCAGCAGTGTCCCATCGAATGAGACGCCCGCCGGGCCGGGCGGAAAACCCTTTTGCGACGGAGTGTTAGGCTCCAGTATGGTTCAATGTGAGATGTGTGGCGCCAACACCAGCGACCCGAAGACGGTCAAGGTCGAAGGCGCGGAACTCGACGTCTGTGACAACTGCGCCGATTTCGGCACGGAGGTGAAAACGCAGGAAACCTCCTCGTCCTCGACGAAATACTCCACGTCCTCCTCGGGGAGTTCTTCCTCCTCTTCGACGTCCAGTTCGTCGAGCAGTTCCTCGGGCGGCGGTGGCGGCAGTCGCCGCGACATGTTCGACGAGATGGACGAGGTCGTTCAGGACTACGACGAGCGCATCCGGAACGCCCGCGAATCCGAGGGCCTCACTCAGGAGGAACTCGCCGACCAACTCAACGAGAAGGCGAGCCTTATCCGCAAACTCGAACGCGGCGACGTCCTCCCGAGCGACAAGGTCCAGACCAAACTCGAAAAGGCGCTGGGCATCTCGCTTTCGGCCGGCGGTTCCGGCGACGACAGCGAGTGGTCCGGTGGGTCCTCGGCGGGCGAGACGACCCTCGGCGACGTGGTCAAGCGAAAAGATTAGTCAGAGTTCGTGTTCGTAGAGGACTTCGTCGACGTTCGGGTTCACGACGACCCGTTCGGTATCGCCGGCCGGTTCGTCCAACTCGACTGCGAGTAGTTTCGCCCCGGTTTTGGGCGCGTAGGTGTACTTTTCGACCGTCCCCAGCCGTGGCTCCCCGTCGACGGTGACCCACACACGGCGTGCATCCATGGATAACCATCGAACCTCGTGGTTCCTGTATTCGTCGGTTCCGCGGGCCAAGCATACTTCGGACCGACGCGGGTTGCCATAGACAGTTATTTTTCGGTGGCCCTCCCCCTCCCGCTATGTTCGTTCTCGTCAACCTGAAGGCGTATCCCTGCGACCCCGTCGCAGTCGCCGAGGCCGCCGCCGAAGTGGCCAACGACACGGGCGTTCGTATCGCCGTCGCCCCGCAGGCGGCCCACCTCGACCGGGTCGCCGCCACCGGCGTCGAAACGTGGGCCCAGCACGTCTCGCCGGTCGACCACGGCTCGCATACCGGCTCGACGCTCGCGGAAGCCGCCAAAGAGGCCGGCGCCGTCGGGACGCTCCTGAATCACTCCGAGAACCGCCTGAAACTCGCCGATATCGACGGTAGCGTCCGCGCCGCCGAACGCGCGGGCCTCGAAACCGTCGTCTGTGCGAACAACCCGCGACAGATAGCGGCCGCGGCGGCACTGGAACCCGACGCCGTTGCCGTCGAACCGCCGGAACTCATCGGCACGGGCACGCCCGTCTCACAGGCCGACCCCGACATCGTCACCGACTCCGTCGAAGCCGCCGCCAGCGTCGGGGACGTGCCCGTCCTCTGTGGGGCCGGCATCTCGACGGGCGAGGACCTCGAAGCCGCCGGCGACCTCGGCGCCGAGGGGGTCCTGCTCGCCTCGGGCGTCGCCAAGGCCGACGACCCGAAGCAAGCGCTGGAAGACCTCGTTTCGCCGCTCGTCTGAAAAGGAAGCGCGTTCTCAGTTATCCGAATCAGTGCCGCCGTCAGTCGCTACTTCTGCCGCCGCGTCGACGGTCTCGGGGGCGTCAATACCGTCGACGAACACGGACTCGACGGCCTGCACGAGCAGGTCGTGTTCGGTGCCGTCGACCGGTTGGTTCGGATTGAACGGGTCGACCGTCTCCTCGGCGACGAGTTCGGGGAGGGCGTACTCGTGGCGGCCACGGCTTGCGTGGGCGACGAAACCGCGTTCGCGGAGTTGGCGATTCATCGAATACGCGCCGGTCCGGTCGCCTGACCCCCCGGCCGCCTCGTGGGCCTCCTGTGGCGTCAGCGGGCCGCGAGCCCGGTAGACCCGCAGCATCTCGACGGCGACGTCGTCGAGGGCCCGAATCTCCGATTGGAGTCGGTCGACGAGTCGCTCCCCTCCGGAAAGGGCGGGCGAAGCCGTCGGCTCTCGGGCGCTCCCGCTTGCGACGTCCGAAACCGTCGGTGAGTCGTCGGTGTCGACTCCGGTGTCGCCTGTGACCCGGTCGATGCCGCCGAAGCCGAACGACTGGCTGTCCGATTCGGTCGGCCAGTCGCTCGTCTCGGAGGTGGTCTCCTCGCCCGATTGGGTTTCAGCCCGTGTCTCGGTGGTTTCGGCCGTGGGTTCCGGTTCGGTTTCCGTAGTTTCCGAATCGGGCGGAGATTCGTCGTCGGTCGTCTCGTCTACGGCGTCGTCTTCGGCCTCCTCGCTGGCGTCGTCATCGTTCCCGGCGACCGGCACGGGGCTGGATTCCCGTTCCTTCTCGCCGTTGCGGATGGCCTTTAGTTCGGCTTCGATTTCGGGGTCCCGACGGACGGGCCCGGCAGCCTCGTCGAGTTCGCTCTGTCGGCCCGGTGCAGCGGAGAGGGGCCGGCCCGTCACCTGTTCCATCATCGCCCGCGAGAAGCGGTCGGCCATCTTCTTGAGGTCGCGGGCCTCCTTCAGTTGGCGTTCGAGGTCATGGATGCGCTCGTCCTTCGATTCGAGTTCGCGCTGGAGTTCCTCGATGCGGTTCTCGCGGCGCTCCTTGGTCTCGGATATCTCTTCGAGTTCCTCGACGAGGTCGCCGGAGACGCTTTTGAGTTCGGGCCGTTCGAAATCGTCGAGGCCCGGGGTCGCGCCAGCGTCGAAAGTCCGCTTGCGTTCGAACTGGACGACGCGGATGTCCTCGGCCCAGTCGGTCATCAGGAAACACTCGCCGTCGTCCATCTCCTCGATGTGGTCGGCGTATTCGTTGCCGAGAATCCGGCCGACGACTTTCGTGTCGTTGTTCCAGGTCAGCCGATGCCAGACCAGCCAGTCACACTGGGTAATGAAGTCCTTCTTGACGTCGGCGGGCCGCTGGCTGATGCCGACGATGCCGAGGCCGTGCTTGCGGCCCCGCTTTGAGACCTTGATAAGCATCCGGCCGCATTCGTCGACGCCGCCGCCCTCCGGTATGTATTCGTGAATCTCCTCGACAAGCATCAGGAAGGGCTGTTTGACCTTCTTCTCCTTCGCGAAGAGGTGTTTGGTCACTTCGGTCAGAAGCGCCCGCGCCTCGGATTCGTCGAGGAAACTGGAGACGTCCAGGATTATCGGGACGTTCTGCTCGAGGGCGAGTTCGGCGATTTTGCCCGCGTGTTCCTCGGTGACCTGCAGGTCACACTCCTCGTCGCCGCCGACGTGGAGGATCTCGTATTCCTCCTTGAGGCCGTAATACTCGCCGTCGATGTCGACGATGAGGATGCCGAAGCCCTTATCGAGCATTTTCTCACAGATGACACTCGCAGTGTTGGACTTCCCGGACCCGGATTTACCGGTCACAAAGGAGCGGCCCGTTAACACGTCCACGACGGGAAGTTCGACGGGGGTCCCCTCCTCGTCGCCACGACTGATTTCTCCGACGGTAATCGTTTCCTCGCCCATCGGCAATCACGTGGCGCCCGCCCCACATAGTTGTCCGTCAGACGGGCGTCATGCGGTCGGTTTCGGCGCTCGACCGGAGCCGGCTATTTATAAGGGTTCGCGAGCCAGTACCGCCGAATGCCGCTTTCGACCGTCGACCTGTTCACCTACGGCATCGCCCTCCTCATCATCGGTGGCGTCGTCTGGTGGGTCCTCGCGGCCTGGGTTCCCGAGGGCGGCCTCCGAGCGCCGTATAAATACGCCGCCTATCAGAGCGGTCTCACGCGCCGGCAGACGGTTCCCGCCGCCCTGCTGTCGTTGCTAATCCTCGTCCCACTAGCGACGAAGGGTGGCGATATCTCCGAATTCGCGTGGGTAATCGCGGCTGGCCTCTACATCGGCGGCCTCTATATCGGCGTCATTGCCGTCGCCAACCGCCCGCGGGCCGACTACATCGAACAGGCGGGCGGCGACCCCGACGAACTCACGCCCGACGGCTCCAACATCGTCGCCGGAACGGCGGCGGTCCCCGATGGCGAGGCGCCGCTCGAAGCCCCCGTCTCGGGCGACCCGGCGGTCTGTTATGTCACCTCCGTCGCCCAGTACAAATCCCGGCCGATGCGCTCGTCGGGCACCTACTTCATCACCGCCTACGACGTCGAGACCCAGCCGTTCGACGTCGACGGGGCGTTCGGCACCGCCTCGGTCGACCCCGAGGGCGCGTGGGTGAGTCTCGTGTCGGGGTCGCCGACCGACGTCGAACCGAACGTCGAGGGCGCCTTCACCGGCGGGCCCGCAGAAACCGAACAGGTCGTCGAAGCCGGCGAACGCGTCCCGGAGCGCTTCCGGACGACCGACGTGTTCGACCCGCTGCCGCTGACGAGCGACGGCCGCGCCGAGCGGGAACTCCGATTCAAGGAGACGACCATCACGCCCGGCGAATCGGTCGTCGTCGCCGGGGAAGCCGAACAGGGCGAGGGCTTCGGCGAGACTGTCCTGCGCTGTACGACACCGGGGACGTTCATCGCGAAGGGCGACTTCGAAAGCGTCGCCACCTCGCTGTCGAAGGCGACCAGCCGAAACCTCGCGGTTGGCGGCGGACTCGCACTGTTCGGTGGTATTGGGTTGCTGTGGATGGTGATTCCGTAGTTACTCGCGGACCACGTCGCCGGGAGCGACGTCCTCGGTCACCGTGACACCAGCCCCGATGACGGCGTTCTCACCGACGGTAACGCCCGGCAGGACGGTCACGCCGGCACCGAGAAACGCCCCGTCTTCCAGCACGACTTCCTCGAAGGTGTCCTCCCGGAAGGTCATCCCCTCGTCGTCGAGGTCGTGGGTGACGCCGACGACGGAACTGTTCGGGCCGATCTGGACTTCCTCGCCGATGTCCGCGTTCTCGACGTAGCAGTTGGCGTTGATATCCGTCGGTCCGGCGACGGTGGATTTCTTGAGGGACGTGCGCTCGTAGATTCGCACGCCGGCGGCTATCTCGGAATCGTGTATCGTCACGTACTCGCGGATTTGGCCGTCGGCTTCGGCAACCGTCGAGTTCTCGATGCGGGCCGTCCCGTCGATTTCCATATCATCGCGTCCGACCGGTGGTCAATCAGCCTGTGGGTCCGACTCAGGGGCCGCGCGGATGACCCAGTGGTTCTCGTCCTGTCGAATCAGTACCGATGGCTCGCGCAATTTGGCGATATAGCCCGTCGGCTGGTCGAGGAGTTCGTGGTCGGCGTCGACCCGGACGAGGTTACCGATGAGTTGGGCGGAGGGCGGCTTCTGGGCCGCGCCGCAGTCGTAGACGGTGATGAACTCGTTGCCGTCGCTGGTCTCGTGGACGATGACGTGGGCATGGCGAGCGAGTCGCCACGTCTCCTCGTTGACGACGGCGAGATGGTTCATACGACCGCCTTCGGCAGCGAGGGCCAAAAGGATACGCTCCCGTCACTCGAAATCCGTGAGGCTGGCTTGCCCGCCCGAGGAGCGTTCGCGGTGGCGCTCGCGGATGTCGTGGGAGTCACCGCTCGCCGTCTCCGCGCCGTCGACTTCCCACGTATCGAGGCTGGTCTGGTCGCGCTCGTCGAAGGAGAGGTTCGAGACGCGAACCCCGAGTTTCCGCACGGTCGCGTCCTCGAATTCGTCGAGCAAATCGAGGGCAATCCCTTCGACGAGGTCCGGTGCGTCGACCGGCCCCGACAGCGACCGGGCGCGGGTGTTGACCTCGAAGGGCGGTTCGACGGCCTTGATGCCGATGGTCTTGTAGAGAGCGCCTTTCGCCGTCGCTCGCTCTGCGACCTCGTCGGCCAGCGCCCGCACTTTCTCACGTTTCGCTTCCATGTCGTCGGTCGCCTCGACGAAGGCCGACTCGCTGGAGAGGCTCTTGGGACGACCCTTCGGTTCGACCTCGCGGTCGTCCTCGCCGCGGGCCTGCGCGTAGATGTCTCGGCCCCGTTCGCCGAAGGTTTCGACCAGCGTCGCCTCCTCGGCCGAAGCGATGTCGCCGGCCGTCTCGAAGCCCATCTCCCGCAGCTCGCGGGCGGTGACGGGGCCGACGCCGTGGAGGTCCGCCACGTCCATCGGTGCGAGGAACTCCCGCACTTCGTCGGGTTCGACGACGACGAGGCCGTCCGGTTTGTCGGCGTCGGAGGCGAGTTTCGCGGTCGTCATACTCGGGGCGATACCGACCGAGGCGACGACACCGGCCTCCGCCTCGATTTCGGCTTTGAGTTCACGGCCGATATCCGCGACGTCGTCCCACGAGGGGTCGCCCAAATCGAGATACGCCTCGTCGATGGAGACGTTCCGGACGGTGTCGGCGAAGTCCCCGAGCACCGATTTGACGTCGGCGCTGACCGCCTCGTAGAAGGCCATGTCGACGGGCCGGTAGATGCCCGTGTCCTCGGGGTCGTCGGCCGTCGCTCGCCGGGGGAGTTTTTCGAGGGCCTCGGAGATGGCCATCGCCGACTCGATGCCGTACTCCCGGGCATCGTAACTCGCAGTGGCGACGGCACCGTGTTCCTCGCCGTCCTCGTAGCCCATCCCGACGACGACCGGTTCGCCCTCCAGTTGTGGCTCCTTGAGGCGCTCACAGGCGGCATAAAAGCAGTCCATGTCGACGTGACAGACCACCTGTTCGGGCGGTTCGACGCCCGGGAGCCGTGGCATACCCGTCGATAGCGGGACGGTCGCCTATAAGGTTGCGAGAGCGCGGTGGAAGTAAAGCCGGTGCGGTCGCGGTTACTCCAACGAGTACCGCGAGACCTTCTCGCCGAACAGCGAGCCGAGATACAGCGCGTCGTGGTCGGGTTTGGGTGTCGCTGAGGTAACGCCGTGGACGTCTCCCTCGGGGTCGTGAAAGCTCTCGATAACCGTCCCGGATTCATCGAGTCGGAGCACGAGTCCGTAGGGGTCGCCGCTGACCTGCTCCAGGACCGCCGTCGGGAACTTACCGAGTTGGCGCTTGACCCACGCGTGTTCGTGGAGGCCGTCGAGGGTCTCGTCACGGAGGCTCGGAATCGCCACCCAGTAGGTGCCGTCGCCCACGGCCTCGATGTTGTCCGGGTAGCCCACGAGGTTCTCGGCGAACAGTCGCTCGTCGCCTTCGAGGTCGCCGTCGATCCAGAAACGGGTCACCCGATATCGGGAGGTTTCGGTGATGAGCACCGATTCGCCGTCGGCGTGCGTGCAGATGCCGTTGGCGAAGCCGAGACCGGTCAATTCGACGGTCGTCTCCCCCGAATCGGGGTGGTACGCCAGCAGGCGGCCGGTATCCTCCAACTCGAATAGTTCGTCCTGAAAGATTTCGTGCTCGGTGGCGTCGGTGAAGTAGATGGTACCGTCGTCGGCGATATAGAGGTCGTCGGCGAAGGCGATGTCGCGGCCCCCCGCCGAATCCGCCAGCGTCGTCACCTCGCCTGCGGGGTCAACCGAAATGAGGCCGGCGTCCTCCGCACAGACCAGCAGGTCCTCACCGTCGAAGGTCATCCCGAGCGGGCGACCCTGTGTCAGGGCGAACGTCTCGGTGTCGGCGTCGGTTGTCTCAGGCGTTACCGGGTCGACCGTCCGGATGATACGGCCGTCCTCGCTCCCCGTATAGAGGCGGTCCTCGTCGTCGAAAGCCACGTCTTCGGGGCCCTCACACCGAAGGACGGTGTCGGCGCCGACCAGTTCGTCGCCGGAGGCGAGTAGCCCCTCCATCGGCGGCGGGTCCGGCGGATACCATTCGGCGGGGTCGAGACGCGATTCGGCGAGCCAGCCGGCCGTCACAACGGTGCCCAACAGCGCAAGCCCGGTCGCGACCGGGTGGCGCTTCGCGGTACCAAGCGGCATACCATCGGTGTCAGGCGCGATTCCCAAGTAACTGTGGACTATGGGGACGAAAACCAGGTATCCGCCCACGAGATGAACGCGACCTGCGAATTCGAGGCGCTGAACGCCGCGGTTCCGGACGTCGACGTGCCCGCACACATCGTCGACTGGCTGGAGGCGCGGGCCGCCGAGTGATTATTCGAAGCCGGCGTTCGGTTCCCGGTCGTCTTCGTCGCCCCGCTGTGGGGCGGCGCTCAGCGGTATCCCACCTAAAAGGGCCGCGACGACGAGCAGGGCCGCCGAGAGGACGACGAAGTCGCCGCTGACGTTCTCATAGCCCGCCAATCCCGCCCCAGTCGAGACGACGAAGACGGTCACGTAGAAGGCGAGCGTACCGAGGATTATCAGCACCGCGAACGTGACGACGGTCTGTAGGAGGCCGCTCAAAACGCGCATTATTCGGCTCATGGGACGACGTTCGGCGGCTCTTTTTAAGAATCTGATTGCCGTACGTAAGCGGTCCCGCTAGGCGAGGAACGCCCGCACGGCGCTGTTGAAGACGTCCGGGCGTTCGAGCATCGGCATGTGGGCGGCGTCGGCGATTTCTCGGTACTCACAATCGGGCAGTTCGGCTTCGAGGAACTCGCTGAACATCGGCGGCGTCATCGGGTCGTGTTCCCCGCACAGCGCGAGAGCGGGCATCGTAATCTCGTCGAGGCGGTCGCGGACGTCGAACTCGTCGCAGGTCTCGAAGTCCCGAACGGTGACGGCCTGTCCGGTCCGCAGCAGGCCCTCCTTGGAGACTTCGATGAGCTCGTCGGTGGGTTCGTGAAAGAGGGTGTCCGGCGTGTGCATCGAGGCGATTGCGGCCTCGAAGTTCCGGGCGAGCGATTCCCGGAACCCCTCGTCGACGCCGAGTTTCGCGCCGGTATCGGCGAGAACGAGCCCATCGAGGTCGAGGTCGCGTTCGAGGGCGACCCACAGCGCGACGGCCCCGCCCATCGAGTTGCCGCAGAGCACCGAGGCGTCCGTCTGCTCGCAGACCGCGACCACGTCGTCGGCGTAGGCGTCGAGCGTCTCGGTACCGGGTTCGGTGTCGACGTCGTCGCTGTCGCCGTGGCCCGAGAGGTCGACGGCGACGGCGGGCGGGCCCTCGCGGTCGCCGTACTGTTCGACCCAGACGTCGTGGCTGCCGCCCGCGCCGTGGATGTAGCAGACGCGGGGGCCGTCGCCGAAGTCCGTCCGTCGATAGGCGGTCGTCCGGCCGTGGTGGGTGACGGTGTCCATGATTGCCCCCTCGCCCGGTCGGCCGATAAACACGGCGACTGCGGCGATAGGGGCTGGCGTCGAGACGTTTCGGCACGCCACACGGAGCAAAATTTTATTGCCGAACCTGTGGATCGAGACCGCATGGCACACCGTGGTCTGCAAGCGCGAATGGTCGTCGCGATGAGCATCCTGTTCGGGTTTTACGTGTTCGTCGCGGCGCTGTTCGCGCCCATCGTCGGTATCCCAGTCGTTCTCGCCGGCAGCGTCCTCTTCGTTGGCGTCCAGTACGTCGTCGGCAAGAAACTCGCGCTCCGAAGCGTCAACGCGACCGACCTGTCGCCGGAGGCACATCCGGAGATTCACGAGCGCGTTGAGGCACTGGCCGAATCGATGGACATCGACAAACCCCGGCTAATGGCCGGCCAGATGGGTCTGCCGAACGCCTTCGCTATCGGGCGGAAAGGCGCCGGTACGGTCGTGGTCTCCGAATCGATGCTCCAGATGGTCAAGGAAGGCCATATGTCGATGGACGAACTGGAGGGCGTCCTCGCACACGAACTGGCCCACATCAAGAACCGCGACGTCGTCGTGATGTTGCTCGGTCAGTCCATCGCGTCGATTATCGGCCTGACGGTCTTTTTCATCGTCCAGTTGGTCACCGACGACATCCCTATCGTCGGGTTCATCGTCGCCTACCTGCTGAGCGTCATCACCCAGATGCTCGTGATGGTGTTCGTGCTGGCCATCTCCCGGTACCGGGAGTACGTCGCCGACGAGGAGGCCGCCGAACACACCGGCAACCCCGACGCGCTCGCGCGGGCGCTGTCGGTGATTCAGGAAGTCGGCACCCACGAGAAGGCCCCTGACGTCGACGGTGCGACAGCATCGATGTGTATTTTCGGCGGCGAGCGCGGCCTGCTTGCGTCGGTTTTCTCGACGCACCCGCCGACCGAAAAGCGCATCCAGCGCCTCACCGAGATGGCCGACTGACGAGCGTCGGTATCCAGCCGTTTTCCGGTCTCTTTTCGGCTCGATTGTCCTTCGAGGCCCGCCTGTGCGCAGCCGTTTCGAGTGTGAACCGCAAATCAACCGTTCAGATGCAACCCCCGCACGTAAGAGGGGTATCGAAGAAAGGTTTATATAGTTTGACGGCTAACTCTGAGTTAGTATGACAGAATTTACGAAGGCGATTCGCGGCGACACGGACGGTATGGCACGTACCTACGAGTACGAGGATGAAACCGTCCTCGTCGCGGACTTCGGCGTCACCGACGGCCACGTCGACGTAGTTGACGGCACGGCTATCGTCGTCATCGACGGCGACCAACACGAGTTCGAGGTTCCCGAGGGCTCGTCCCGTGCTATTATGAACAACGGAATCGTTACTATCGAGGTGGAGCGATAACGATGAAACTGACGGTCAAACCCCTCAAGCAGAAGGACGCCGGCCGCGGACTCGCCGCCATCGACCGCGCCGCGATGGACGAACTCGACCTCGAGAACGGCGATTACATCGTCATCGAGGGTGATGCCCGCGCGGTCGCGCGCGTCTGGCCCGGATACCCCGAAGACGAGGGGAAGGGCGTCATTCGCATCGACGGCCGCCTCCGTCAGGAGGCCGACGTCGGCATCGACGACAGCGTTACCGTCGAGGCGGCGGACGTCAACCCCGCAAAACAGGTCACGGTCGCCCTCCCGCAGAACCTCCGTATTCGCGGGAACATCGGCCCCCACATCCGTGACAAACTCAGCGGACAGGCCGTCACGAAGGGACAGAACGTGCCCTTCTCGCTCGGCCTCGGCCCGCTCTCCTCGCAGAGCGGCCAGCGTATCCCGCTGAAAATCGCCGACACCGACCCCGACGGAACGGTCGTCGTGACCGATTCGACCAAAATCGAGGTCAGCGAAAAGCCCGCCGAGCAAATCGCCCAGCAGGCCGGTGGTGCGGGCGGTGCAGCCGGCGGCGAGGGCAGCACGCCTTCGGTCACCTACGAGGACATCGGCGGCCTCGACGAGGAACTCGAACAGGTCCGGGAGATGATCGAACTCCCGATGCGGCACCCCGAACTGTTCCAGCAGCTCGGTATCGAGCCGCCGAAGGGCGTCCTCCTGCACGGCCCGCCCGGCACCGGGAAGACGCTCATGGCCAAGGCCGTCGCCAGCGAGATTGACGCCTACTTCACGAACATCTCGGGCCCCGAAATCATGTCGAAATACTACGGGGAATCCGAGGAGCAACTCCGTGAGGTCTTCGAGGAGGCCGAGGAGAACGCCCCGGCCATCATCTTCATCGACGAACTGGACTCCATCGCGCCCAAGCGCGGCGAGACCAGCGGCGACGTCGAACGCCGTGTCGTCGCCCAACTCCTCTCGCTGATGGACGGTCTCGAAGAGCGCGGCGACGTCATCGTCATCGGCGCGACCAACCGTGTCGACGCACTCGACCCCGCGCTCCGCCGTGGCGGCCGCTTCGACCGCGAAATCGAAATCGGCGCGCCCGATAAGGGCGGCCGGAAGGAAATCCTGCAGGTCCACACCCGCGGGATGCCGCTGGCCGAGGGCATCGACCTCGACCAGTACGCCGAGAACACCCACGGCTTCGTGGGCGCGGACCTCGCGTCGCTGACCAAGGAGTCGGCGATGAACGCGCTCCGCCGCATCCGGCCCGAACTCGACCTCGAACAGGAGGAACTCGACGCCGAGGTCCTGGAGGCGATGACGGTCACCGAGCAGGACTTCAAGGACGCCCTCAAGCAGGTCACGCCCTCGGCGATGCGCGAGGTGTTCGTCGAGGTTCCCGATACCTCCTGGGAGAGCGTCGGCGGCCTCGAAGACACCAAGGAACGGCTCCGCGAAACCATCCAGTGGCCGCTCGAATACCCCGAGGTCTTCGAGGAGATGGACATGCAGGCCCCCAAGGGCGTCCTGCTGTACGGCCCGCCGGGTACGGGTAAGACCCTGATGGCGAAGGCCATCGCCAACGAGGCGGAGTCGAACTTCATCTCCATCAAGGGCCCCGAACTGCTCAACAAGTACGTCGGCGAGTCCGAGAAGGGCGTCCGTGAGGTCTTCGAGAAGGCGCGGTCGAACGCACCGACCGTCGTCTTCTTCGACGAAATCGACTCCATCGCGGGCGAACGCGGCCAGCGGATGGGCGACTCCGGCGTCGGCGAACGCGTCGTCTCCCAGCTGCTGACCGAACTCGACGGGCTAGAGGACCTCGAGGACGTCGTCGTTATCGCGACGACCAACCGACCGGACCTCATCGACTCGGCGCTCTTGCGCCCCGGTCGACTGGACCGCCACGTCCACGTCCCCGTCCCCGACGAGGACGCCCGGAAGGCCATCTTCCAGGTCCACACCCGGAACAAGCCGCTGGCCGACGACGTCGACCTCGACGAACTGGCCGAAAAGACGGACGGCTACGTGGGTGCCGACATCGAGGCGGTCTGCCGTGAAGCCTCCATGGCCGCGACGCGGGAGTTCATCAACAGCGTCTCCCGTGAGGAGGCCGTCCAAAGCGTCGGCAACGTCCGCATCACCGCCGAGCACTTCGAGGACGCCCTCGACGAGGTCGGCGCCAGCGTTGACGACGAGACCCGCGAACAGTACGAGGAAATCGAGGAAGAGTTCACCCCCGGCCGCGAGCCGGAAGAACGCGAAGTCAGCCGGACGTTCCAGTAACGCCCGCTGACTGATTCGGTTTTATTTCTTTATTAAACCGCGGTAGCCTACTGGCCGTCGTCCGTGCCCTCGTGATACTTCTCCATGTTCCCCACTCTGACGCCGATGACGAGGCCACAGGCCATCACTACGAGGCCCCCGAGGATGCCGGCAATCGCGACGAGGAGGGAGTAGTCACCGAGCACGAGAGTTGCGACGGGGTCTCGAGTCCCCCTACCGATAAATGCCGTCGAGAGCGCGATACCGCCGATGAACAGCGCGCTTCCGACCACCGTCGCTGCGGTTTCCGCGTAACTCATATCGCAATCGTGGAGGTCTACTGCAGGTTTCGAATCCCTTCGTCGGTGACGATGCTATCCAGCAGGTGTTTCGGCGTCGCGTCGTAGGCGGGGTTGGCGACGTCGAAGCCCTCCGCGGGTTCCCGCATGACCTCGCTGGGCGAGCGGAACTCGTTTTCGAAGGCGAAGCCTTCCTCGATGATTTTCGCGCTCGCGCCGAAGACGGAGACGGGCACTGCCAGTTCCGCGGCCGTCGCGGCGATGGGGAACGTGCCGACGCGGTTGTAGAGCGTCTCGTCGACGATACAGGACATGCCGAGCGCGACCCGGTCGCACTCGTCGAGGTAGTGGCCGGCGGCGCTGTCGACGATGAGGGTGGCGTTCACGCGGTCGACGCTGGCGAGAGTGCGTGCCGTTTTGCGGCCGAGAAAGCGGGGTCGGGCCTCAGTGACGTAGACGTCGAGGTGGTGGCCCTCCTGGGCGGCGAGTTCGATGGCCTCCAGCACCGTCGAGGAGTAGTCGTGGGTGAGAATCGTCGCCCCGTCGGGGAGGAGTTCGACGGCCTGCTGGGCGGCTTCGTGTTTGGCGTGTTCGACCTCGTCGACGATGTCGTCGATGGCTGCTTCAGTCACGTCTTTGGCGTCCTCGACGCTCTCGGCGTCGGCGTCCTCGACGCGGGTGACGATTTCCCGCTGCGTGTTGAAAAGCGAGGCATGCGAGGGCTGGGCGCGTCGGAGGGCGCTGCTGTTGCGGTCCAGCGAGCGGACGTACTCCTCGACGGTCGCGAACTCCCGGTCGAGCAACTCCCGGAGGGCCTCGGCGGCCTTGATGGCGACGGTCGACGAGGAGTGGGTCTGCATCTCCTGTATCTCTTCGACGGTCTCGTCTATCATGCCCGAAACATCGCAGGGCCGTCCCATATGCCTTCGGGAGCGTCCGACGGCCCTATGGCGGTTGCTGCCCAAGAAGCGGTATGGTCACCGTCTCCTATCACTGCCCGCGTTGCGGTGCCATCGCCGAACTCGAACGGGACGCGTATTTAAATGACAAATGCGTCACCCCGGACCCGCTCGACGGGTGGGAGTACGCAGACGCCTACGAGGATTTCGAGGACGAAGACGGCGTGGTCATCGTCTGTGGCGCCGCTGAAACCGGTGGCGAGGGCTGTGGCGAACCCTACTATCTGAGCTTCGTGAAATTCGAGGAGGGCCGTGAGGTCGAGACGAATATCAACAGCGCCGACCCGAATTTCGACTTTCTCCGATAGCGTGCAACTGAGTGGGGTTTATATGCTCTCGCGTGCTATTCGATACCACGATGTGCCACCATAACATCCCTATCGAGAACTACGATGAGGCGGTCATTGAGGAGATACGCGAGGAACACGACGAGGAGGAACTCCGCGAGGAATTTACGGACGAGCAACTCGAAGAACTCGGCGTTTCGGCCTGAATCGGCTGATTGATCTCCTTTTAAGTAGCATCCGCCGAGCGGGGCCTTCGAAGAAGGCCCCCGAGGCGGTTCCCGGCGGCGAGGCCGGAGGCCGAGCCGCCGTAGCGCCGACTGACTAACGCCGCGCGACCGTAGGGAGCGCGGCGGCAGAAAGGAGGCGCGCATATTTTCACTATGTTTTTGCCGAGAACCGGGGTCGCGCCCCGAAGCGGGCGCGACCCGTGTTCTCGTGCAAAAAGTGGCTTAAAAGAAAACGGTCCCGTGATGCCGCGGCCTGTCGTCTCGCTGCTTCGTCCGGTAGGTGTCGAGGCGGACTTCCAGTTGCTCGCGAAGGTCACCCGCGGGAATCAGTTCGTCGACCTGCATCTTGCTGGCCTGCTTTTTGATGTCGATGTACTTGTCGAACTCCTGTTTGGCCGATTCGATGAAGGCGTCCTTGGCGTCGCCCTCCATGTCCTCGATTTGGCCGCCGAAGAGGGCGTGGACGGCGGCGTCGGGGCCCATAACGGATATTTCGGCGGATGGGAGCGCGAGCGTCGCGTCGGGGCCGAAGGAGGGCCCGGCCATCGCGTAGATGCCGGCGCCGTAGGCCTTGCGGGTGATGACACAGAACTTCGGCACTTGGGCGTTCGAGGTGGCGTAGATGAATTTGCGGCCTTTTCGGAGGACGCCCTCCTTTTCGACCTGTGAGCCGATCATGTAGCCCGGCGTGTCGCAGAGGTAGACGAGAGGGATGTTGTAGGCGTCGCAGGTCCAGACGAACCCGGCGCCCTTGTCCGCGGAATCGGGGAAGATGGCGCCCGAAACGTGTTCGGGGTTGTTGGCGACGATGCCGACGACTTGGCCGTCGATGCGCCCGAGGCCGGTGACGAGTTCCGGCGCGAAATCGGGCTTCATCTCGATGAAGGAATCCCGGTCGACGACGCGGTCGATGACCTCGGTGACGTCGTAGGCCTTGTTCGGTTCGTCCGGGATGATGTCGTCGAGGCTGTAGGGGTTCTTCTTCGGCGGTTTGGCGGTCTTTTCCGGCGGGTCCTCGCCGTAGTTCTGCGGGAGGAGTTTGAGGATTTCCTGGGCATTCTCGGCGGCGGTCTCCTCGTCGGGGACGACGAGGTCGGCGCTGCCGGACTCCTCGGCGTGGACCTGCGGGCCGCCGAGCGCCTGCATATCGACCTGTTCGCCGGTCATCGCCTCGACGATGCGTGGCGAGGCGATGGCCATACCCGAAATCTCCTCGACCATGATGAGGTAGTCACAGAAGACGGGGGTGTAGGCCGACCCGGCGACGTCGGGGCCGTAGAGGACGCCGATTTGCGGGATTTCGCCGGACATCCGACACTGATTGTAGAACATCTTGCCGCCACGGTATCGGTCCATGTGGGTGTCGCCGGGTTCGCGTTCCTCGGCGTTGAGTCGGGCGCCCGTCGAGTCGACGAGGCGGAGCATGGGGATACCGAGGTCCATCGCGCGTTCCTGGATGCGGATGACCTTCTCGACGCCCATCTGGCCGAGCGAGCCGGCTTTGACGGTGTAGTCGTTGGCGGTGAAGGCGACCTTCCGGCCGTCGATGGTCCCGATGCCGGTGATGAGGCCGTCGGCGGGGAGTTCGTCGTCGTCGCCGTAGCGGGCGAAGGAGCCGTCCTCGTACTCGATTTCGTCGAAGATCATGTCGAGGCGGTCGCGGGCGAAGACCTTCCCGAGGTTGTCGATTTTGTCGAATCCGCGCTCGGGCCCGCCGGACATGATGGCCTCGATATCCTCGCGGATGGCCTCCTCGCGCTCGGTGATAACGGCGCCTTCCTCGCTCCAGTTTTCGCCGGCCTCGGCGAGTTTGCCGCCGCCTTTGTCCACTAATTCCACGCCGCGGCCCAGATGCTCCGAGACAGCCGTTGCGATGGCCTGTGCGATCTCCTCGTCGGTTTCGTCGTCGATTTTGATTTCCATGGTAGCTCGTGGAAACTCACCTGATGTTTAGAGTTTCCAGCCTCTGTGTATGCCGTGATATACCAACGCAGGTAAATAATATTGTGGGTGCCCGAGCGCGCACGGATAAATGGCCCACCCACGGCAGCGGCTGCCGGTCGTCGTCCCCTTTTGAGTGGCCTGCTCCAACAGGTGAGTGTATGACTTCTGCACTATTCGTCGTCAGCGAAGAGGGCTACTGGGGCGAGGAATGCGTCGAGCCGCTGACCACGCTGGAAGACGCCGGCATCGACGTAACCGTCGCGACGCCGACCGGCGGCGAACCCGTCATCGACGAGGGGTCCGCGGACCCCGAGGAGGTCGGCGAGGAGACGGCCGAACGGGTCCGCGAGGTCGACGAGAACCACCCCAAACTGAACAACCCGATTCCGCTCGCGCGGGCGACGCCCGGCGAGCACGACGTCGTCGTCTTCCCCGGTGGCCACGGGACCGAGTGGGACATCACGCAGGACCGCCACGCCCGCCAACTCCTGCTGGATGCGGTCGCCGGCGACGAGGGCCTCGCGCTCGTCGTCTGCCACGCCGTCGGCATCCTCGGGTTCACTCGCGAAGCCGATGGATCCTATCTCGTCAAGGACCGCGAGGTCACCGGCTTCCCGAACGCGTGGGAGGAGGACATCGTCGACGAGTTCGACCGCCTGCCCGACGGCCGCAAACTCCCCTATTGGGTCGAAGACGAGGTCAAGGCCGTCGGCGGCGAGTGGGACGCCGAACTCGACGCCGACACGAGCGTGAAAGTCGACGGCGACCTGATTACCGCCCGTGGTCCGGCCTCTTCGGCGGCCGCCGCACGGACGCTGCTGGACGAACTCGGCGAGTAACCGCCGCGCTTTCTTTCGTTTTCGCTCCACCCGTTTGGACCTGCGCAAACTCTAATAGTGGGTACAGTTTACACGGACCATGGCACGAGGCGAGACGGAACTCCACGACCTCATCCGGGAATCGGTACAGGGAATCGCAGACGATTTCGACCGCGAGTACTGGCGCGAACACATCGAGGAAAAGGAGTTCCCAGAAGAGTACTGGCAGGCGCTGGCCGACGATGGCTGGCTCGGCGTCACCATCCCCGAGGAGTACGGCGGCGAGGGCCTCGGCATGCTGGAGATGAGTATCATCATCGAGGAACTGTCCCGCGGTGGCGGACAGGGCGGCATCATCTTCGTTCTCACGCCCGTCTTCGGCGGCATCGGCATCCAGCGGCACGGCAGCGAGGAACAGAAGGAGGAGTACCTCCCGAAAATCGCCGACGGCGAGATGAAGTTCTGCATGGCGCTGACCGAACCCGAGGCCGGGACGAACACGCTCAACATCTCCACCCACGCCGAGGAAGTCGAGGACGGCACCTTCCACGTCAACGGTCAAAAGACGTTCATCAGCGGCGTCGAGAACGCCGATTCGATGCTCCTTGTCGCCCGGACCTCGGAGTTCGACAAGTCGAACCCGACCCACGGCGTGACGCTCTTCGTCGTCGACGACCCCGCCGAGCGCGACGGCATCAGCCTCTCGGAACTGGATACGGCCGTCCCGTGGTTCGAACGCCAGTATCAGGTCACCTACGACGACCTCGAGGTCACCGAGGACGACATCCTCGGGACGAAGGACGGCGGCCTCTATCTCCTGTGGGACACCCTCAACACCGAACGTCTCGCCGGCGCGGCCTCCGCGCTCGGCGGCGGCCTCCGGGCTATCGACCTCGCGGTCGATTACGCGGGCGACCGCAACGTCTTCGGCCAACCCATCGGCGCCCATCAGGCCATCCAGCACCCCATCGCCGAATCCTACGCCAAACTCATGGCCGCTCGCGAGATTCTTTATAAGGGCGCAAACAAGTGGGACGACGAGGAGGAGTGTGGACTCGAAGCCAACGTCGCCAAACTGCTGGCCTCGCAGGCCGGCACCGAGGCCGCCGACCGGGCCATTCAGGCCCACGGCGGCAACGGGTTCACTCACGAATACGAAGTCTACGACATCTGGCAGAACCTCCGGCTGACCCAGACCGCCCCCGTCTCCAACGAGATGGTACTGAACTACATCGGCGAACACGAACTGGGACTGCCGCGGAGTTACTAGCCCCGTTTCGCCGCGTTTCCCAAACCCACAGCAGCGGCCCGATTGCCGGTAATTTAGGCCACGTTCGGCCGAATCGTGCGGGTTATCCCTACCAATCCCTGAGAGGGGATGTGAGCGATTCGACACCCGAACCACCATCCGAGGAATTCCCGCTGACGAGCCAGGGGTACCGTATCTCCGTCGACGACGGCCGTGACTCGTTTTATGCCCTCAGCATCGAGGACCCGGACAACGAGGACGCCTGGATCATGTCCGATACGGTTCGCTCCCTCGACGAAGTTTTATAAACGCCGCCGAATTTGGGTGAGAGTTCGAAGAGAGTTCGAACAACGTTCTTGAAGGGAGAGTGGCATCTCCGAATATGGCGCAGGCGAACGGTTCCGGGGACGGCGGGGATGGGACGTATCACGAGACCGCGGCATCGACCGGACGGCTACTCGCCGGCCGCGCGTTCAGACGAACCGGGTTCTGGGCGGCCGTCGGCCTCCCGTTCGTCGCGCTGGGACTCGTCGCGATACAGCCGCGCGGCTGGCTCCCGCTTTTGGCGGCGGTGTTCTGTATAAACATCGTCGCCCTGCTGACTGGTCACTGCTACGACCGGGAGTGCTAGGGCCGACTGAAAACGAGACTCCGGCCTCACAGCAGCCGAACCGAGACTCTCGCCTCGACCCGACGCCCCACGGCGATTCGATGGTTTCAGGACTGTGATAGATGCCCCTCAGTCGTCAGACTCCCCATAAACCTTTTTCCTGTCGGAATCGATAAACGAACGATGAGTGAACTCGGGGACCTGATAGACGATATCGTCGCGGACGTGGACAGCGTGTTTCTGTTTTCCCCGAGCGGCTCGATCTACGAGCGGTTCGCCGAAACGGACACGCCTACGGTCGTTGTTTCGCCGGAAAACGCCGTCGACGCCGAGCAGTACGTCGAGTTACCCCTCGAATTCGAGGACATGCGGGACCGCATCCGGTTCGGCATCGAGGGCGCGCTCGAAAACGAGTTCGTCGAGGAGGGCGACTACGTCGCCTGCGCGGCGAAGATGTTCGCCGAGGACCTCGATACCGTTACGCGCGTCCGCGTCGGCGATTTCGAACACTCGGGCGTCTACGACCTCTTCGTCAACACCCGCCCGGAACCCGGCGTCATCCGGGACGTGCTGGAGGTCGCCATCGAACTCGGCAAGAAGGGCCAGAAGGGCAAACAGGTCGGCGCGCTGTTCGTCGTCGGCGACGCCGGCAAGGTGATGAACAAGTCCCGCCCGCTGTCGTACAACCCCTTCGAGAAGAGTCACGTCCACGTCGGCGACCCCATCGTGAACGTGATGCTCAAGGAATTCTCCCGCCTCGACGGCGCCTTCGTCATCAGCGACTCGGGGAAAATCGTCTCCGCCTACCGCTATCTCGAACCTTCGGCGGAAGGCGTCGACATCCCGAAGGGCCTCGGTGCCCGCCACATGGCGGCCGGCGCCATCACGCGTGATACGAACGCCGTCGCCATCGTCCTCTCGGAGTCCGACGCGCTCGTTCGAGCCTTCACGGGCGGCGAGATCGTCCTCGAACTGGACCCGGAGGATTACTGACGATGGTATCGGTCCGCGAGTGGTTTTCCGGTCTGTCGATACCCGAACAGAACCTCACAATCGCGGTTGCGGTGCTGCTGGCCGGCCTCATTCTGGGGGCAGCGACGGCGTGGCTGGTTCGCCGCATTCTGATGGCCTTCGGCGTCGGTGAGGCCGTCGAAGGCACGCCGTTCGAACGGACCGCTCGCCGCCTCGGCAGTTCGACCGTACGCATTCTCGCATGGCTCTGTGGCCTGTTCGTCTTCATCGTCGCTGCCATCTACGCGGCCGGGACGATGGATATACTCCCCTCCGCCGCGTTCCTGACCGAACTCAGAACCTTCCTCCCGCAACTGTTCATCGCCGTCCTCGTCGTCATCGTCGGCATCCTGCTGGCCGACAAGGCCGAACTCCTCGTCGGCGAACGGCTCCGAAGCATCAAACTCCCCGAGGTGACGCTGCTGCCGACGCTGGTGAAGTTTTCCATCCTGTATATCGCCGCGCTCATCGCCCTCTCACAACTCGGCGTCGCGACGGGCGCGCTGCTCGTGTTGCTCGCGGCCTACGCCTTCGGCATCGTCCTCCTCAGCGGCCTCGCGTTCAAGGACCTGCTGTCGTCGGCCGCCGCCGGCATCTATCTCCTGTTGACCGAACCCTACAGCATCGGCGACGAGGTCGAAATCGACGGCAATCGCGGCATCGTCCAGGAGGTCGACGTCTTCGTCACCTACGTCGAAAGCGAAGGCGAGGAGTACATGATTCCGAATCGGAAGGTCCTCCGGGACGGCGCGATGCGGGTCCGGAGTTGACCCCGGGCACTACGAATCCCGGCCGTTTTCGTCGGCCGGTGCGGTTTCGCTTTCGTCTTCCGTGAGTCGCTGTATCGTGTATCGACCCGCCTGACGGAGGCGACGAACCTGTGGCAGATTGACGACCGTCACTACGAGCGACGAGGCGCCCAAAAGCCCCATGAAGAACAGGCCGGCAGCGAGGAAGACGTCGCCGCCCCGCCAGGTGCTGAGCGCGAAGAAAAAGAAGCCGACGCTGAAACCGGCCTCGATTTTGGCTTCGAGAAGGGAGATGGTCTCGTCGAACTTCCCCAGTCGGTTATCGACCGCCGTCAGCGCCTCGTTGGCCTCCCGGACGGCTTCCTCGGCGTCGCCCTCGATTCGCTCGACGCGGTCGAGCGTCTCGTCCACGTCCTCGACCAGTTTCTCGGCGTTCGTCAGCGCCTCGACGAACCCCTCGTCGCCGAGCAACTCGACCATCTTACGGACGTTCTCGATATCCGAGAGCATACCGAACGGACGGCGGAGAGCCGTATGCCTCTTTGGGAAGTTATGACACAGTTCGTGAGCCAACCGGGGAGTATCCTTTTCCGAACTCCCGGCGATAGTTGAACCATGCGCTCTCGCATCAAGACGGCAGTCGGTCGCGCGAAATACGCAGCCATCGGCGCCGCTATCGGGGCGGCCGTCGGTGGCCTGCTGAGCCGAAACGCGGCGAGTACTGGCGGCGCCGTCGGCGGCCTCGCCGGAGCCACGCTCGGTGAAACGCGGGTCTCTGCCGAAACGTCGTTTGCCGAACTGAAGCAGAAAGTTCAGAGCGAAGTCGCGGCCGAGGACTGAATCGGACCGTCGGACTTCTTATACGTCCTCGATGTCGCTCTCGCCGACCGGTTCGGCCGGCACGCCCGCCCACGTCTCGCCCGGTGGGACGTCCTCGGTAACGAGCGAGTTGGCCGCGACCTGTGCCTCGTCGCCGATAGTCACACCCGGGAGGACGATAGCACCTGCTCCGATCATCGCTCGCTCGCCGACGTGGACTTCCCCAGTTCGGTATTCGTCCTGCAGGAACTCGTGGCACAGCAGCGTCGCGTCGTAGCCGACGATGGCGTCCTCTTCGACGGTCACGAGTTCCGGCCAGAAGACGTCCGGCGTCGATTCCAGTCCCCACGAGACACCAGACTCGACGTCGACGCCGATGCGACTGAGTAGCCAGTTCTTGAGGCGAAGGCTCGGCGAGTGGCGGGCCGCGACGATAAAGGCGTAGTTGAACGCGACCCGAAGGGGATGCTTGGCGTCGGGCCACGACATGAGGGAGTTGCCGGGGCCGGGCGTCGGGTGGCGCGCCAGTCGGTCGTGGCGCCGCTCGCCGGCCGTTTCGTCTCCCTCCGAATCGTCCACCGTGTCGTCGCCGTTCGTCACGACTCGGATATGGCGGCCGACCGGTTTGAAGTTACTCCTCGTCGCTGGCGGCGTCCTCGTCGGCTGCCGTTCCTTCTTCCGGCCCGTTGAGCGTCGCCGTCTCGTCGTCCTCGCCGGCGACGCGCCCGCCGCTGAAGGCCTCGGGTTCGGCCTCACGGACCCTGACGCCGCGTGCCGCGAGATGCTGGGTGCGCTGGCGGGCGAAATCCTCCTCGCGCGTGCCGCGCGTCGCGAGGACGTACATCCGTGCTTTCCCGACGGGTCGCATCGTCCGCCCCGCGCGCTGGGCGCCCTGTCGTCGCGAGCCACCCAGTCCCGAGGCCGCAATGGCGACTTCGGTGTCGGGTAGGTCGATGCCCTCGTCGCCGACCCGCGAGACGACGATGGTATCCAGCGACCCCGAGCGGAACTCACCGAACAGCCGGCTCCGGCGGGCGTGCGGCGTCTCGCCGCTTATAAATGGGACGTTCAGCGCCTCGGCGATGGCGTCGCCCTGGTCGATGAACTCGACGAAGATGATGGCCTTCGAACCGCGGTTGGCCCGGAGGATGGCCTGAATCTCCTGAACCTTCGCGGGGTTGGTCGCCGCGAGTTGGCGTTTCTCGTGGCCCTCGCTGGAGCCGTACTCGTTGCGGTGCATCTCCGAAGCCCACGGGAGGTATCGGAGTTCCACCTCGGGTTCGGCGACGTAGCCGGCCTCGAACAGCGCCTCCCAGTCGGTGCCGATGGGCGGCCCGATGAGGGTGTAAATCTGCTGTTCCTTGTCGTCTTCCCGAATCGGCGTCGCCGAGAGACCGAGGCGATGCTTGGTCTGTAAGTCGGCGCTTCGGCGACTGACCGGCGAGGGGATGTGCTGGCACTCGTCGTAGACGATGAGGCCCCACTTCCGGGAGTCGAAGAGCATCCGATGGCGGTCCATCCCTGCCGTCTGGTAGGTGGCGATGGTGACCGGCCGGATTTCCTTCGACCCGCCGTGGTACTCGCCGATCTGGTCCGGTGTGAGATTGGTGTCTTCGAGGATGCGCTCGTGCCATTGGCTCGCCAAATCGCGGGAGGGAACCAGAATCAGCGTCTCACCTTTGATGTCGGCCATGATGCCGAGCGCGGCGACGGTCTTGCCCGACCCCGGCGGGCCGACGAGAACGCCCGATTTGGCGTCCGCGAAGCGCTGGACCCAGTCGGCCTGATACGGCCGGAGGTCGAGGGTGAGTTCGACGGGCAGAGCGTCGCCGGTTTCGAGGTCTCGGTGGTCCTGTACGGGATAGCCGGCCTCGTAGAGCGTGCGCTTGACTTCGGCCGTCTTGTCGTCGGCGACCCACGCGGTGGTATCGCCGATGCGGGCCCGCAACACGCCGTCGGCGAGGTGCTGTTCGGCGACGTTGCCGAGCAGGTCTGCGCTCTGGGCCTCGAGGACGACGTAGCCGTCCTCGTGGGTCGCAAGCCGGAACTTGTGGGCCCGCTCCCACTGGCCTTCGACCCACTCTTCGAGGGCCTCGTAGCGGCCACCGAGGGCCGACCGCATCGTCGTCCGCAACTCCTCGTAGGTCTCGTGTGGGACGTTCCAGATGTCCTGTTCGCGGACCTCGTAGATGTAACCGGATTCGTGGTTCGTATCCCGGAGATGAGCGAACTGCGAGAGTCGCGCACGGGTGAACTGGGTTGGCTGGTCGGCGATAATCTCCCGGCGCTTCGGGAAGACTGTCAGGCGTTCGCGGGCCGCCGTCTCGCGGTAGTCGCTCGGGAACCAGACGACGGGGTCCCGCTCGGCGTCGAAGCGCGTGAGACGGCCATCGTCGGCGAGCTGCTGCAGGGCTTTTGCCGCCTCGGCCTGTGAGCAGTCGGCGATACGGGCGACTTCGCTGGCGGTCACGACCGGGCGGGCGCGGTCCTCAAGCGCGTCGTAGAAGGTGTCGATGTCGACCGGCGACTCATCGGCCGATGGCCCGGGGTCGTCCTCGCTATCGGCGTCTGCGTCAGTCTCCGTCGGGGGGTCCGTGGCGGCGTCGTCAGTCACTACCCGCCTTACGTGGCGGGCGGACAAAAGCGGCCCGCGTCGGGACGGCTATGCGGAGAGACGCTCTCGGACCGCGGCGACCGCCTCCATCGGGTCGATATCGTCGCTCGGGTCGGCCCGCCAGACGGACTCGCCGTTGACGTTGACTTGGAAGGTACGTTCGCCGGAAGGGTCCAGCGAGATGGCCTCGATTTCGTCGTATTTCCGCAACCGGTCCGAAAGAACGCGCTGTGTCGTCACCGCCTCGCCACCGAGGCGACAGGGTGCGCAATACTCGACGTTGATGTGTACCACACCCGACGGATATACCTCATCAAAAATAAGTCATGAAGCTGTTGGCAGAGTTTGCGAGACACCCTCGGGAGTGGGTAGACTTTTTCCGGTCCGGCGGGACACTCCCGGATATGAGCGATTTAGACCTCGATTTACAGACGGCGGAGGGCGAACTCGACGAACCCGAAAACGGCGGCCGGGTCGTCCTCGGCGTCCTCGATGGAACGACTGACCCCCTCGAATGGGTCGAACACGTCGAAAACGACGACATCCTCGTGTTGAACGTCGAGGGCGACCTGAACGAACTCGCGGCACCCTTCGCCCGCGACATCCGTGACCTCGGCGGCGAACTCATGCACTTCCGGGACTTCCTCGTGGTCTCGCCGCCGGGGCGGGACATCGACACTGACCGACTGGAATAACGAGGCGGCCGCCCGCGAATCGCTACTGGTCGACGAGCGTCAGATAATGCCCGTCCGGGTCGCGAATCCGAAGGCCTTCCTCGACCCGCTCCCGTCTGGTCACGCGTGCAGCGACCGAATCGGCTGCTTGCACGGGATTCTGTGAGACGACGCCGACGTCGACGTGGACGCCGCCGCGAGCGTTGGCGAGGCCGAGATGCGGCTCCCACAGTTCGATATCGAACGGACCGGTCGTCAGCCGCGTCCGCTTGCGGTCTTCGCCCCTGTCGACGACTTCGAACCCGAGGTCGGTATAAAAAGATTCGGCGGTCGGCAGGTCCTCGACCTCGAAGACCACCTCGAAGATGCCCGAAAGCTCCGGGTCGCCGGAGTCGGTGGGGTCGGCCCGACTCCCGACTTCGACGCAGTTGTCCGCCGGGTCGTAGAAATACAACGAACGCATCCCGCCGAAATCCATCTCCTGTAGGTCGAACTCCTCGTCGAGTCGGTCCCACCACGCGTCGTAGGCGTTGGACGGACACGAAAGCGCGTAGTGCGTATGGAGGCCGCCCCGTGGAACGCCGTCCGGTCGACGGAATCGGAGTTCGGAGCCGCCGCCCACGGCAACTGCGACCTCGCGTTCGGATTCGGCGACGACGGGCGTATCGAGAACCCGCCGGTAGAAGTCGACGACAGGCTCGGGATACTTGACCTCAAGCGCCAGCCAGCGACAGGCACCCAGCATGGTAGTCACGCCGGCCCGCGTGGCGATAAACCCCGGGGCTGGCCGGCGTAGAGCCTCACACGGCAGCCGAATGAGAGGGAGTCTGCCGGCACTCGGGGCTTTAAGCGGCTTCCAGCCGTCGAGAGGGATATGCCGATGAAAGCCTCGGGGACGGCTGACCTGACCGTAATCGACCAGCACGACTACGGGGTGGGCTGGCTCGCCTATCCGAACGAGTCGATGCAACGGGCCTCACACGCGGTCGAACGGGACGGCGACGTCTGGCTCATCGACCCCGTCGACGCCGACGGCCTCGATGACCTGCTCGCCGAATACGGCGAGGTAGCGGGCGTCATCGTGCTGTTGGACCGCCACAAGCGCGATTCCGCCGCGATAGCGCGACGACACGACGTCGCCGTCCACGTCCCCTCGTGGATGAGCGGCGTCGAAGAGGATATCGACGCGCCGGTAGAACGGTTCGGCGACGAAATCGCTGGCTTCGAGGCCGAACGGCTGGTCGACAACCCGGCCTGGCAGGAGGCCGCCCTCTTCGATGGCGAGACGCTGGTCGTCCCCGAAGCCCTGGGAACTGTCGATTACTTCACGACATCCGGCGAACGCGTCGGCGTTCACCCGATGTTGCGCTTGCTGCCGCCGAAATCGCTGACCGACTACGACCCCGAACGGCTGCTCGTCGGCCACGGCGAGGGCCTCGATGAGGACGTTCCTGAGGCCATCGACTCCGCGATATCGGGGTCGCGAATCAAAACGCCGCAACTCTACCTGAAGACCGCCAAATCGTTCCTCGGGTTCTGAGGCCCGGAACTGCGGCCACCGGCGCGACCGGACCAACCAAGGTATTTGTGCGCCAGCGCCCCTACAGGGGACGTGGTCTACATCACGCGCGGACTGTTGACTGCCCTGCTGGAGTACGCGGCGGACCGCGACCCGGGGTCAGTGACCGTCGCTCTGGCAACGATGCCGGCGGAGGAGTTCGATACCAACCTCCCGTCGGGGACGCCCGTCTTCACGGATATGTACCTCCCCGATACGGGCGGGTCGGTTACGGCCGTCTTCGGCATGGACCTCTCGACGCCCGATTCGGACGGCCGGTTTCTCTCCCACCCCGAGGGCCACCTCGAATTGACGACGGCGGATGACCTCCATCGGGTCGTTCTCATTGCGGTGCCGCCCTACGACGAGGACAGCGTCGCCGCCTTCAATCGTTCCGGCGAGGAACAGCCGCTAGATATCGTCGATGCTGAACCACCGGCAGGACAGGTCGACGGCGGCGATTACTCCAGGTAGCCGAGTTCCTGCAGTTGCTCGGTAATCTCGTCGAAGTCGGCTTCGGTCAGTTCATCGTGCTGTTGGTGCTGGATAACGATGCTCCGCAGGAGAAAGCGGACGAGGTCGCTCGTCGACGAAAAGCTCGTTCCCTCGATGGTTTCCTCGACGCGGTCGGCCAACTCCTTGGGGATGGACACCGTCGTGTAATCGGTCATACCGACTCGGAGGGGGTCCGAGCGGATAGGCGTTGTCCAACTGGCCGAACCGTTCCCCGCGCTTGTCCGACTCCGTAGGCCTTTACGGTGGTGTGGCTGTTAGCGAGGGGTAATGGGAGTTCGGCCACCACAGCAGAGCGACGACGAGGAGCCGGAAGCCGTCGCGTTCGGCATCGCGGCGCTTGACGCACATCTCGATAACGCGGACCTGACGTTTCCGGTCACACAGGAGACGCTTCTGGAGGAACTCGGCAATCCCGGGATTCCGTACGACGCCGCGGGTGATACCATCTCCCTGAAGCGCGCGCTCGACAACACGCACATCAAACGCTTCGAAACAAGACAGGAGCTATTGAACGTGCTGCATCCGATTTTCGAGGCCGAACGCGAACGCGCGGGAAACTCCGTTTTTGGCCGACTCCGCGCGATGCTTCCCTTCTAGTCGTCCTCGATATCGCGGAGTCGGTCGGAGATGTCGTCGAGTCGCCGGGCCTGCTCGCGGTTGACCGTAACGATGACGTCCGAAAGGACGCCGAACATCAGAATCTGGACCGACAGGAGAATCGTGAACGCCGACAAAAGCGCCATAACCTCCCGGGAAATGCCGTTAACGAAGTACTCGTAGCCGACGAACCCGCCGAGGCCGACGCCGAGGAACATCCCGACGAAGGCGACGCTCCCGAAGTAGAAAATCGGGTTGTTCGTGCGTGCGAGCGTATAGAGGGTCAGGATGATTCGCCCACCGTCCTTCAGTGGGTGGAGGTTCGTCTCCGACCCGCCGGGGCGGGCCCGGTAGCGAATCGGGACGACGTCCGTCTCAAGGCCCTGCCGGACGCATTCGACGGCCAGTTCGGTCTCGATACCGAACCCGTCGGCGTCCAACTGGAACCGCTCGAAGGACTCGCGGGTGAATGCCCGATACCCAGAGAGGATGTCCTTCAGTTTCCGACCGTGAACCACGCCGAACAGGCGGTTTATCAGGCGGTTGCCGACCTTGTTGAGCCGCGTCATCGCGCCGTCTTCCATGTCCGCAAAGCGGTTTCCGATGACGTGGTCGGCCCGCCCGTCGAACAGCGGGTCCAGCATCTGGTCAGCATCTTCGGGCCGATAGGTCCCGTCGCCGTCGGCCATCAGCACGTAAGGCTGGTCGATGTGGTCGACGCCTTCGCGGACGGCCTGTCCCTTGCCGCTTCCCGACTGGATGATGACGTCCGCACCGTGCTCGCGAGCGATGGTTCGCGTATCGTCTTCGGAGTCGCCGTCGACGACGAGGATATGGTCGAACCCGGCCTCGCGGAACCCGTCGATGACGGTCCCGATGGTCTCGGCCTCGTTAAGCGTCGGCAGGAGGACACACACGTCGTCGCGGTCGGGCATCGCCTGTAGGTGCGACACCGAGCCCTAAAAAGGCTGAGTTTCGGGCGGGGCACGGGCGGCGTCGGGACGGCCCCTTCGACGCCCAATGGAAAAGGCTTATGCGCGTTTTGCCAGTGTGTCAGTGCAATGAGTAAGCGGTGGGACCAACTCGAGGAACGACTCGACGATTACGAGTCCCAAATCGACACGGTATACCAACTGTATCACATCCCCGTTCTCGCAGCCCTCATGGTCTTCATGCTGTGGGTCCGGGTGCGCCACTATAGCCGGCATATCGGCCCGGACGGCCAGCCGCTCTACCGCGGCAACGACCCGTTCTACCACTACCGGTCTACGAACTACGTCATCGAGAACTACCCGTTCACCATGCCGTTCGACCCCTGGACCGGCTTCGACGCCGGCCAACAGGTCGGGCAGTTCGGCACGCTGTTCGACCAGGTCGTCGCGACGGCGGCGCTCATCGTCGGCTTCGGGTCGCCCGACCAATCGACCATCGTCATGACCACGCTCATGGCAGTACCGGTCATCGGCACGCTCTGTGCCATCCCGGTCTACTTCATCGGCAAGCGCCTGGGCGGTCGGTTCGGCGGCCTCATCGGCGTCGTCATTCTGGCGCTCACGCCGGGAAGCTTCCTCTCCCGCAGTGTCGCCGGCTTCTTCGACCACCACATCGCCGAGGCGCTCGGCGCGTTCGTCGCTCTCTGGATCGGGATGGTCATGGTGACCGTCGCTCAGCGGGAGCAACCGATATACGAGTTCATCGAAACCCGGGAGTTCGACCTCCTGAAACGTCCCCTGAAGTGGGGCGTCGCCTTCGGCATCGCTATCGTGCTGACGATTCTCGTCTGGCCGCCGGCGATGTTCCTCTTCGGCATCTTCGCCGTCTTCCTGTTCGTCCACCTCTCGGCGGAGTTCGTCCGTGGCTACAGCCCCGACCACGTTGCCATCCCGGCGACCGTCTCCATGCTCGTCGCCGCGGTTCTACTCCTTCCCTTTATGGGTGCCTCCGGGTTCGAAACGACCAGCATCTCCGTTGCCCAACCGTTCCTCGCACTCGCAGTCGCGTTCGGGACCGTATTCATGGCGGCCGTCGCCCGGTTCTGGGACCGTCTCGACGACGTGCCCCGAATCGCCTATCCTGCAGGTATTCTCGGCGTTGGCCTCGTTGCAATCGGCGTCGTGGCGATTGCAGCGCCTGATGTTATTGACTACTTCACCCGACAGGTTCTCCGAATCGCCGGCCTCGGCTCGACCGACACCGCAGCAACCGTCGGCGAGGCACAGGCCGTCTCGAACCCCGGACAGTTCTTCTACGGAAGCTACGGCCTCGCCTTCGTCACCGCGCTCGGGGGCTTCGTTCTGCTCGCTTACCAGGGACTCGCCGCCGAACGCCCCCGTGCGGAACAGCTTCTCGTCCTCGTGTTTGCGGTGATGATGCTGCTCTTTACGCTCACCCAGAACCGCTTCGACTACTACTTCGTGGCGGCAGTCGGTGCCGGAAACGCGGTCCTCGTCGGCTGGATCTACAACTTCGTCGACCTCGACGACGTCCGACGCGACATCGCGAACGTCAAACCGTATCAGATCCTCATCGTCGTCGCCATCCTCTTCGTCGTCGCCGGCCCCCTCGTCGCAACCGGCGCGACGGTCAGTGCTGCGGACCAATCCTCACAGCCCGGCAGCATGCAGCAATGGGATAGCAGCCTCGATTGGATGAATGAGAACACGCCCGCGCCGGGCGCATACGGTAGTGGCGCGGAGGACACCCGTCTCGAGTACTACGGCACCTACGAGCCGACTCAGGACTTCGAGTACCAGGACGGCGAATACGGCGTCCTCGCGTGGTGGGACTACGGCCACTACATCACCACTCGCGGCGAGCGAATCCCGGTCGCCAACCCATTCCAGCAGCACGCCACCGAGTCCGCCGACTTCCTGCTCGCGGACAACGAAACCGAATCCCTCGAAATACTCGAAGAGGACAGCAGTGAGGGCGAGGGCGTCCGCTACGTCATGGTCGATTACCAGCTCGGCTTCGCCGGCACGCTCAAGTACAACGCGCCGACCGCCTTCGAATCCGAGCACAACGTCAGTGACGGTGACGTCGGCGTAACCGTCATCGACCCACAGACTGGCCGGCCGCTGTACGGTGCCGAGACCCAGCGTGGCTTCGAGAGCATGCGCGTCCGGCTCTATCAGCACCACGGCAGTGCGATGGAACCATCGCGGTTCGTCATGCGGTTCGACCAATACAATTCCACGGCGGGCGTCGCCACACCGGATGAAGAACAGCTATATGAACCGTACAACTCCTCGGAGGAGGCCCGTCAGGCAGCCCAACAGGATCCAAATGCCATCCACGGTGGTGTCTTCGGCCAGCCCAGCGAGCGCATCAAAGCCCTCGAGCACTTCCGACTGGTCCACGCCAGCGAATACGACCGACCAGCACCCCTCGTCCGGGCCACCGTCCCTCGTGAGCGGTGGGAAGATGTGCCGCAGCACTCGTGGGTGAAGACCTTCGAGCGCGTCGAGGGTGCGAAAATCGAGGGAACAGGTCCCGCCAACACCGAGGTCCAGGCCAGCGTCGTGATGGAGATCGACTCGACCGGCGAAACGTTCGTCTACAACCAGTTCGCCCAGACCGACGACGAGGGTAACTGGGAGATGACGGTCCCCTACTCGACGACCGGCTACGACGAGTACGGAACCGACGCCGGTTACACGAACGTCTCCGTGCGTGCGAACAGCTCCTACGAGTTCCTCGCGGTCGAAAGCGAGGAAGACAGCCCGCTCGGGACGCCCTGGAGTGCGCCCGCGGAGGTGACCGAGGGACAGGTCCTCGGCGAGAACGACACCACCGTGCAGGTCGACCTTCAGGAGGGTCGCACGCCCCAGACCGGCCAACAGAACAGCGGTAACAGCACTTCCGAGTAACGCACCTCGATGGACTCACCAACCGGCGTTCGGGCGTGGCTAACCGTCTACCTGAAGGGCGCCTGCATGGGCGCCGCCGATACCGTCCCCGGCGTCTCCGGTGGGACCATCGCCGTCATCGTCGGCATCTACGAGCGACTCATTACTGCGCTTACTTCCTTCGAACCGAGCGTCGTCCGCGAACTGCTGCGAATCCATACTGTCGAGGGGCGGGCCACCCTGACCGACGAACTCGTTCGGATGGACGTGCCCTTCCTCTGCGTCCTCGGCGCGGGCGTTCTCTCGGCGGCCGCGACCATCGCGACGGTGATGCATACCGCCGTCGTCGAGTATCCCGCACCGACCTACGCGTTCTTCTTCGGGCTTATCGCGGCGTCGGCGGTCGTTCTCTATCGACACGTCGACGCCCGAACGCCGCGGCGCGCAGTCGTCGGCGTCGTCGGCTTTCTCCTCGCCTTCGCGGTTACCGACCCCGCGTTGAACGGGGCGACCGGGTCCTCGCTGCCGATGCTGTTCGTCGCCGGCGCAATCGGTATCTCGGCGATGGTCTTGCCGGGGATTTCGGGCGCTTTCCTCCTGCTCGTGTTGGGTCAATACGAATACATCAGCGGCCTGCCGCGGCGCGCCTTCGAGGGTGTTATCGCCGCGGTTGGCGGGGATACGGGGCCACTACTGTCGACGCTGCCGCCGCTTGCGGTCTTCCTCGGCGGCGCGGTCGTCGGCGTCTTCTCGGTCGCCTACGCGGTCCGGGCGGCACTGGACCGATATCGGGAAGCAACACTCGTCTTCCTCGTCAGCTTGATGCTCGGGGCGCTCCGGTTGCCCGCTACCGAGGTCGCGACGAATGTCGAGGGGTCGGCGGCGACCGTGGCGCTCGTGGTCCTCGGCCCGCTCGTGGTCGGTGCGGGCGTGGTCTTCGTGCTCGATTACTACACCGACGACCTCGAATACTGACGCCTCGGCCGCGGCGTTGAAATCGGACGCGTTCGAATCAGGGGTATGGACGGCTATCCGACGATGACGACGCTGGCGCTTTTCGCCGTCGTCTTCCTCACGCAGGTCTACGGAACCGCTGTCGGCCTCAGTGCGTCCGTCTTCACGCTCGCGCTGCCCCTCGACCACCAGCCGTGGACGCTCGTCGTCAGCGTCTACGCCCACGCGGACCTCCGCCATCTGGCGGCCAACACTATCGCCTTGGCCGTCGTCGGACCGGCGGTGGCGTATCTCTCGACGCCGCTTCGCTATCACGCCTTCTTCGTCGTTTCGGGAGCGCTGGCTGGAATCGCGCAGGTCGCCGTCATGGCGCCGTTCGGCAGCGGGTCGGTTATCGGGGCTAGCGGCGCCATCTTCGGGCTGTTCGGCTACCTGCTCGTCGGGAACCCCGCATCGAACCGCGTGCTTTCGTGGGTGTCTCTCGGCTTCCGTGGCACACTACTCATCTTCGGCGTACTGGGTGGTCTGCTCACCCTCGCGACGGCCTCGCCGGGTGTTGCGCTCGTCGCCCACTTCACCGGGTTCCTCGTCGGCGCAGTCGCCGGACGGTATCGGCTCCTACATGCGACGAGTCCCGAAGCAGGCGACAGGAACGCAGAGACAGCTTAAGTCGTTCAAACGACGTCCTCGTCGGCCGGGTGGTTGGTACAGAACTCCGCGACGAGAGCGTCGAGAGTATCGGCGTCGCCGGCCGGCAGCGACTCCTCGGCAGTTCGACACGGTTCGTCGATGCCGAGACTTTCGCAGACGGTGTCAGCGACCGCTTCGGCCATCAGCCGGTAGGTCGTGAGTTTGCCTCCGGTGACCGTCGTCATGCCCGGCCGACCATCCTCGGCGCCGACGAATATCTGAAATCCACGGGATGCATCCCGACCGTGTCCGTCGGCGCCGCCGTACAGCGGGCGAACGCCCCAGTAGACGCGGTTGATATCCGCCTCGGCGACTGCCGGTAGCATGGCGGCGCCCTCTTCGAGCATCGCCGCGACGGCCTCGCTAGATGCGTCGCCGTCGTCCTCGGTCGCCGCGTCTGAGTCGTCGACTGGCGTGCTCGTCGTCCCGAGGATGACGCCGTGTTCGTGGGGGACGGCGATATCGCCGTCCGTGGGCGGCCGACAGCGATTGATAACGGGGGTGACGGTCGGTCGGTCGACCGCGACCATGACGCCCTTCGTCGGTGCCATCTCGATGTCGAGGCCTGCCATCGCGGCTATCTCGCCGGCCCATGCGCCCGCGGCGTTGACGACGTGGTCCGCGGCGACGAACTCGCCGTCGGCTTCGACGCCGACGACACGGCCGTTCTCGATACGGATGTCCTCTATCGGCGTGTTCGTCCGGAGCGTAGCGCCGTGCTGCCGGGCGCTTTCGGCCGTTGCCGCGACGAGTCGCGAGGGGTAGATGGCGCCATCCGGCACCTCGAAGGCGCGCTGGAGGTCCACCGTGAGTTCGGGCACTCGGTCACGCGCTTCGCTCGCCGACAGTTCCGTGGCGGGGATATCCAACTCGCGGCAGGCTTCGATTCGGGCCTCGAAATGGTCGGGGTCGTCCTCGTCCAGTTGGACGAACAGGCCGCCGGTTTCCTCGATGGCGGCGCCGCCGATGTCACGGAGGATGCGGTTCTCCTGAATACAGTGGGCCGCGCCTTCGGGGTCGGCAGTCGCATAGCGGGCGCCGCTGTGCAGGAGGCCGTGTGAGCGGCCGGTGGTTCCGGACCCGAGGCCGCCGCGTTCGAAGAGCGTCACGTCGAGGCCGCGCATGGCGAGGTCGCGGACGATTCCGACGCCCGTCGCGCCCCCGCCGACAACGATTACGTCCGTATCGGTCATATCGGGCGTTTGGCCGGCCGGTCGCTTCAGGTTGTCCGTCCGCCGTTCGGACGACGTGTCGGGGCTGCCCCAGGCTTTTGGCTGCCCGCCGCGATTCGTCGGGTATGGACCTCGCGGAAATCGGCGGGACGCCGCTCGTGGAACTGGACCTCGGCGTCGCGCCGACCGTCTACGGAAAGGCCGAGTGGTTCAATCTCGGGTCGATGCCCCACGGCGGCGGGTCGGTCAAGGCCCGCATCGCCAAGGCGATGCTCGATGCCGCCGAAGCCCGTGGCGACCTCGACGGTAATCCGACGGTTCTGGAGGCTTCCAGCGGCAACACCGGGGCCGCAGTCGCTCGTATCGGCACCGAACGGGGCTACGACGTCGAAATCGTCGCACCCGACGACGCTGGTCGGGGAAAACTGGACGCGGTTCGGGACGCCGGCGCCGAGGTGCGGACGGTATCAAGCGACCGCGGCTACGATGCCTTCGTCGAGAAGCGGGACCGCCTCGCTGCCGAGTTTCCCGACCGATACCACAAGCTCGACCAGTATTCGGACCCGGCGAATCCGGCCGTTCACGCGGCCACGACGGCCGTCGAAATTCACCGCCAGACGGATGGTGAGGTGACGGCCTTCGTCGGCGGCATGGGGTCGGCCGGCACCGTCGTCGGCGTCGGGACGGCCCTCTCCGACCGCGGCGTCTCGGTCCACGGCTACGAACCGGCCGACAGCGCCCACGACATCGCGGGGCTCAAGGCCATGCACGTCCCCGAGAAGTTCGTCCCGGCGAACTACGACCCCGCCGTCGTCGACGACAACCACGTCGTCGACACGCCGGAGGCTCACGAATTCGCCCGCCTGCTCCGGGAGCGACACGCCGACGAGATTCCGATTCGGGATGCGGGGCAGTGGTCCGAGGACGCCGTCCGCGACCACCTGCGCGTCGACGGCGAGTTCCTCGTCGGCCCATCCAGCGGCGGGTGTGCGGCGCTTATCGACCGCCTCGACCGACGCGGGGCTTTCGATGCCGACGACGTGGTCGTCTTCCCGCTTGCCGACCGCGGGGACCGCTATCCCGACCGCGAGTTGTGGTCGGACGTCCTCTGACCCCGCGGCAGCGACGCCCGTGACTCGTGGCGAGACACAACACAAAAGAGCGGGCCGCACCGATTCACGGCCATGTACGAGGGCGTCCACGCACACCCCGACGGCGAAGCCACCGTCGCTCGGCTGGCCAAGACAGCCGCCGAGTACGGTTACGACGGGGTAGTCGTTCGCAATCACGGCGACGCCCAGACCGAATACGACGCCGCGGCTATCGGCGAAGAGTACGACATCGACGTGGCCGCTGGCATCGAAATCCGAACCGACGAGGCCGGCCAGGCCAGCGGCCTCATCGGGAATTATCGCTCGAAGCGGGACGTCATCTGTGTCCACGGCGGGTCGCTCAATCGCTTCGCCGTCGAACAACCGAAGGTGGACGTCCTCGCCCATCCGATGCGCGACGGCGACGTGAATCACGTGTTGGCGAAGGCCGCCGCCGAGAACGGCGTCCACATGGAGTTCAACTTCGGCCGGGTGTTCCGCGCCGACGGCGGCCCGCGCGTGCAGGCGATTCAGGGGCTCCGCAAACTCCGGGAACTCGTCGACCAGTACGACGTCCCCTACGTCGTGACCGCCGACCCCTATAGCCACCTCCAGTTGCGCGGCCCGCGGGAGTTGCTCGCCGTCGGCGAAACCGTCGGCTTCGACCGGGAGGCCATCGAAATCGGGCTGAACGCGTGGGGCGATATCGTGGAACGCAACCGACGCCGACAGTCCGACGCCTACATCGAACCCGGGGTTCGCATCGAGACGGACGACGACGGCTGAGGCGGCCTACTCGTCGGGGCGGCGACTGCTGTGTGGGTGGGAGACGACGGCGTCGTCGGCGCAGTCTGTCGCCGGTATCCGGAGGATGACGGCGGTGCCACCGTCGTCCGATTCGAATTCGAGTTCGCCGCCGCTGGCCCGACAGACCCAGTAGGCCAGCCAGATACCCAGTCCGTTCGAGTGGTCGACCTTCGAGCGCTCCCGCTCGCCGAGGACGACTTCGTAGAGGCTGGGGTCGATTCCGGGGCCGTCGTCATCGATGCGGAGTTCGTAATACTCGCCGTCGTAGGTTCGTTCGGCCGTGACATCGATTTCGGGCGTCGACGCGTCGTTGTGGACGATGGCGTTCTCGACGATTTCGGTGATTGCCGTCCCGAGGTCGGTCGTGGCCCTGACACAGGCCCCTTCGGGGACGTCTACGCGGATTCGCGGGTCGGCATCGATGTCGGGGAGTTCTTCGATGGCTTCCTCGACGGTCGGCCGGAGGCGTATCGTGCGCTGGTCGGTCGATTCGACGGCCAAGTCCTCGGCGATTCGCGTCCGTTCGCTGATGCTCGCGAGTTCCGAGGCGGCCTCGTCGATGCGTTCGAGTTTCTCCGCGTCCGACCCGCTGACCTGGTCGGCGAGATACTGGGTATATCCGAGGATGACGCTGACGCGGTTCCGGATGTCGTGTCGGAGGATACGTGCGAGGACGGCGAGTCGTTCCTGTCGCTGCTTCTGGGAGGTCACGTCGATGTAGATGCCGTAGCCGTTGGCACCGTCGGCCTCGCCGGGCACGGTCAGTCGGATGAACTCCCGGCGACCGTGTATCGTTTCGAGTTCGATGGTCTCCTGGTCCAGTACGTCGACGGGGGAGTCCCGGTCGTCGCCGGTCTTCTCGACGGGGTTGATATCGCCGTTCGGCGGGACGATGTACTCTTCGAGCGGTTCACCGACGATTTCCGACTGCCCGAAGCCGAACACGTCGGTAAACGCCGGGTTGATACGCCGGGCGATGGCCGTCCCGTCCTCGAACTCGGTTTCGACGACGGGGTTCGGGACGTTATCGAAGAGGGCGTCGAAGCGGTTCCCCTCGGCCCGTTCCCGTTCGGCGGTTCTGACGCCGATGAGGAGGCCGCCGAGCGCCGCGACCACGACGGCGTCGGCAGCGATGATGAGCGGTCGGAGTTCGTCCTGCAGGTACTGCTGGATAGCGATGATGAAGACGAAAAGCACGGTGACGAAGGCAGCGCTCGACAGCATCCACGCGACGATGGTGTGGACGTACTCCGGACCCCATCCCGACAGATACAGTTGGACCCCGCCGGCAAGGATGGCTGTCGACAGCCCCAGAAGGGGGAAGTTCTCGAACGTCGTGCTAAGGAGGGACTTCCCGTCGAGAACGTCGGTCCACATGTCGTAAACCGGCACCGACGCAACGACGAGGCTCACGAGGACGATGACAGCCGCACCGAGTAGTGGCTGTAGCCCCTCCTTTCGCCCTCGCTTCGTGGACATACCGTATCCATTGTTTACCATGGTTAAAAGTTTAAACGTAAATCTCCTAACAAAATAGTTGCGGACGGCCACGCCCCTGAACCGCTGGCTCTTTGCCGCTCGCTTCCGAACTCGGCGGCGTGAAGCATCTCCCGAAACACCTCCGGCCGCGGTGGCGGTATCTGGCTGTCGGCCTCGAATCCTGGCCCGATGCCGATATCGACCGTCGGTCCTTCCAGCGGGAACTGTGGTTCGCGGCCCAGAACCTCATCGGCGATGCCGGGAGTGCCGACCTCGACGGGAGCGTCCTCCACTTCCGTTTCGAGGACGGTGAGGGTGAGGCGGTCATCCGGGCCCGCCGTGGCGAGACCGAGCGCCTGCGGGCCGTTCTCGCGACGATTTCGGAACTCGACGGCCAGCCGTTGGGCGTTTTCGTTCGGGGCGTTAGCGGGACGGTACGTGCCTGTGAGGAAAAGTATATAGGACGCCCGCGGGAAGAAATCGAAGAGAGAACCGTCGCGTTCGCGGGTTCCGACCGGCAGGCCGTCATCCGGGGCGACCGGGTCGACGTCGAAATGGCCGGCGGCCGCGTGGGCGCGACAGCATTCGATATTCAGGATACCTAACAATGCAGGGACAATCGCAGCAGCAGGCCTACGACCGGGGGATTACCATCTTCTCCCCGGACGGACGTCTGTACCAGGTCGAGTACGCGCGCGAGGCGGTCAAGCGAGGGACGGCGTCTATCGGTGTTCGCACCGAGGACGGCGTCGTGCTGGCCGTGGACAAACGCATCCGCTCGCCGCTGATGGAACGCACCAGCGTCGAGAAAATCCACAAGGCCGACGACCACATCGGCATCGCCAGCGCCGGCCACGTGGCCGACGCCCGCCAACTCATCGACTTCGCGCGCCGTCAGGCACAGGTCAACGAACTCCGGTACGGCGAACCCATCGGCGTCGAGACGCTGACGAAGGCCGTCACCGACCACATCCAGCAGTACACGCAGGTCGGCGGCGCCCGCCCCTTCGGTGTCGCGCTCATCATCGGCGGCATCGAGAACGGCGAACCCCGCCTCTACGAGACGGACCCCTCGGGGACCCCCTACGAGTGGCAGGCGCTCGCTGTCGGCGCCGACCGCGGCGAAATCGAGGATTACCTCGAAGAACATTACAACGAGGAACTCACGCTCGATGAGGGCGTCGGCCTCGCGCTGGAGGCGCTCGCGTCGGTCAACGACAACGAACTCCGCCCGGAGGGCATCGGTCTGGCAACCATCTCCGTCGACGACGAGAACTTCGTCGAACTCTCCGACGAGGAGATTGAGAGTCATCTCACCGAACACGGTCTGCTGGCCGACGAAGACGAGGAATAACCCGACTCGCCGTTTTCTCGATTCTCCAAACGGGATAGCGACCGGTGACGGGACTGCATAGTTGCCAACCCGACCCGTTCGTCGGGGTCGTATCCTTTGGACGGTTTTGTCAGAATCCCTTATTCGGGGTAGTTCGACCTCTCGGGTAGCTACGTATGTCTAAGAACCCGATGGAAGACGACGAAAACGCGTTTTCGAGGCGAACGTTCATGAAAGCCTCCGGGGCGATGGCCGGAGCCAGCGCCCTCGGACTCGGCGCGGCCGGTTCGGCGGCCGCCGAGGACTTCGAACTGGACAGTCGCCTGCTCAACTGGCGGACTGTCGAAGCCCAGAAGGTCTGGGACCGCGGGTTCCGTGGCCGCCCCGACCGGACGCTGGCGCTGACAGACTCCGGTATCAGCGCCCGCCACCCCGAACTCGGGCCGTTCAACGGGGTTACTGCTCTCATCGAGGACGACGGGCTTCGCCTCATCGACCCCGAAGCGAGCGACCGTGATATCACTCAGATTGGCGACCAAATCGAGGAGTTCCGAACGGGAACTGCCGGTCCCGGAACCTTCGTCGAGGGATCGGAAGTGACGACCGAACCGTTCGTGCCGAGCACCGTGGTGACCGAGCAACTGTCCGAAAGCGGCGACCCCGTCCAGCTCGCCGCCGAACTCCACTGGAGTCCCTATCAGGACAACACGAACGACCTCGAACTCCGGCTGGATATTCAGGGGCCGGACGGTTCGTGGTCGGAAGTCGCCCGAGCGGCGACGGCGGGGATGCCCGAGACGCTCTCGGGCGTCGAAATCGACCCCGAGGCGACATACCGGTTCGTCGCCGAGCAGTACACGAACACGAACTGTGACTTCCGGGTTACCCTCTCGCTGTTCGAGGTTTCCGGTGAACTGAAGCCGGCCGACGACCCCTTCGCGTTCCTCGACGACGACAGCGACGAACCGATGCCGAAGACCGTCGGCTGGTACGACGCCGGCGGCCGCTACGGCAACTTCGACAGGCCGCGTGACCCCAACGGCCACGGCTCCCACTGTGCGGGCATCATGACCGGGACGGGCCGTGGGTCGGCCATCGACTACGATAACACGGAGGTCGACAAGCCACAGGCCATCCTTCTGCCTGGCGACTTCATCGAATACGAGGTTGACGTCCACGCGACGTCGTCGGTGTTCGTGTCGGCCCTCGGCGAGAACGTCAAGGTCGAAATCGTTCTCGACGACGAGATAGTCCACGAGTCGCCGCTCCGACTGGATAGCATTATCGCGGACGAACCCGCGGTTCACGATTCGGGAACGGCGACCTACACCGTTCGGGTCCGTCCGATGGAGACGAACGCGGCGGCGCCCGCGGCCCAGCAGGCCCAGAACGGTAACCCGACCACCGGCCGACTCAAGGAAATCGCCTACGGCTCCTACATCCCGCCGGCCGAAGTCACCGAGGGTGCCCGCGCCGAGGGCGGCCCACAGACGGTCCATCCCGGACTCGCGCCGGATATGTCGCTTGTCGGCTTGCAGGGTCTGAGCGGCCCGACAGTCGACCTCGGCAACCACGCCGAGGAGTTCGCGAAGACGTTCAACATCCGCGCGGTCAACATGTCGTGGGGCTACGCCTACGGGCTCCCGCTCGGTGCCTTCGGCGGCACCCTCGATGAGACGCCGGCGTCGCTGAAGGACATCGCACAGGCCGGCATCCTGCCAGTCGCCGCCGCCGGTAACTTCATGACGCCCGCCAACGGCAACAGCGTCCCTGCGGGCATGGACGAGCCGATTTCGGTCGCCGCGACCGGCCCGTTCGACGGACTGACGCCGTACTCCGCGGGTGGCGTCGGCACAATCGACGAGGACGAAAACGACGTCGACCGCAAGCCCGACGTGACGGCCCCTGGCGGCGACATCGACGACTTCCTGGTCCTGCTCGGAACGGGCGTGGCCGGAACGCCGTACCCGGTTCCCTCCTATTACGAACTCGTCCGGTCCGTCAGCGCTGCGAGTCCCGACGAATCCTTCGACGCCAACGACCCGCCGCGTGACTACGCGTCCCTCGGCGGCACGTCGATGGCCTCGCCGTACGTCTGTGGCGTTTCCGGACTCGTCGCGCAGGCGATGGAGGAGGAAGCGCCCGACTCCATCCAACTGCCGACGCCGGAGGAACTGGCGAACATGGACAAGGGCGATGCGCTCGACTGGACCTACCGCCTCAAGCAGGTCATCCTCGCGACGGCCTCCGAGACGGCCTTTACGGCCGCTCCCTACCACGCCGCGAAGTCGCCACCGCACGCGCCGGTTTACACCCACGGCGGCCGCGACCCCTACGAGGGTTTCGGACGTGCGAACCCCGACGCCGCCGTCGACGCCGTCTCCCGGAACCTCTTCGGCGATGACGTGTTCCCGGAACTGGGCGACAGCGACTACGACGAAGAGTACCGCGAATCCGTCGGGACGTACATCCCCGAGGACTCCCGCGCGGTCGCCGGCTACGTGACCGTTCCGGGCGGGGATTTCACGGCTTCAATCGAGTTCGACGACTACAGCGGCGGCAACGACGGAATGGCGAAGGGCAGTCCGCACCTCGACCTGTTCGTCTACGACGCCGAGAACCCAAGCCAGAACGGTGAACCGAACATCGTCGCCAGCGACCAGGGCGAACAGGGGTCGGCCTCCGTCTCGGTCAGCGTCCCGCGTGGCTCCCGGGACGAACCCACCGAACGAACCTTCTACGTCGTCGCGAAAATCGTCAACATCCCCGGCGTCGTCAACGGCTACGACGTGCAAGC